>CANFGH010000033.1 GCA_947446285.1 Chloroflexota bacterium
CGAAAGATGCGCGAAGCTGGGTTGCCGTCGCGGCTAATCGCGAGGCTCAGACACGGGCAATAGGAACTTGTAATGGGAGGCAAGCCGGGTCCGCGTCGCAGTGATGGGACCGAACCGGCCCTATCATCGGCCCCGGAGATCGATACTCAGCTCTGGTTGCCACGCCCCGGCGTCTCTCGCGCAACGACACGTGTGGCCCGCCTTAACGCTGCACTTGAACCGTCTCTCTTCCAGGGGGTCGACCCACCCCGGGCGTCGAGTGAGACCGACTTCGCGGCTCCTGTCGGGACGCTTGCGTCCGTCATGCCGTGGATTGACGACTTCGCACCCACCGAAAAACTTCCAGAACCGGACAACATTCTGGCAGCCATGTGGTCGAACCGGGAGCGCCAAGGCTGGCTCATCCTCTCGATGGTCCTGCTCGCATCCCTAGTTGCCCTGATAGGGTACGCAACGGCACACCCGCCTCCAACCGACCTGTTTGGCACGGTCGTGGGTGACAGGTTCGTATCGACCGAGGTGTTGTCGCCCCGAACATCCACCACAACAACCCCGATGGCACCTTCTGTGGCAGTCGCGCCCGAACTGGACATTCAGGAAGCAAAGCCCTCGGGCGACCAGGGGCAGGTAGGGCGACGGTCACTACCGGTAGCCCTCGGGTTGGTCTGGCTACTTGGCGCCTGGATCATTGACCGGGAGGCGCGCCGTGCCCTGGTGATCAAGGAACCCTGGGGAGAGCGCCGGTCACTGGCGTATGGACTGATTGCAACTGTCATCGTCCTCCCGCTCATGATTGCCGGGATCATGATCTCGGCGTGGGGCGTGGTGCAGGCACTTGTCGAGATCCAGCGTGCATACGGTGCACAAACCGCAATTCGCTCGATATGCGGGTTCCTCCTGACGGTCGTGGCCATCCTCATCCTGAGAGACCCCGTCGCGAGGCTCACGCGGTGGGTCGCCCACTTCATTCTCAAACCTGCGTCGTCGCATCTGGCGATGAGTTCCATGGGACGGGTCGCACGAGACCGGGTGCTCCAAAATCGGCCCGAGCCTTGGGTCCCTTGGCGATTGCGCCAAGTGTCGAGCGGGACCCGATGGCGCCCTTGAGGATTCAGAAAGAATGCCAACTACGCCTCATGTCGAGAGGCACTTCACGGCCACCGAAGCGGTTCGTGACGTCGTGATCGGGATGTCCGATTGGCTAACGGTTCCCTTTGCACTCGCAGCCGGCCTCTCGGCGGCTGTCACGTCGTCGTCACTGATCGTCACGGCCGGGCTGGCCGAAGTTGCCGCCGGCGCAATCGCCATGGGACTTGGTGGCTACCTTGCTGCCCGGACTGACATCGAACACGACGATGCCGAAGTGGCACGTGAACGGCGTGAAATCGCTGAGGTCCCGCAGTTGGAAGTTGCTGACGTCGTGAGCATCCTGCGAGGTTACGGTCTCGACGGTGAACCGGTGGACCGCGTTGTTGCGGCCATCACCGCCGACAGTGACCGGTGGGTCGAGTTCATGATGCGGTTCGAACTCGGGATCGAGCGGCCCGATCCTCACCGTGCGCTCATCAGTGCGTTCACCATCGGCGGCGCATACATCGTTGGCGGTCTCGTGCCACTTGTTCCGTGCATGCTGGTCCCGGTCGTTGGCGACGCGATGATCTAGTCAGTGGTTTCTACCGGTGTCGCTCTTCTGGCATTCGGGGCGGGTAAAGGGCGGTTTACCGGAATGCACCTTGTTCGGTCGGCCGTCCAGACGCTCGTGGTAGGTGGACTGGCCGCGGGAGCGGCATTCGGGCTCGCCCACGCTTTCTCATGATGCAGAAATTGGAACCTCGGCATCCGGACGAACTCAGCGTTGGCGGATCACACGGCACCGGCCATCGACCACCTCGATAACTTGATCAGCCATTGCGATCACACGAGAACGATTTGACGAGGCAAGGATCGTCACGGGGCCACTGGCAAACAAACGCGACCAAAGTTCTGACTCAGTCGCTTCATCAAGGGCACTCGACAGGTCGTCAACAACCAGTAGCGATGGGTGGGTGACCAGCATCCGCGCGACACCAACGCGCTGCGCCTGCCCGCCTGACAGCCGCAGTCCTCTCGGCCCAACCGAGGTCGTAAGCGATAGCAACCCCGCCGAAATGTCTCCATCCAGCGTCGCTAGTTGCAGTGCGCTGGCAAGTCTCGAATCCATGTCTGCCAAACCCATGCCCCTCCCGGAAAGAATATTTGCCCGAACGCTGTCGGTAAACAGTCGGGGTACCTGCCCGACATAGCCCACTCGAGGAGGCACGAACCAGGACCCAACGTCAGGGACTTCGACACCGTTCCAGGAGACCGATCCGGATGAAGCGGGCAGCAGGCCCATCACGGTCCGCAATAGGGTTGTCTTGCCCGACCCAGCACGTCCGATGATGACCGTGAACGACCCCGCCCAGACCCGGAACGTCGCGCCAAAGATGCCCATCGACGCTGCTGGCATCCGCGCATCGGTTTGGCGCTCACTCGCAGGAAACGCAAACGTCAGGCCATCTACAGATAAGTCCGTCAGCAGATCCTCACGGGCTTCAAGGGGAGACTGCGTTAGCGGTTCGAGATCACGTTGGTTCGCATGCCAGATCCCAAGGTGATGCGCGGCCAACTCCCTCCCGATCTTGGTATCAGGGACGAGTTCTGTGAGCCTTGCAAGGGCAACCCGCGCCTGGCGGAACTGCAGGACAAAGTCCCCGTAGAACCCGGCAAGCACCGCCAGCCACGTCACGTACGATAGTGTGAGCCCTACATCTCCGCTCGTTAGCCTCCCGTCAGCGATGGCTGGGACCGACACGATGAGCGCGACACCTGAGGCGAGCGTCGCGACGTTTCGCGAGAGCGCCTGGACAATCTGAGTGAGAAGCACCTCACGAAGGGCCGCACGACGGCGGTTGTCTCCGTGCTGTTGCACGCGTGCAATTACATGATCACTCGTACGCGACATCGCAATTACCGAGGCACCACCAAATACATCGCCGAGCAGGTCCGTGACCTTTGCTATTCCCGCCTGAGCCTCCTGCCGAGCGCGTTGCACAGGACCACTGGCAGCCTGCGAGACCAGCATGGCGATGAGGATGGGTGCGACCGACGCGACAGCAACCTGAGAGTCGCGAGACCACAGGACCAAGAATGCGCCTACCCCGAGGGCAACTTGCCCGAACGGGTCGCCGAGCCAGGTTGCAAACCGACCGATCACCAGCGTGTCATCACGAAAGCGGCTGACCGCCTCACCTGGAGACCCGGGAAGCGCCGGGTACCGCCTTGATCGCATGACGCCTGCGAAGCAGGTTGCGATCAGCACGCCTGATCCCATGGTTTGCGTCGTTGGTTCGACGGTCGCCGTGATCGCCATGTGGATCGCTCGGACGACCCCAAACAGGAATATCGTGGTTCCCAGCCAGAGCAACTTCGAGGGATCATCACCGCGTGCCATGTGCGACGCAGCATCGAGGAATTCCCGAATGACAAGACCGGGGACCAGTCCGATCACATACCCGACAAACCCGGCCATCACCACACTTCCAAGCCACCACCACGGCATTGCGCGGATGATCCCGCCAAGGACAGGCCATACCGACCCTCTTGACGCAGCGTCCCGAGTGGTTGCATTCGACCGACCTATCCCAATTTCAGCCGTCTTCAGTGTCGTCTTGACGACTTGACGTACTGACGTCGTTGGTTCGTAGTCTGTCGTCGGGTGCAATGATGCCTCGGGCGCGATGAATCGGGCGACCAACGCGTCTGTCGAGGGCCCGAACGCGACGAGGCGTCCTGCTTCCATCACCGCGACGTGAGATGCGTGCCCGATGGTCGATGGACGGTGCGCGATCACGACCACGGTTCGGTTGCGGGCAAGATCATCAAGCGCGTGTACAAGTGCGAGTTCGGTGACCGGATCGATCCGGGCCGCCGGTTCATCGAGTACCACGAGGCGGGTGTTACCGAGGAACACCCGAGCCAGCGCCAGAAGTTGCGCCTCGCCCGCCGACATGCCAGCGGTCCCCACAATCGGGCTATCGGATAGTTGGACTTGCTCGCGTCCACCCGCTGGTGACAGGTGGGTCGCTACCCCGTTGGGTAGCCCTGCCAGCCATGGACCCAATCCAACGCGTTCCAGAACATTGACCACCGACGTATCTGGAATATCCGGGTCGAACAATGTCACGTTGTCACGCACACTCGCGTGGAAGAGTGCAACATCTTGGTTCACCACTGCAACCATCTGGCGGAGTTGAACCTCTGGCACCCTTGCGAGGTCAACCCACGCGTCACGGGTGCCAATCCGGACGCTCCCCCGGCCTGTCTCGACTTCCCGAGCGATCAGTCTGCCCAAGGTCGTCTTGCCACTTCCGGTGTGTCCGACCACCGCGAGAAAGGCACCGGGTGGCAACTCGAGCGTGAGGTTCGCGACGGCTGGCTGGTCAGCGTCCTCATACGTGAAACTAACGCCGTCCAGTGAGAGGCCAAGCGGTCCGCCATCGGTTTCCCAAAACTCAGCCTGACGATCGAGGTGACCAGTTGTGGAACCGGTCTGAGACCCCCGAGACGACCGAAGCGCAAACAGTTCGGCAAGGCGCGCCGCCCCCGCAGCGGCGTGCCCAAGTTCCTGTGCCTGACGGCCAAACCCTTCTACCGGCCGGCGCAGCATGTCGACCCAGGCAACGAGCGTAACCAGGTGCCCAAGAGACAACGTTCCGTCGACGAGGCGGAGCCCTCCAATGACGAAGACGACAGCGAGCATTGCTCCAACGGCAATGGTGATGGTCGCCCCGGAGAACCCGTTCCACGCGACGGACTGAAGCGTGATCCTAAGCCACTGGGTGAGATGGGTTTCGAGGCGCGCTTGCGCGTACCCGACGGCACCGCTGGCCCGAGTATCGTCAATCCCGGCAATCCGTTCCTCGATGAACCCGAATATGTCGGCTGAAGATGCCTGGCGCGCAATCCTGACTGGCGAAGCGTGCTTGTGGACGGCACGCAACGTAGCCCACGTCACCAGGAGGATGACCACCAACATTGCAGCGATCACTTGCGAGATTGACGCCGTCATCGCGAGCACACCGGCCAAGATGAGGACACCTTGGGCGACCTCTACGGTCAGTCGTCCAAACAACCCGGAAAGCAATGTGGTGTCGCCGTCAACCCTCTCGATGAGCATCCCAGGCGAATTGGAGGCGAAGAACTCACGGTCCAAGGTCAACAGGTGACGGGTCACGTCCGCACGCACCGAATTTGTGGCGCGCTGCCCCAAGTCCGCCGCGAGGTACGCCTCGGTGACACCGAGCACCTGTACGGCAACGCCCCCTGACACGAAGATTGCGGCGAGCACGTAGAGGTCACTCAGCGGCATGCCAATCGACGCTCCGTCGATGACCGCTCCGACCAGGCGAGGCAACAGCACCTGAATTGCGGAAGACAGCGCCACCAGGATTGCAATAACCAGCACGCGGTTCCGAAATGGCCACAGGTACGCGCGCAGCATGCTGGACGCAGTTCGCGACCCATCAGCCATCGCGTTGCCTGACCCCTGCGAGGGCGTTTCTACCGTCGGAAGCAGCACGCGGACTTCATACCAGACCGTCATCGGAAGGCAAGACCACGCACAGACCGACTACCCTGTAAATGGAAGCTCGGGCCAAGGCCGAGGTGAAAGGGAGGTACGCACATGAGCGATACGCAGCGCCGGTACGTCGGCAAAGTAGTGATCGTGACCGGCGGCGCTATGGGAATGGGACAGGCAACTGCAATCGCCTTCGGTCGCGAAGGCGCGTCGGTGATCGTCGCGGATATTGATGATGCCGCTGGTGCGGAGACGGTGCAGGCCATTCAGGCTGCCGGGGGGCACGGTCGCTACGTCAGGGGTGACGTTAGCAACGGCGAGGCGGCGCGCCACGCGATTGACACGGCGGTCGAAACCTACGGCGGACTGGACGTGATCTTCAACAATGTTGGGATCCAACCAGCAGAGAGCTACTGCACCGCCGAAGACACCCCGGAGGCACTCTGGGACAGGATCATGGATGTCAACGTGAAGAGCCACTTTCTTATGGCGAAGTACGGCATCCCCCACATTCGCAAGCGCGGCGGTGGCGCGATCATCAACAACGCAAGCGTGCAGGGGCTCCAATCAATGAAGGAAGTACCGCCGTACGCCGCCAGCAAGGGTGCCGTCCTCTCGCTGACACGCCAGCTTGCTGTCGAGTATGCCCACGAAGGCATCCGTGTTCTCGCCATCTGCCCGGGCACGATTGACACCCCATTGGTCCGGATCGCATTGGGACGTGACCCAAGTACCTACCAGGCAAAACTGGTCAAGGCGGCCCAAGCGCATCCGATGGGACGGATCGGGACCCCAGACGAAATCGCCAACGTGATCCTATTCCTCGCAAGCGACGCTGCCAGTTTCATGACAGGCGAGTACGTCTGTGTGGACGGTGGAATGATGGCAAAGGGTGCGTGGGCCTGATTTCGCATTGATGATGTGCGACGGCCCTACCGCAGTCATGCGGGGCCACCAAAAGCTTGGACACGTCGATGGAATTGCAATCAATCACGGTCCGTGATACGTTGTGAGTGGATGCTGGCAACGCGACCCGATTGGTTGCGACTGCTTGACTGTTTGGGGGAGTTCGGCGTCGCCGGACTAACCAACTGCCAACGCTCCATCCGAGGTTGGCAGAAACACACCCTTTGGGGGAAGGAATCAGGACTTGTTGGACACCAGGCACTCACGTGAGTCGGTCCTCCGTGCAGGAACCGTCGGAGGGGCAGCTGCATTGGCAGCGACCTTTGGCGGTCTGGACGTCGGAACCGCGGGCGCGCAGGCTGCAATCCCCGACGTGCCACGTAATCGCACGCTCCAGATCATCGGTGGTGGTGGTGGTGGCCGGTTCACCGACGCCGGCATTGGGAACCCGTACGCGGCTGGTGCAACTCATCAGATCGGCAACGCTGCTCTCTGGGAAGGCCTGTTCTATTATTCGGCGTTCGGCGATGAAATGATCCCGTGGCTGGCAACCGGCTACTCCTACTCCGAAGACTTCTCCAGCCTCACGGTGAAAATCCGCAGTGGCGCGAAGTGGGGGGACGGCACACCATTCACCGCCAAGGATGTTGAGTTCACCTTCAACCTTCTCATGACAAACTTGAAGCTGTCGTATGGCGCCGACATGCAGAAGTATTTGAAATCGGTAGCCGCGACCGATGACCTTACCGTGAACTTTGCGTTTACCACTCCGAACCCACGGTTCCTCTTCGAGTATCTGGCCTTCAAGTTCGACAACGGCGTCAAACTGCTTCCCAAGCACATCTTCGAGGGTCAGGACCCGACAGAGTTCCTGTGGTTCGACGTTGCAAAGGGATGGCCCTGCGGAACCGGACCGTACAAGATTGTCCTCTGGAGCGAGACCCAGAAGTTCATGGATCGCCGGGATGACTGGTGGGGGAAGGACGTCGACTTTGGAGGCTGGTCGGCGGCCGGAAACCTCCCTGATGTTCAGCGCATCGTCTTTGTGCCGTACTCGGATGACAACCGCCTGGCCCAACTCATGGCTTCGAACGACGGGGACCTCGGGTTCACGCTGCTGCCGCAGATCATCAAGCCGTTGATTGAGCAGAACAAGCAGCTCATCAGCCACAGCTTCAACCGTCCACCATACGGCTACATCGACTGGTGGCCGAATAGCCTGTGGGTCAACACCGAATTGGAACCGTGGAACGACCCGGAAATCCGCTGGGCGCTGAGCTACGCCCTCGATCGCCAACAGGTCATCGAAGTCGGGTACGAGGGTGCAGGCATTCCAACGGAAATTCCGTACCCGGCCTATCCGGCGCTCCTCCCGTTCTTCGGCAGCATCAAGGACCTCCTCCAGAAGTATCCGACCAACAAGTTCGACTTGGGTGAGGTCGACAAGCGCATGAAGGCCAAGGGCTACGCCAAGGACGGTGCGGGTTTCTGGGCCAAGGGTGGCAAGAGGATTGTCATCGACATACTCGGCTTCAGCATCTGGGCAACATCGGGTCCAATCCTCGCGGAGCAACTCCGCAAGGCCGGCTTCGAGTCCGCGTATAGCCAGCCACCCGATTGGACAGCCCAGGCAATCAGTGGCAAGTTCGGCGGTGCATGGCTGTTCGGCCACGGGGCATCGATTGCCGACCCGTACTACACCCTTTACCTGTACTCATCGGTCAATTCCAAGCCTCAAGGGAACACCTCGGGTGGAGGAGGCAACCAGTGGAGCCGCTGGTCGAACAAGGAGTTCGACAAGGTCATTGAGACCATGAACAACGTCCCGATGGGTGACCCGAGGCTGCTCGACCTCTTCCACGATGCAATGGCTATCTGGCTGAAGGAACTTCCGACAATCCCTGTGTGGCAGTTCTATCACTGGATCCCGATGAACACCTTGCGCTGGACGAACTGGCCAACCGTGCTCAACAGTTACGTGAACGGTGCCTATTGGCACACCACGTTTCCACTGATGCTGCACAAGATCAAGCCAGTCTCCTAGGAAGATAGGTCTGTCTTGGCTCACCTGTCGGCCCGGTCACATCCTTCGGGATCGTGACCGGGCCGACACTTTTCCCACTAGTTCCTCGGGGTTAGTGTGAGGTGCGCACCGGCGAGCCATGCCTCGAGCCTGGCAATGGCCTGCGGCGATTCCGGGTACTGCGACAGTTGGTGCAGGTCATGCTCCGCAAGGTAGACGAAAAGACGGTCCTCAAGCCCATCGATGGTGGCAACCTCCGGGTATGCGTTCCAGATGGCCGATGGAACTCCGGCGAAGTCTCCCGCAGATACCCGGTCCTCAAGATCCTCATCGGCCGGATGTCCGGGGAACAGTGACCAGCGCAGTAGGTGAGCCAGGTCTGCATCAGGTTCGGTCAAGCCACCCCACTCCCAGTCGATCACACCCGTCACTGCGGTGCCACTGACGATGATGTTGTGGAGATGGAAGTCGCCGTGGCCGGTGCGCGGCCCCCAAACCGTGGTCAACGCATCCAGACGCGCCCAACACGCAGTGAGCGAAGC
Source organism: Chloroflexota bacterium (assembly GCA_947446285.1). Taxonomy (GTDB): domain Bacteria; phylum Chloroflexota; class UBA11872; order UBA12225; family UBA12225; genus UBA12225. The sequence goes on from CANFGH010000033.1 coordinate 9,071, forward strand.
TTCTAGGAGATTGCGATGACTGACCGTTCCACCCGCTACAAGGAGGTCGCGTAGCTTGGACAAATACAGGCGGTGGCATTCACACCAATCGCTCCCCACTCCTTCCATGCGGGTTCCGTACCACCCACAGGTGTACCGTAGCGCAGGCGATGATGGAACTGGCCCGGAGGGCGTACCGTCCCTGAAGCCATGCACCGTTCGAAGGATGCGTACGGCCTCGTGGACCCACCGCACACGTGTGGCTTCGCTCGCACCGAGCCACGCGCTGAATGCGTTCGACCCCTGAAAGCGGTTGATGATCAGGCCATGCCACCCCCGCCACCTCGAAGAGAGACTGTCATTCGTCGACAGTGCACCGTCAAACGACGCAACAACTCTGGGCAACCGATCCGCGATGTCAACAAGGCCCGGTCGGGCGCCAAGGTCATTCAAGATGACCGCTTCGTGCCTTAATCGTTCGGCGCGTTCCGGAATCGCGAACCGGAGAACATGGCTGCCTCCAAGCGCGTAGACGCCATGAGAATAGCCACCTGACAACGCTACCGGACAATCCCGTTCGGGGTGCCACGCCGGAAGAATGGCCCTCAATGATGCGACAGGCAAATCGGGACCTTCAACTGAAGGGAGAAGCACAAGCGGGTGTGGGTCGGTCATGGCTTCCTCGAAGGATCATCTGCAAATCCAGCCTGACGACGATGTCTCCAGAAGTCTGTCAAAAATTGATCGATAATTGTCATGGCACGGCCAGTAGGTTGCATTTTCGGAGACGAACAGTGAACTCGCATAATCCGTCAAGCTTCCCTGGGCCGATACGTGTCCAGACTACAATCTGCTAAGAATTGACGTGCGACCAAGCACTCCTTCACGAACGTTTCGTATCCATCAGGCGAGTTTGGGCCTGACCCCGCCAGTTGCTGACCAAGGTCGAGACTGAAAAGATGTGTCGCGTTGGACCCTGTGCTGATCCATCCTCGCATGGCGCTGAAGGCGGCGCACTTGACGGCCCCCGAGGGCGACGACGCATTCTCGGGAAGCTCCCTCGTCGGGTGATGCCAGACGTCGGTTCGCAGCTGGCGGACCCAACAACGTCGAGGCGGGCGGTTCTGGTGGGCATTGCCGGGATGGCCGCGACCACGGTTGGATGCACCGACGATCCGATCCGAGGCACTCGCCCAGCGGCCGCAGCGGCCGCAGCGGTCGCAGCGGGCAGCGGATCGTCGGCTACGGCCGAGCCACCAGTGAACCGTGACGAACCGGCAAACACGGTCGCCCTCGCGCCAGCTGCCGAAGACGCGACCCCGCCCTCACCGGTGAGTTCCGCAATCCAGTCAAACGCGATCCGAGTTACCAAGTTGGCCGCTACGGGCGTCACCCAACCCTTCTTTGCCGACGACAACGACCGCATCATTTTCTACGACCAACCGGCACCGGGTCAGGGCGGAATGTTCGTCATCGGGCCTCAAGAGGTTGAGCCACGACGCGAGCGCCCCGATTGGGGTTACCTGCTTGGCGGCTCGCGCCTCCTGGTCACGCCGCGAGTCCAGCGACGCGACACCGCCGTCACGCACCTTGCTACCGGGCGGGAGTGGTCCCTTCCAACCACCACCACCCCGGTGTTTTCGAGCGACGCGACCGCAGTCGCGTACACCGCCAGCGGGGTCGGTTCCCCTGGTGGTCCGTCAACAGGTGCCGGGTCGTCCGGTTGGTCCAACTCTGCCTTCGGCTTGACCCAGATCATGCTTGCGCGCGCTGACGGTGAAGACGGGCGAAAGGTTCGTCTCCCGATCAATGGTTCGGTCCAAGCCTGGATCCCGGCACCCGATGACCCCGGCAACGTCCGTCTTCTTCTGTCCGGACGACGCGCCTCACCGGATGATCCTTCATATTGGGCATACGACACCCGCGATGAGTCGCTTATCGAGCTCGCCCGGAGCAAACGTTTGACGGGCCTTCTCGCGTCACCGGATGGAACCTGGATTGCCCACGTTGCAATGTGGAACCGGAAGGGCGACCAGGACGGCTTGTGGGTGACCCGAACCGATGGATCCCGTCGCCGCCGAGTAGCAATGATCGGTGGGTACCGGTGGACATCTGACAACCGACTTCTCGTCATCCCACACCGGGCTACCCGTTCGGCAAGTCACGAAGTTTGGGAAGTGTCGCCAGAAACGGGGGATGTTCGACGCCTGACAGATCCGTCGGCTACACCATTTCAGATTGCCAACTTCGATTGGGATATCTCTCACGACGGGTCGAAGCTTGTCTTCGTGTCCGCGGCGGACAAATCGCTTTGGCGCATCGAACTGGGCGGAACTGGAACCGTCGAGACAATCCCTGGACCTCCCCCAGCCCCATCCGAGGCGTCCGGAGACAAGCCGTACCGGCTTCCGTTTGCGGTTCCACCAGGTCCATCCACATGGTATGTCGCCCAGTGGTATGGCGTCACAACGACGGGATACCGGGGACGAAATTCAACCTATGGCCAAGGCCAAGGGATCCACTTCGGCATTGACTTCGCCACCGAGTGCGGGTCCGAAGTGGTCGCAATCGCCCCAGGCAAGGTCATCGCGGTTGACGGGGACTTCGGGTCCCCGCCCCACAACTGTGTTGTCCTCCTCGATGATGGCAACATCGCGATGTACGGGCACCTGGTTGAACGGACGAAACATGTCCGCGTCGGGGACCGCGTTGAACCCGGTCAAGTGGTGGGAAACACTGGCGATTCGATTGCGCCGTACACCTGCAACCGAAACCCCCACCTTCACCTTGAAATCCGCAAGCAGGGCCGGGCGATCGCGACGAACCCGGTGCCATATTTTGAAGCCAACTGGGATGACATGAGCCTCGGGGTGTGGCCCGGCGCGAGATTCGAACGGAACCTAGACGACCCGGCATCAAACCAATTCATGGATGACCAACCTGACATTCGATTCGGCGGACCGATCATCACCAACTTCGCCCGCCCGTGGCCTCCATGACGCCTGTTCAGCAGAGTGGGCATCAGAAGTGTGGGAAAAGTCTGTCAGATTCAGCTTCGCCCGAGTTTCATTCGGTCGACCGTCACCACATCGACTAACGGATCGGGCTTAGGTGGGGTGGAACCCACCGCCTCTCGGGATACGGCTCCACCACCGGAATCCGCAGAGTTGCGCCGTCGATACCACCAAACCAGGCAGGCAATCACGGCCACGGCCGCTCCCATCCACCCCATACGGTTCATCACCCACGTGACCCGGCGCCACTCCCCACCGAGGAAGTAGCCCCCACCAACGAACGCACCCGACCACAGGAGGGCCGCCGGCGCTTCCATGAGCAGGAACCGCACCAGCGAGAGGCGGCTCGCGCCGGCCGCGAGGGCGAGTGACGAACGACCGTGTCCAAACGCGTGGACGACGAGCATCATCCACCACCCATGCTTATGAATGTGTGGCTTCGCCTCGTCGAGCTTGCCGAGAAGGTACGGTCCCAACCGGCCGACCCATGGCTGGAGCAACACACGTTCCGCGCCGATACGTCCGAGCCAGTAGTCGAATACCGCACCGCCGCACATTCCGGCGGCGCCAAGAGCGACAAGCAGCGGGAGTGATGCATCGACCTCACGCCCGGCGGCCGACGCAATCGCCACCGCCACGCCTCCGGGAAGCAGAAAACCGAGGATTACGGTGTTCTCCAGAAATGACCCGAAGAACACCAACATGTACGAGTGATTCCCCAATGCGTAGAGCGTTTGGTGAAACCACTGCTCCCAAGTGCCATCAGCAATGGGCATGATCACGTCGGGCACTTGGCTCGTCAAGCCACTCGGCGCTGCACGCGTCACCGCATCGCTGGTCATATGGAATGATTCGTGAAAAAGATTGCCGCGCGGTGCAGCCAAGGAAAAGTGGTGGGAAGGGCCCGTTTTCGCGGTCTAGCCAACCGCCATCGAGCTGGGTCCAGTCGGTACGGTGTGAGACTACCAGTCACATGCCAACAGTGTCCTATCGGCCAAACCTATGTGAATCTGCGCTTTCAGACGGTCAGCCCGACTGCAACGCCGAGAAGACGGCTGACGGCCCCAAGGGCTGAAGCCGGTTGCCAGTTGCGATGGTCCCGATCGCCAACCGGGTTGGACACCCCGCGGATGACCGTCAGTGACCCACCCGCCATGCGAGCGGCAAGCGCAACTGCAAATGCTTCCATATCCTCGATCAGGGCGTGGGGGTGCCGGATCCGTCGGTTCCCGGCATCGACCACACTCCCCGATGCGGCAGCTACCGATAGGACCTGTCCGGCCCGTGAGACCTGGTCTGGAACGCGAGTGTGCGAGAGATGCTCGATGAGACCAGTGTCCAGATCAATCGTGTCTTGGACAGGCCTCATGCCGTTTCGGGCATGCCCCTGTGACCACCCCATTGTTCCGGCAGCCACGAAATCATCCCCCGTCCCCGCGCCGATGCCGTCGCATGTCGCCTGGGTTCCGATGACCACACTCCCTACCGGTGCGCGCAAGAGGTCGTATGTGCCGGCGATACCGATCAAAATCGTGGCCTGATGACCTTCCCGAGGAGCATTGCGCGCTTCTGACCCATTTGGTCGGAAAAGGCGATCCTCACGGGCGAGGGCATGCAACGCACCGACCCCCGACGAGGCCAGTCCGAAACCACACACCTCAATCGACACGTCGACCGTCCGCTCACTCGCCAGACTCTCGGCATACGGAAACGTTGACGGGTCACACGATCTCGCGAGAAGGTCGACCTCGAATGCTCCATCGTCTCGGAACCGATACCGCGCGGTCACGTGACCATGTGACGACAGCGCCTCACGGGCGCTTTCACCGAACACGTGTACGGCCTCGAAAACGGTCGGGACAAGGATGAGTGGACGCACAATCTGCCTCACATGGGGTAACCGAGGTTGGAGAGCGACTGTGGAAACAGGTATCGGAGCCCTGAGACGCACTCGGTCAATGATCAGTTCTGACCGGCGATGACCACCATGCCCGGTTGGACGCCCGAAAGAACCTCGGTATCAGTGTCGGTCTGGATGCCGAGTTCGACATTCCGCGAACGCCGAATGTCGCCATCCATGTATTCGATGAATTTGCGCTTGCCGACAATCTTGATCGCCGTGTTGGGTACCACTAGGACACCGGGCTTGCTAAGGAGAGTGATCTGGACACGCGCAAGCATGCCGAGTTCCGGGCGTCCGAGTGAAGTGGGTGGAGGCCAGTCAACCGTGATCCGCGTCGCCCTGTCGGGAGCCGCGCCAACCCGTTCGGTCGTTGACACCGGCAAGGAAATAATCCGTCCCCGGATCAACTGGCCCGGGTAGATGTCCATCGTCAGGTCTACCGGCATTCCTTCTTGCAACCGCGGGACATCGGCCTCGGAAATGTCAGCCTTCACCACCACGCCCTCAAGGCTCGACAGGTTCATCACGGGGAAGAACGCTTGCACCGTGTCGCCCGGACGCGCTGCCAAGCGAGTGATCTTGCCGGGGAACGGCGCAACAATCCGCACATCTCCCGTCTGATCTTCAAAATTGGAAACATCGAGGCGCCCCTGAGCAACGGCACGTCTGAGCGTCTCCTGGTCGAACGTCGCGATGGTCCGTGCCTGGTCAACAAACTGCCGATTGGTGTCTACGCGGTCGCGCAGCGCGATAATCTGCACCTGCACTGCGCTGATCCGGTTGGCCGCATCGTCCCGGTCAAATCGGTTTGGCCCGTCAAGAATGAAGGCTAGGCGACTTTCGGCAGCTTGAAGGTTTGCCTCGGCGACAGTGACCGCACCCTTCGCGCCGTCGCGGGCCAACTCGATCGCCGAAATCTGCGAGCGGATTGACGCAATCTCGGCCTCAATCGGCCCGGCAACCAGCTGGGCAAGCCTCGCCTCAGCTACCTTCACCGCTACCCGAGCCGAATCGGCGTCGAACGTCTGAGGTGACCGCAATCGTTCAAGCGCAATCTCGGCAAGCCTGATCGAAGCCCGCTGCGCCTCGATTTCGGTCGCCGACGGAACGGTTGCCAATAGTTTCTCCAGCGCGTTGCGGGCGACATCAACCCCGTTACGCGCCGAAGCAATGGCGGATGAGCGCGGGACCGCTGCAACCAGCAGCCCAGCATCGATATCTGCAAAGACCCGGGTCACGACGCCCTCGGCTCGCAACAACTCAAGTCGCGCACCGGCGACATCCTCGGCACGCACCGGGGAAGAATCTTGCAGGCGCGCCAGACGTGTCTTCTCCTGGTCAACAAGGAGCTCCGCTGCGCGAATGTCCACCGCCCTGGGGCCAGCTTCAGCTTGTGCAAGCCGAACCCTAGAGATCTCGATATCCAGTCGCGCGCGGCTGAGTTCCTGAGGATTCGGGGGCATCGATTTGACCGCAAGTTCCGCCTGTTTGACGGCGAGGTCAGCGTCACGGGCACGGATTCCGAAACGGGCGCTGTCAAGAGCGCTGCGCGCCGAAGCGATCCTCGACCGGGCATCGAGCACATCCGCGTCAGGAACGTCAGCGTCCAGGCGTGACTGGGCGACCGTCGCACCGGCGAGTTGAACCACAGCACTCTGCACGGCAAGTTCGTCCACTTGAACCGTGTCGACAACCTGACGAGCAACGGAAGCCTCGAGGCGTGCCTCAGCCTGCCGAACTCCGAGGCGTGCGCGGGAAAGTTGCCATGGAAGATCACGCTGATCGAGTTCGGCGAGAACCTGTCCCGCAGTCACCAGATCTCCCGGCTGCACGAACACATCGCGTATGCGACCCGTGTTTCTGAAATTGAGATCGGCTTCCTGCGCGGCGACGACCCGACCAAGGGTCTTGACGGCGTCAATGATGGTTCCGACACGCACCGTTGAGTATGCACGGTTCGGTGTTGCCGTCGGCCTGACCGTTGCAGTGGGGAAGGGTGACGGCCCATCTGTCAGGGGATTGCAACCAATCACACCCGAAAAAACAATTAGTCCACCCGTACCCAGGACCAACCGACCAAGAAGCCTCGCGGATCGACTCTGGGAAGCGAGCGCCACAACGCGACGGCCGCCGGCCACTGGCACTTTCATCGCAGGTAGGCGGTCGATCGTCCCGACTGATAGGGGTTCAGGAACGTCTGGAGACGCTGCACTCACACTCGGCAGTATAGCGTCGTGAGGTGTATCCCGACGCCCTACCCGTCGCTCAGAAGAACCAGCGGCGGCTATACTGGCTGCCTCCCGCAGCCAGGTTTGACCACATGGTCTCCTCTGGACGTCAAGCGACTTGGATCAATTCCCTTTCGCTTTAAGGCACTTTGCAATTGGACAGGAGGGATCAGAGATGTTGACCGGACTTCACCACGTGGGTTACGTGGTCCCCGACCTTGACGCGGCGATTGCGTTCTACCGGGACACGTTGGGTCTTGTCCTCGACCGACGCGGGGATGCTGGTCCAGGGTTCAATTTTGAAGTCGCCGTCTTCCGGCTTGGCGACGGATCGACCGGCATCGAGCTCATCAAGCCGATCACGGAGACCGGTGCATTCGCGGACTTCCTGCGCGCCAACCCGAACGGCGCGCTCCATCACATTGCGTACACCACGGCAGGGCATCTCACCGAGGCAGTTGCACCGGCGCTCGCGTGCGGCCTCCACCTCGGGCCAGCCACTGCCAATGGGCCAATCGACACCGCGGCTGGATGGCGGATCCTGAACATCGATCCGTCGAACACGCACGGTCTGCTCACGCAACTCGGTGAGCAATAGCCTCGAAAACGCTTGAAGGCGAGCGCCCCGGACACCAAATGACTTCTGGGGAGCTCGCCTTTTCACACATGACTGCAGTGCACGTGCAGGACTGACGAAGTCAGTCGACGTACGGCCCGCGCCAACGGATCGGCTCCCGCAGTGGCTGCCCTGCGCCGAGCATGAACCGCACACCTGACGTCCCGGCAATGACGGTCAGCCCACCCGTTGGTCCGAGTAGTCCGATTTCACCATCACCAACCGTTTCGGCCGGGGTTCCAAACGAACCAAGACCGGAAAGCACATAGACAAATCCCTGCCACCCGTCCGCAATGGGAAAGACTTCGGTTGCTGAAGGGTCAATGGTTACGTCGTAATAGATTGCCGGTGTGACAAGCGAGACCGCACCCCCCTCACCGGCCAACTTGCGTATCGTCGCGCGACCCACTCGCGCTACAGGTACATCCGGACCATTCACCGCGGTGTACGCAGGCTCACGTGACTTCTCAGCGCGTGCAAGGTTGATCCACATCTGGAGCCCTCGCATCGTGCCTTGGGAATGGTCGTGCTCCTCACCGTGCCACATCCCGCTTCCGGTAAGAATGTGTTGCAGTCCGAGAGGCCCGACCGTCGCACGGTGCCCCTCGCTGTCCTCATGGGTCATTCCACCTGATAGCAGGTAGGTAATGATCTCGAACCCACGATGCGGATGAGGCGGAAACGACGGCCCGCCAGCCGTCAGAAGTTCAACGTCGTCGAGTAGCAGGAACGGATCGACCGGGTCATACCGGCCATCGCGTGTCGGCAGCGCCCGCCTGATTGGCACGCCCGCCCCTTCCAGGGTGTTCTCCGCTGGATACACCCCTCGAAGAGATCGGTTACCGATGGTCTCGCCGTTTGATGACTTTTCGGGTGTCACGCTTGACCTCCTTGTCGTTTTCCCATTACTACGTTAATCATAGATAGTATTGATATGATAGCATGGCCGTTGGCCCAGCTAAGCTGGTTCAGTGGACGCTGCCAGTTCCAGTACATCCGCCTCCGCCTGACGAATGTCGGTGAGGAACAGCATGATTGTCCCGGTGACGAAACGTGCCATCAGCGAAAGGATCGCGTCACGGTACGAACCAGTCGACGCGACAACCAAAGCGAAAATCTGCGGCCCGATCCACGAGGTGCCGCGCTCGCTGATCTCATATACCCCGAAATAGGTCGCCTCCTGACCAGGCGGGATCACCCTCGAAAACAGTGACCGCGAAAGTGCCTGGGAGCCACCGAGGACCACAGCGATGGACGCACCCATGCCAAGTGCCTGGGTCGTGGTGTTCAGGAAGGCGTATGAGTACACCACGATGGCGCACCAGACAACAAGGCTGGCGAGGACCGCATCTTTCGGACCAATGCGGCGGGCAAGGCGTTCGAAGCCGGTTGCACCGAAGAATGCAACAAACTGGACCATCAGGATCAATCCCGTAAGAAAAACGGTGTCGTCACCTGCAGCACGTTGCGCGGGAGAAAAGAGTTCCTGCGCCAGGAAGACCGACGACAATCCGAGTACGGTCTGGATGCCGTCGTTATAGAGGGTGTAGGCGAGCAAGTAGCGGACGGTCTGGGGCAGGCGCCGAAGCTGGCCCACCGCAAATGCGATCTCTGAGAAACCTGCAATCACCCAGTTTCGGTCCGGTGCAAGAGCTCGGGATGGAGGCCTCGCGTGAAGAAAGCGAAGGCTGAACAGCCCCCAACCACCCCACCAAACACCGGCGGACATGAGCGAAAGCCGAACGGCCTCACCCTTCGAAAGTCCAATCCTCGCGGCAAAGGTAATAAGCACCAGGTTCGCCGCCAGAAGGACGCCACCACCGACTTATCCCATGGCATACCCGTGGCTGGAGACCCCATCCCGCCGAGGTGTGCTTGCGATGTCGTTCAGGAAAGCGTTGTACAGGACTACCGGAGCACCAAGACACATGTTCGCAATGATGTAAAGAAGGCCGCCAACAAGGTAGTTCTCTCCTTCTACAACGTAGAGGGAAACGGTGGCAATCGACCCGAACGCGCAGAACATGCCAACGAGGCGACGCTTGAGGTTTGTGTAATCCGCAATCCCTCCCAGCACCGGCAGCAAGAACAGTTGCAAGAACACAGAAACCGATACGCACTGGGGAAAGAACGACTTCGCGGTGATGGTCCCGAACAGGCCAAGACTGGCAATCACTCCGTTTTCACCCACCGCACCCTGGGCGAGAGCGGTGAGGTAAGGGCCAATCAGCACCGCTGCAACCGTCGTGACGAATGCGGAGTTGGCCCAGTCATACAGAGCCCAGCCGAAGATTTCGCGTCGCGTCTGCCGGGTAGTTTGGTGTGATCATCTGGGTGCCCTCACGCCATCGGCGCGCACGGTTCAGTTTGGGCATGCGTCATAGAAATGGCATGGTACCGACACACAATTGCCACCGTGTAGATCAATTGACCGGATCTTCAACTCGGCTATTCCATTGAAATCGGGCCCGATTTCTCAAACACAACGGGAAAAGAGACACCAAGAATGGTTCAAACGTCTTCACGAAGCACGCACCTCGCGACCGCCAAGGCCATCGCTGGCGAGGCATGGACATCCGAACACGCGTACGAAACGTTGCGCGACCTTTGCGACCGTTTCGGTCACCGCTTTGCGGGCAGTGATGGAGAAAAGGCGGCTGCATCGTTCATGGCCGACCGCTTCCGCGCTGCCGCGCTTTCAAACGTCCACCTCGAACCGTTCAATTACCTCGGCTGGGTAAGAGGGACCGAACGGATCACGGTTCTTGAGCCGTTCGGCGCGGAAGTACGTTCCCTTGCGCTTCCGTACTGTCCAGCCGGAACCCTCGAGGCCGAACTCGTTTCAGTCGGCGATGGTGAAGTTGATGGATATGCCTCGGCAGGCGCTGCAACCGGCGCCCTGAAGGGGAAGATCGTCCTCAGTGCAGCCGAAACCGCGGGTCGGAATGGACGACCCTCAAGCCATCGGCGCGACAAGTACATGCGCGCCGCGCACGCAGGCGCCGCGGCGTTCCTTTATGTCAACCAAAACCCAGGTGACATGCCGGTCACTGGGGGGCTGGAAGGCGGCGGGGTGAGCCCGGCGCCGATTCACGGTCTCAGTCTCGGATTTGAGAACGGCGCTTTCCTGTTGCGACTTCTAGACCGCGGACCGGTCCGGTTGCGGATCGAGACACAGGCCGACTTCCCGCCAGCGACGTCCTCGAATGTTGTCGCCGAACTCCCAGCCGATCCGGACAGTCCGTTCGGTGACGAAATCGTCATTGCCGGAGGCCATCTCGATAGTCACGACATCGCCCCAGGCGCACTCGACAACGGGGCAGGTGTGGTGGTCATCGCCGAGGCGGCGCGCATCCTGGCGTCCATTGCACGCGAACGTGGCCGTGGCTTTTCCAGGACCATCCGGTTCGTCCTGTTCGGCGCCGAGGAAATCGGCTTGCTTGGATCGTACGAATACATCGCGCGCCATCGGGAGACCCTCGGACAGGTCCGGTTCATGCTGAATCTCGACACAACCGGGCGAGGCCAGGCGGGCAGCGAGTCGGTCATCGTGTCCGGGATACCGGAGCTTGTTCCGTGGTTCCAGTCACTCACTGGCACCCTCGACTACCGGATGGAGATCCACGACCGGTTCACATCTTCTTCAGACCACTTCCCTTTCGCGATGGCCGGAGTACCGTCAGCAAATGTTGGCACCACGGAAACGACGGCATCGCTCATGGGTCTGGTTGGACGTGGCTGGGGACACACGACCGCTGACACATTCGACAAGGCAAACCCAAAGGGTCTCCAGTCCGCGTCAATGGTTGCGGCATGGACACTCTTCTCGGTTGCCGATGCTCAAGACTGGCCAACACGCCGACGCGAACCCGCCGAGGTCGAAGCTCAACTCATCGCGAGCGGGATGCTTGATGACCTCGTAGCATCCGGTCGCTGGCCATCAGCAAGGTAGCTGATCAGCCTCCGCACCTCGGACATAACACTGTGCCGGACACCCGTGACGGTATTCGGTACAGAGATCCGTGCCTACTGCGACGCTGGAACAGGAAGATCCAAGTACTTGATGCCGGTCCCGTACGCAACGATGACGGTGCCAACCTTCACTTGATATTCCAGCAACTCAACCGAAACAACCGCGTCGCAATTGTGGTCACGGCCTTGCGCCTGAAGATTGACAAGCGCCCGCTGGATCGGACGACCCCCGCCCACGGCTTGCCCGAATAGCAACGCTACCTCGACAAATGGCCTTGGTTGCGCGTCACCGGTCGTCAGCACTGGGCCGCCGCCCCCGACGAACCCCTTCGGGCTGCGCAGTGAGAGTTCTGCCAACGCAATCCTCTGCAAGTTGGCGAAAGAAAGAGGCGCGCCGGCACCCTGGGCGGGTACCAAGGCGTCCCCGCCTCGCGCCTGACTATTCGCGGACCCATTGAGGGGCCGGTTACCTGCGCCATCTGCCATTGATCGGGAAGCCTAGTCCAGCAATGCCGCCATTGAAGTGGTGGCCGAGCGTCACGATACCCGCCACTGTTTCAGCTTGGCAAACCTATCACGATCCGGTCAGGCCGTGGACGCCTTCCGGAACCCAAGTCGCGGCCAACTGCGTCGATGGTTCCGTCAAGCATTCGCCGGGTGAACCATATCACTACCGTTCAACGTCAATGTGATACTCGCGGTCTCGGAGAAGCAAATGACAATTGCAGGTACGACCCTAGGCAAATCCGACAGTGGTGCTGTACCCCAACCTGTCCGTGCACCAACCTTGCCGGACGTGCACGCACCGGATGGCTCAGAAATCCGCTTCCTGCTCGGCACCGACCACGGCTCGACCCGTTCGAGTCTCGTCCAGGTCTCTCTCGCCGTGGGTCAGGTTTCACGGCCAGTCCGCCACCGGACCGTCGAGGAGTGCTGGTATGTGCTCTCCGGCAACGGACAGGTGTGGCGTGAGCCGGATGCCGACGCGTCTGGTGGCCAGATTGACCCCGTTCGGCCTGGCGACGCTCTCGCAATCCCGGTTGGCTGGGCGTTTCAGTTCAAAGCGGATGACGAGGCATCGCTCACGTTCCTGTGTGTCACGATGCCACCGTGGCCAGGTGCGGACGAAGCAGTCGCTGTCGACCATGGAGGTCTAGGGAAACCGACGGTGTGACGTACGTCTTTGCGGCGCGCCGGCACTGAAGGCACGCGTTCTGTCATGCTTTTCCCATGAACAGTGCGATGAAGAACCACGTGTGTCTGATCACCGGCGGAACGAGGGGCATCGGGCGCGAGACAGCGCGAGCGCTCGCCATGAATGGCGCAACGGTGGTCATTATCGGTCGTGATGCCTCCAGAAGCGCCTCGACAGTGCGCTCGCTCATCACCGAGACGGGAAATCCGTCGGTATCAGCCTTAGTCGGCGACCTCGCGATCCAGTCTGAAATCGTTCGAGTTGCTGACGAGTTCAAGTCTCGCTACGATCGCCTGAATGTCCTGGTGAATAACGCCGGAGGCATTTTTTACGAGAGGCAAGTCAGCGGTGACGGGATCGAGATGACCATCTCCCTGAACCACCTCGGTTATTTCCGCCTCACACACGAACTGCGCGAGCTCCTTGTTGCGTCAGATTCGGCGCGGGTAGTCAGCGTCTCATCAGGAGCGCACCAGATGGCCCGCATCAACTTTGACGACCTCCAAGGCGAACAGAATTACAGCGGCTGGCGCGCGTATGCGCAGTCGAAACTGGCGAATATCCTGTTCACGGTCGAACTCGCGCGACAACTCGCCGGAACGGGTGTGACGGCAAACGCACTTCATCCGGGCTTTGTTGCCAGTAACTTTGGCATGAGCGGCGCACAGTCACCGGTCATGAGCATTGGGATGCGCGTTGCACGTCTTTTCGCACGCTCTCCGGAACGAGGCGCCCAGACATCCATCTACCTGACTACTTCGCCCGAGGTAGCCGGCGTGACCGGCTTGTACTTCGCTGACAGCAAGCCGGTGCCCCCGAGCGCTGCCGGGCGAGACCTCGCTGCCGCAAAACGTCTCTGGGTGGTCACCGCTGGCATGTGCGGTATCGGCAATAGCAACGATGAACACGTCCATGCCCATGCCCATGGGCGCTAAGTGCCTAACCCCACTTCTTGGGCCGGTGCGCAATTACGGCGCATGGGATAGCAGGGTTGGCTTCGATGGGTGGACCGAGAGAGATCACCCATCGATCAATGCCTAATCAACGAGGACACGCACCTCGTTGCCAACGCGCACCTCACCGCCCTTGATCACGCGCACGCAGATTCCCCCGTCGTCCCCCAGAGCGGAGCGACCACCCGGGCCGATCGCAGTCTCCATCTGGTCACATGGGTCACAGAGCATCGTGACTTCCATGATCACCTCTCCGATCGAGAGATGCTTCCCTACCAACGGGTTCAGCGGCAATCCCCGAACAACGATTTGACGCCTCGTCGCCCCCGGCGGGATGGTGATCTCCAAAGTCTCGGCAGCGCGGTCGATTGCCTCACCGTCAATCAGCGTCACCTGCCGTCGCGACCCTGGGCGGTTCCGCCAGTCGCCCACGAGCCCGTGATCCGGTTCAACCACGGCTATCTCCACCCTTCGCGCCGCTGCTCCGCGGGCAGGAGCGAGATGGATCGACTCAATGTGACCCGGTCCGATTGTCAGGTCAATCCTGTCGGCAATCGACGACGCCGTTCGGGTCACTGCAAGGTTCCTTCCGCATCAAGGGCGGCCATCGCGTGGCTGAACGCCTCCAACGTGAAACGGATGTCCGCCTCCGTGTGCACGGCAGAGACCATCCCTCCACTGCTGAAAAGGTCAACGCCCAGTACGATCATCGCCTTGCGAAGCTTTGTCACACGGGGATCCTTACCCTTCGCGTAGACCGGCCCGCCTCCCGCATGCAACCTCTCCCGATCGAAGATCATATGGAACATCGAAAAGGTGCCGTAGGCGCAGCCACGGAGCCCGTACCGTGCGCCAACCTCGTTCATGCCAGCTCGCAACTGTTCGGCGAGTGCGTTTGCGTGGGCCTGCGCTCGACCATCGGAGGCCAGTTTCAGGGCCGCAATTCCCCCGACGGCGGAAATCGGGTTTCCGTTGTACGTGCCCGGATGGGAAATCCGGCCACCACGGTTCCACGCCGTGGTCTCACCAAAGCGCATGATGTCCATGATTTCGAGCCTGCCGCAGACCGCGCCTCCCGGCAGTCCACCGGCAAGGATCTTCGCGAGGGTGGTGAGGTCAGGCGTTATTCCGTGCACCTCCTGAGCGCCACCCGGCGAACACCGGAACCCGGTGATGACTTCGTCGAAGATAAGCACAGTCCCGGTCGCCCGGGTCACTTCACGTAGACCGTGAAGGAACTCGGGGTCAATCGGCAGCGCGCCCCAGGCAGCTCCAGTCGGTTCAACGATAACGGCCGCAATGTCTCCAGACGACAGGGCAGCCTCGACCTTCTCAAGGTCCGGTGCGAGGACGAGTACTTCATCAAGTACGGCGTGGGGAACCCCACTTGAGGACGGCACATCATATGGAGGCTCAACCGCCGCCGTGACCGCATCGTGCCAACCGTGGAAATGGCCCTCGAATTTCAACACGCGGGTCCGCCCGGTGAAACTGCGAGCAAGACGTATGGCCATGTGCGTGGCCTCGGTGCCGGACGCGGTGAACCGGACCCGTTCCGCGGAGGGGATCAGACGCTTGGCCCACTCTCCCCACTCGATCTCAAGCTCATGCGCGGCTCCGAAATGGGTTCCCCTTGCCACCTGGTATTGGACTGCCTCGACCAAGTCGGGGTGTGAGTGTCCAAAAAGCAAGGCACCGTGTCCAATGGCGTAGTCGATGTACCTGTGGCCGTCAACGTCCCACTTGTATGCCCCTGAAGCATCTTGCATGTAGAGGGGGAATGGGGACAGGTAGCGTGCATCGTGCGTGACGCCGCTAGGAAAGACCTCACCGGCGCGCTCATAGAGGGCGCGCGATTTCGGGCGGTCGCGTTGGAACGCATTCTCGTAGTCACGCACAATTTCGGGAGCGACCGGCAACTCCGGTGCGACGAAAACTGCCACTGGCGGGCACCTCCTTCCGGAGTCACTGGCCCGCCGCCACAATCGGCTTACGGTGACCTGTGTCCGGTTACGAAGATTGTACGGAGGTAGCCCGCCTGATACGTGGGATCGGGATAGCCGTCCCTGTACGCGCTACTCGACCTCTACGATCATCTCGACTTCAACCGTTGCGTCTCCCGGCAGGCTCGCCAGTCCAACCGCTGATCGTGCGTGCTTCCCATGATCGCCCCAGAGAGCAACCAGGACGTCCGAACATCCGTGCGCAACCTGCGGCTGTTGCGTGAGGGTGTCAGTGGCGTTCACCATTGATAGCAACTTGACGATCCGCTTCACCTTGTCGAGGTCGCCGATCTCAGCTTTCAATGAGGAAAGCAATCCGACGGCGCACTGCTTGGCTGCCTCGTATCCCTGTTCGACCGTGACATCACGCCCGACCTTGCCGGTCATCTGTGATGTCTGACCGGACATCCACACAAGGTTGCCTACCCTGACTGCTGAGACAATCGGAACGGTCGCCGGGCGCGGCGCCGGGGTCGTAAGTTCAATCCCCATCTCGTGAAGTTTGGCTTCAATCTTGGACATCGTGAGTTCTCCTTGCCATGGGTTCCCATCGGGATACTCCCGACAGCACATTGAGAGCGTACCCGCCCCGGCAGCGCCCGACCACCCATGTGGGACAGCCCAAACCTGCAATCAGACCGCGATTGTCGGGAGGTATCGCCGCGACCCTGATCCCGCGGATTCTGGCGGTGGTCGCTGCACAAGTGGAAGGCCCGTTTACTCGGCTATGATCACGATCACGTTGGGACGGGGTGCCCGGGAGATACGCAGAAGCGGCCGGGATTGCGCACCTCACCCTCTAACCGGTGAAAGGACTTCCCTCGATGCGTCAGCGTGGTGAGCGCCAGATCATCGTCCTCGCCGATGGGGGCTTCGACCTCCTTGAGGCAAAGACCGCAGTGGGTGTGATCCGCTACGGCATCGACCGGGTAGTTGCGGTTGTCGACCAGACGCACGCCGGGAAGCACGCTTCTGACGTCGTCGGGATTGGAACGGACATTCCGATCGTTCCGACGGTCGGGGATGCGCTTGCAATCGCTCCCACTTCCAACACACTGCTTCTTGGAACAGCTCCCCGGGGAGGCATCCTGCCGGCATCGTGGCGAGCCCAGATAGTTCAGGCAATGCGTGCCGGATTAGATGTCATCAACGGGTTGCACGCGTTCCTGAACGACGACGACGAACTGGCGCCGATCGCGGCCGAGTGCGGCGTGACGATCTGGGACGCACGACGCGCACCCGACAGCCACCGGGTTGCCGACACCCGCGCCCATGCCTTGCCGGCCACTGTGGTTCTGACCGTCGGAAGCGATTGCAACGTCGGCAAGATGTCGACCGCTTTGGAAATCGATGCGATGCTCCGCCGCCGTGGCAGGACTTCCGTGTTCGTCCCCACCGGCCAAACGGGGATCATGATTGCCGGATGGGGTGTATCCATCGATGAGGTCATCTCTGACTTCACCGCAGGAGCATCTGAAGACCTTGTCATGGAGGCTGCGAAGACCGCGTCGACGTCCAGCGACATCATCCTTGTCGAAGGGCAAGGTTCGTTGGTCCATCCGGGGTACTCGGGTGTCACCCTCTCACTGATCCACGGATCCGCACCGGATGCGCTGATCCTGTGCCATCAATCCTCACGGACCCAGATCAGGCGGTACACGCTTCCAATCCCATCACTCTCTGATCTTGTGGCTCTCCACCGAGCCGTGACCGCACCGGTGAAGGCTGCACCGGTGATAGCGATTTCATTGAACACCTTCGGGATGTCCGAGGAAGACGCACAGGCGGCGGTTGGCCGGGCAACTGCAGAGACTGGCCTTCCCGCGACCGATCCGGTGCGCTACGGCCCTGGCGTTCTCGCTGACGCGATCGAAGCCTTTTCGCGCGCCCGCGCGGCTTCGTAACCAGGACAACCCTTTGTACGGGGCCGGCGTCCACCGGCCCCGTACAAAGGGTTAGAGCGCGAATGCTGCAAGACCGCGTCGAAGACCGGCCTGAAGTTGCGCGTCGTTGCCAAACCTCACGACTTCATGCACCTCGGAAACTCGATCCCGGAACGCGCGGATCCGGGCAAATGCGTCGGCATCGGTATCCAGGTCAGCGGCTGAGAAAGACGCATCCCCATCGGCGAGCATGATCAGAGTTGGCTTGCCCTGGCCAACAGCATGCGAGTACTCGAGTTCGGTGTACGCCAAACCAGTCGCCGGATCGCGAGTGCCGTAACGCCAACCGAGGATGCCGACGTATGCATCGGCACGATCAATCTCACGGAGCATCATGGCGCGGGGTATGACAGGTGCCGTGCCTCGCC
>CANFGH010000034.1 GCA_947446285.1 Chloroflexota bacterium
CCCGGAATGATCCGATCAGGCTGCCGAGCAATCCGCCATCACTCCGTCGAACCCTCGTCCGGGGCATCTCGGCTGGACTGGCTCTTGGGTGACGTGGCGGAGCGTCATCGACCACGTGATTGCTGACGGGGACGCCTGACGCGCTGATCCCCACGGCGTCACTGATAGTCGACCTTGATGCAGAAGGCATCCAAATCCGCGCATGGTCGCGGCGAGGTGCTTCGGGTGATGGTCGGTTTCGAGTGAACATCGCGTCTTGTCGCCCCATCAGTTGGTCAACGGCGGTAGGTAATTGCGGTAACCGCGGTCATTGTTGCGATGCAAGGATTGCGACGATTGCACCGACTGCGCCAGCGATCCAGAACCGCTGAACAACCCAGGTCTCTTTCCATCCAACGCGTTCAAAGTGATGATGGAGGGGGGCATACCGCAGAATCCGACGACCGCGGATTTTCATGCTCAGCACCTGTGCGATATCAGCGAGGGCGTTTGCAACGAATACAACCCCGGCTGGGATGAGTAGGAATGGCTCCCCGAGGAGCAAGGCGATCACCCCTAGCAGGCCACCCAGTGGCAAGCTGCCGGCATCTCCCATCCACATCTGTGCCGGGAAAGCGTTGAACCAGAGATAGGCCAGAATCCCTCCTACAAGCGTGGCGCAAAGTGTGGCGGTCGTGACATCTCCCCGCGTCGCCGCGATGACCCAGAAAGCTACGAAGGCGAGGCTGCACGTCGTTGCTGCGAGGCTGTCGAGGCCGTCAGTGATTGCAACGGAACTGGTCGTGGCAACCAAGACGAACGCTGCAAAGACGATATATCCCCACCATGGCAGGGGAAGCACGCCGAAGAATGGCAGGTGAACCAGCCCCCGACCACTCAGCTGGATTGCATACGCTGCCGCGATGCTCACGATGATTTGAACTACCCACTTGACCGCGGGGGATAGTCCGGCCGAACGTGTCTTGCCGACCAGGGTCCTCAAGTCATCGACGATTCCCAGCGCACCGAAGGCCAGTGCGACACCGAGTGGGATCAGGACGTCCCAGACACTGGCAAGCAGGCAATACGCGCTAATCACCGTCATGACAGGCACCAGGAATACGATCCCACCCATTGTCGGCGTACCTGCCTTGTGGGCGTGTTCTTCAGGTTCGCTTGGATTGAGTTGCTTGCCAAATTGGCGCTGCTGTAGAAACGCAAGCCAGCGGGGTCCGAGGGCGAATCCGAACACGAATGTGACAAGGGCGAGCGCTAACGGAGTTCCCAGGGCTTCGTCTCCTGATCGAAGGTTGGTGTTTCAAGTTTGGGCTGGGACTTACTCGCCGATAGAACACGCCCCTGTGGTTCAGGTGGCCGGGCTTCCGAATGCCTTTTGCAGCATGGACACGACACCTTCCATCCGCATGCCCCGTGACCCCTTAACCAGAACGGTCCATGAACCGGAGCGGCCAGCCAATGTGTTCCACGACATCATCGCTGGCACCACGTCCGGAGCTGCCTCAACGTGCAGGATGTGGTCTCGGTCCATGCCGTTGCGGACAGCTTCACGTGCAATCCCCGTGGCTGCCGTTCCAGTCGCGACAAGCAGATCGGCGCGCCCTTTTACCGCCCCTCCCACGATCCGGTGTGCCTCGGCTTCGAAGGCACCGAGTTCAAACATGTCCCCAAGGACCGCGATGCGGAGGCCGGGTTGGGACGCCAGGATGTCAAGCGCGGCGATGCAAGATGCAGGACTGGCGTTGTAAGTGTCATCAAGCACGGTGAGCTCGGGAGTGATGCCTACCGCCCTGATCCGCGGCGCTTCAAGTGGTTGCTCAAGGGCCTCGATAATTCCCTCCCAAGAACAACCCGAAATGAACCCGACGCAAGCCGCCGCAAGCGCACCGGTAAGGAAGTGGCGTCCGATCAATGGAAGCCTCACCCGGTGATGACGCCCTTGGTACCCGAGGGAGAAATGTGTTCCCTTGAGGCCAATCGCCTCGACGTCAGTGGCGCGAACCATCGCACCTTCGGCCTCGCCGAATGAAATGACATTCGCAACAGTTCGTGATCCCATCCGTGCAACGCGGGGGTCATCAGCGTTCAGGATTGCGAACCCATCGGCTGGCAGCGCTTCAACTAGCCGCCCTTCCTCGAGTTCAACGGTATCGATATCGTTCAATTGGTGGAGGTGCTCGGCGTCAATCCGAGTAATCACCGCCATCGTCGGACCAGCAATCTTTGCGAAACGGACCATTTCGCCGATTGCTGATATTCCGATCTCCAAGGCAGCAAAGGTGTGTTCACTTGTCAGGCGTAGCAGGGTGAACGGCAGACCGAGTTCGTTATTGAAATTGCCCGCCGTACGCAAGACGCGGTGACGCGTCGCGAGGACCGCTGCAACAAGGTCCTTCGTCGTTGTCTTGCCAACACTTCCCGCAATCGCCACGATGGGCGTTGACAGGCGTTGGCGCCACCAAATGGCTAGGTCCTGCAACGCCAACATCGTTCCGGTTTCGCGGTCGACGAGGACGAGGATGTGTTCAGGAGATCGGGTTCCGGTTGCACAAACAACCGGCGTTACCGCGCCCGCCAGCACCCTTGGTAGAGGGATTTCTGGTAGGCCCGGAACGGTAGTGATCACGATGGTTCGTCCGTCGGCAACCTGCTCCTCGACGTTTGCCGGAACGTGGTCGACGATTGCAGCGATCGCTCCGTTGGCGAACGCATCCGCGACGAAGGCATGCCCGTCACGTTGGGCACCTCGGATCGCGATGAACAAGCCGTTGGGTCCCATCGGGGGATGGCCGTCGGTCCTTGAGGACATCGAAACGTTCAGAAACCGAGTTGCCGAATTGGGTTTGTTCGAGACGGGCAATCCGGGGCCAATCGATCTCTCGGTCCAGTCGATCAAGTCATCAAGGCCGAACACCCTTGATCGCATGCTGGGGTGTCCCGTGTCTCCGGTTTGGACAATTGCGCCATCGGTGGGGTTCATCGCCCGTAGAACGGCGCATCGCAATTACGGGGTAGGCGTGCACTGTTCTAGGGGGTGCAACTGGTTCCTCAATTGGGGCCCGATCAACGGGCCCGAACCGGAGAGCGAATCGCCTGGGCGGTGGCAGTCTCGATGAGTTGCCCGTTTGTTGCGGTTGCAGACGGGCGTGCCTGCGGTGACGGTTGTCTATCAGCAGCGGGAGTAATTCCCCGACCTACGGCACCCGGTGCGACCGGATCGGATAAGGGTGCCCGCGGGATTGCCAGGAGTGTTCGAGTTGGCTGCGTCGACACGGATTGCTGGTTGGAGCCCGATTGGGGTGCTGCATTGCGGACAATCGCAGGAACCACCGGATTCGGTTCATGGCCAGTGGCTTCACCGGCGCGCGCCGTGGCTGTTGGCGTCGTCAGTGCGTTCGCGATCGATCGGGCCTCGGCAGTTGCGACGCCGGGAGGGATGGGTTCCGTTCTGGGAACCTTGAGATAGCGTGTCAGTTCCTGGCCGATAATTGCGAAGGCAGGCTTCGCAATCAGTGATCCCCAAGGTTCGTCCCTGGGCCGATCGATCTTGACGAGGATCACGAACTGAGGATCCGAGGCTGGGACGGCGCCGATGAACGACGCAATGGTCTGGTTCGTGTCGTAGCCACCATCGACGGGAATGCTTGCGGTACCGGTCTTGCCAGCGACCTTGAACCCCGGGACCAACGTTCCTCTTGTCTCACCGTTCTCAGCAGACCGAAACAGCATTTGCAGTAGTGACGCTGCGGTCTCACGAGTGATCGCCTGACGCACAATCTGTGGGCGGACTTGCTCAACCGTTTCGGCCGTGACCGGGTTGACTACGGCCTTCACAATGTATGGACGCATCAAAAGGCCACCGTTGGCGACTGCCGACACGGCCGTAACCATCTGCATCGGTGTCACCGCGATTGCTTGGCCGAACGAGTTGGTCGCCAAGTCAACTTCGGCCCAGTCCTGGGATTTAGGATTTTTGACAATCCCCATGCCTTCGCCCTGGAGGTCAACCTTGGTTGGCGCACCAAAGCCAAATGCGGTGACGTAACGGTAAAAAAGCGTCTTGCCGAGGCGGAATGCGGTCCAACTTGCGCCGATGTTGCTGCTTTTCTCAAGCAACTGGGTCATCGTGATCCGCCCATTCGCCTTGCCGTCCCAATTATGGATCGTATAACCGCCGATGGACAGCGCACCGGAATCGTCCATGGTCGTATCAGGCGTGACGAGGCGCTCATTCAGTGCGCCTGCCATGGTGATGACCTTGAATGTTGAACCCGGCTCGTAGGAGAAAGTGATCGCAGGGTTTGTAAGGATTTCCGGGTTGCGGGCAGCCTCCGCGTACCGGTTTGGGTCAAAGGTCGGCTGATTCGCCATCGCGAGAATCTCGCCAGTCTTTGGGTTCATGACGATCACCGTGCCACCGTCGGCCTTGTGTTCGATCACCGCACGTTCGAGTTCACGTTCAGCGATGTACTGGATAGTCCGGTCGATGGTGAGGATCAGATCCATGCCATCGAGCGGTGGACGCCATTCTCGGTCACTGAATCCGATCTCGTTGCCCGCGGTGTCGCGTTCGGCCCGAAGGTGGCCTGGAAGTCCGGCCAGTTCTTTGTTCCAGTGGCCTTCGAGCCCGTAATTTCCAATTCCATCGCCGTCAACAAAGCCGAGGATGTGAGCTCCTAGTGAGCGCTCGGGATACGTCCGGCGTGTCGTCGGTTCGAGGAAGATGCCGGGTAGTCCGAGCGTGATGATTTGATCAGAAATGGCTTCGTCTACGCGGGTGCCACCGAGCAGGCGCACATAGGGTTTGGTCTTGTCGGACAGCAATGGAAGAAGTTCACTTGCATCGGTACCGAGAACGGGCGCGAGTTTCGCAGCCACTTCCTCTGGCCGACGTATTTGGTCAGGCACGGCAAAGATGAAATCGACCGCAAGGTTTCCGGCGAGGAGTTCGCCAGCGGTATCCCGGATCGTTCCGCGTTTTGCCGGGACTGCCGTGTCCAAGGAATGTTGAGCGTTCAGTTGGACCGTCAACTGACCGGATTCCACAACCTGCCAATGTACAAGTCGTAACGCGATCGCGAACGCCATCGCCAACGGCACCCAGAGTAGAGCCCCTTGACGGCTCACAAACCATCTCAGGCTCCACGGGCGCGGCGCGGGTGACTCACGATCACTTTCGGGTATCCCGGCCCTGCTCCCGTTAGTCGACGGGTTCCGGATCGGGCGCGGGCGGGAAGCAGTCTGTGGTCCTGAGCGATCGCGCGGGCGATAGGGCGAATAGCCAGTAATCAAGGACGTCCCTCCGTCGACGGGAAACGCGCCGTCAGCGGGTCTAGAGATGGCTTCACGTTGCGGAATGGCGTCTGATTTGCGGCTCTCACGGCCGGGCACTCTGGATCGGCGTCTCGCCAACCTTCACCGGCGGTGTCTCACGTCGCGTCTGGTCGACGTTTCCGGTGAGTGCTTTCCATATGTCGCGGAAAGATGCGTTCACGGTGGGTTCAGGTTGCTTGACGAAGAGCGGCTCTTCCGGGACACCTGGAAGGTGAAAGGTAAATCGCAACACGTCCTGGAACGTCGGGTTTTCAAGGTGGGTTCGAGCCTGCGCATCACGGAGGCGCTGATCGATGTCGATCGGCGACGGACGCGAGCGGATGTAATCCGGAGACGTCGCAGGTATGAGACCAAGACGGGCGGTTGCATCGCGTTCGATGCGGGTGAACGCCTGGAGCTCCGATGCCCGGTTCAAAAGTCGTTGTTCTTCACGTGCAAGGCGAACACGACGTTGTTCGAAATCGCGTATGTCATATCCCGTCGCAGCGACCCTCGATGCCCCGCTCAAGTACAGCATCACGATGACTGCGACGATGAGGGCAATGAAGAGGACCGGTGCAACTTGGGTGCCAATCGTGTTGACGTTCGCAAGGAATCCTTGGACTAGTCGCCCAAGTGGCGGATCTTCGCCCGAGATTGATGGAGCCTTCATGGTCTCACGTGTCCGAGGAGGCGCGATTTCTGGTGAGCGACGACGGCAATCCTTGGAATGTTCCCTACCGGGGCGTCACCGATCGCGGGTTGGCCCCTGGTTCGCACCGCTAGTACCGACTTCAACGACCCGGAGGCGGGCACTGCGACTCCTCGGGTTTTGAACGATCTCATCCTCCGATGCAACGAGGGGTTTGGGTGTAAGGACTCGTACCGACGCGGTTGCACCGCAGACACATACTGGCAGGCGAGGCGGGCATACGCAGCGTCCTGCAGCTCGTGAGAACGCCAGTTTGACGATGCGGTCCTCTAAGGAGTGAAAGCAGATGATTGCGATGCGCCCACCGGGGCGTACGGCGCGCACGGCCTGGGGAATTACGGAATCCAAGGCATCGAGTTCGCCATTCACGGCGATACGTAGCGCCTGAAATGTCCGCGTCGCCGGGTGTATGGCTGGCGCTCCGTCGGCGGATTGCCGTCGTTGCCTCGGCACAACGCTCGCGATGCAATCGGCAAGGTCGGTCGTCTCGACGAAAGCGCGAGAGGAACGCCGATCAACGATTGCACGTGCCACGCGCCGAGCGAACCGTTCCTCACCAAACCGGTCGATTACGTCTGCCAAGGATCTCTCATCCATGCCGTTGACAAGGTCGGCGGCGGATTGTCCGTGAGACTGGTCCATTCGCATGTCGAGTGGCCCGGAGCTGCGAAAGGAGAACCCGCGTTCGGGTTGGTCCAGATGCATCGACGAAACGCCAATGTCAAGAAGGATGCCGTCGACAGAGCCAGGCTCGCCCCATCCAATCCTTGCAAGCACGTTCCCGAGATTTCGGAAGTCGTCTCTTTCGAATTGGACCCGAGATCCGAACGGTTGCAAACGAGACCGGCAAAGATCCAGAGCCGAGGCATCACGGTCGATCCCGAGGCACACTCCGTCTGGAGCGGACTGCGTGAGAATGGCCTCGAGATGTCCTCCCGCTCCTGCCGTGGCGTCTACATATCGACCACCAGGTCGTGGTTCGAGCAGGTTGACTACCTTTCTGAGGAGGACCGGGACATGCGCGTAGAGCTCGAGAGGCGAACTCACTGAAGAGCACCACCTGCGGTCCAATCCGTAATTTCGGGAAATTGCGGACCAGTCGGCAGACGGTTACGCATTTGGAACGAACAGCAGTCGCCCGCATGAGGGGCAAGGAAATGGTGCCGCGGCGCGACGTGCCCGTTGAGCATCGCCAGATGGAATATCGGTGCGGCACCCTTGGCATTGTGAACCGCTGAGTTCGGCGACAGGAACGCCATCGGACGACTTGACCCTTTGCCGGGAATATGCCCCTGCGTCTTCCGGTGGCATTCCTTCGACCAGAGAAAGCCGATCTGCGGTCAGTGCATCGCGACGGGATGTTGCAGCGATTCGTTCGGCAACCCGTCGTACGTTGCCCGACTGAAGACTGGCAAGCGCGGTCGCCACGGCTGCTTCGACCCGTGCCAGATCCCGCTGCGACCGCTCGGTAGTCTCCATCGCGCCAATGGTTTGCTCTTCGATCCCGTTTCGGCGGGACTTCTCTCGGTCCAACTCAACGCGGAGCATCTCCAGGTCCCTTGGTGAACCCTTGCCGGACCAAAGGCGGGTGTCGAGTTCCTTGATCCGCGCTTCGAGCTGGGCGAGTTCGAACTCTTGGTCACGTTGGCGCGAAAGCGCTTGGGCAGCAGAATCCTTGGCTCGGCGGATTGCGATGTCTCCGGCCTTCACCTTGACTTGGTCGCCAAGCTGGGACGTTAATTGGAAAATCCGGGATTCAACTTGCTGGATTTCTGAATCGATGCGCCAGAGGTTCCAGACCGCACGGGCACGTTCGCTCATCCTGCGCCTTTCCTGGCACCCGGCAATCTGCCGACGTTGGACGGAGGTTCCAAGGAACCGACTGCGCTAGGACGGAGTATACGAGCAGATTCCGCCTGCCGACATGCAAGACTTGCACGGTTGCAATTCGAACGAACTGGATGAGGCAGGGCAAGGGCGAACTTGGTCTCAATGGTCTCCCGGTAGCGGTTCACCAATTCGATGGACCTTGATGAGGTTCGTTCGGCCGGTCACACCAAGCGGAACACCGGCGGTGATGACGATTAAGTCACCCTCTTTTGCAATCCCCAACTCGACGGTCGCCTGCACGGCATGGCGGAACAGTTCGTCTGTTGAGGAAAACGGTGGCGCAAGGACTGGCGTGACCCCCCACGTCAGGAGCAGCCGGCGGAGAACCCCCAGGTGTGACGAGAGCGCAAGGATCGGTGCGTGGGGTCTGTACTTTGCGACAAGTCTCGGCGTGCCTCCGGAACTCGTGGCGGTGACGATGGCACTTGCCCCAAGTTCCATCGCGATTTCGACGGCAGCCTGCGCTACGGCTTCGGTTGCGGTCCTCGCCTTGTCCCGGCGTGCGTCCAGGGCGTGATCCGCGTCGGTCACCACTTGTTCGGCAGCATGCGAGATCGCTGCCATCGCTTGGACTGCTTCGAGCGGGAACTTTCCGGCGGCGGTTTCTCCGGAGAGCATTACCGCATCGGTCAGTTCGGTGACCGCGACGTGCACGTCCGTTGCTTCGGCGCGCGTTGGCCGGCCCTGATGGATCATCGACTCAAGCATCTGAGTCGCGGTGATCGCCGGCTTTGCTGCCTGGTTGCATTGATCGAGGAGGCGCTTTTGAACTTGTGGAACACGTTCGAGGGGTATCTCAACTCCCAGGTCCCCTCGCGCAACCATGAGACCGTCGGCTTCAACCAGGATTTCCGAGATCACTTCGAGCGCTTCAGGTCGCTCTATTTTGGCGATGATCCCGCAGGTATCTGCTGCGAAGCCACGGCGGACCAGGTGGTCGCGAAGTTCGACGATATCAGCGGCCCGGCGCACGAACGACAATGCGAGGAAGTCAACACCTTGGCCGGCGGCGAATACTGCGTCGTCACGATCCTTGTCCGTCAGTGCGGGAGCAGAAAGTGGCGCTCCCGGGACATTGATCCCCTTGTGCGAGGTCAAGAGACCACCCCGGACGACGGTGCACGCGATGTCCCTTTGGTCTGTAGCGTCAACCCGGAGCTGCAAGTTGCCATCGTCAAGCAGGATGCTTGCGCCGATCGACACCTCGGACGGAAGAGGTGGGTAATCCAAGGTCGCGATACCCGGTCCTGAGACGACGTCGCGGTTGGTCAGAATGAACCTGTCGCCCTCGGCGAGGGTCACACCGCCTTGGGGGAGCAAGCCGACCCGGATCTTTGGTCCCTGGAGGTCGGCAAGGATTGCCACCGCTGTTGGCCCGGCGTGGGCACGCACGTCGGATATCCGACGCGCGTGATCCTCGTGCGTCCCGTGCGACATGTTCAACCGCACGACATTTACACCGGCATCAAGGATGCGAGCGAGCATGCCTGGTCGGTCGGTTGCTGGGCCAAGGGTTGCCACGATACGTGTGCGACGCATCAGCCGAGGATAGCCCATCAGCTCAACGGCATCGCGCATACGCTACGGCGTCGAGGTTGAGCGGTCACCAGCGTGGTCGATTGGCCCGTACGAATGGGATTGGGGCGCTGGACCCAGTTCCCTATTCCAGCCAACCGCGCTGACGGAGTATTTCGTCACCGATCAGCCCAAGCTGCACCTCGCGCGCGGAACCTGCAAACTCTTTCACATATTCTAGGCGCGCACGCTGGAAATATTGGACAGGTCGGTCGGCTTCGCTTACTTCCGGGGTAATCGGGTAGCCCAGCGCATCGACACCCCCACGGGCATCGAAGTAGCGAAGGAACGCATTTTCAATGGTCATTCCGGTTTCGGGATAGTACCGTCGTTCTGAGGTTGACTCGATTGGCTCGCTCGGTACCGGGCGGTCATTGAGTAGGAGGTCGCCCAAGAGCGAGATCTGCACCTCATAGGGCGTTTCCTGCAAGTCGGGTCGATATTCCAACCGGCCCCGCTGAAACCACTGGACTAGGAGACCTTGGTCGACAAATGCTTCCGATCGAGGGAACCCAAACCGTTCAAATCCACCCAGTCGATCGTACGCAGCCGCGAAGCGTGCCGAAAGATTATGTTCGGTCGCCTGGATGTATCTCCCGCCCGCGGCAATTTCATTGCGGGATGCCGTTGCCGGCGTTGTTGGCGGAAGTGCGAGTGACCAG
Source organism: Chloroflexota bacterium (assembly GCA_947446285.1). Lineage (GTDB taxonomy): Bacteria > Chloroflexota > UBA11872 > UBA12225 > UBA12225 > UBA12225. The sequence continues at coordinate 10,150 of CANFGH010000034.1, forward strand.
ACGCCGCCAGCCGCAACGGCTAGGAGGATTGGCACGCCCTCAACCCTCGCCACACCCGGGGATGTTGTGGTCCTCGGCGTCGTGGACGGCGAAAGGGCTATGACCGGGCCCGCTGGTCGGGGAAGTCCGGGTAACTCAACCCAGGAGTCGCCCCGGTTCGTCGTTCGGACGACTGACCCGCGAGCTCCAACGACAATCCACGTTTGCGGGGACCCGGGTTCGGTTACCACTGCCACCGGCGAAATGCCCTGCGGTACCGATGCGATTGGGGTCCAAGTCTGGCCGCGGTCGGTGGAAAGCGCCATCCCGCGGTCGGATGTGACGAACGCGGTGCCGTCGGCTTCGGAATGGAATGAAACGATGTTTGTGCCCCCCGGTGCCAGTCCGGTTGAGACTGGTTTCCACGACTGCCCGCCATTTACCGACCGGAACAGACCTGGTGCGACGGCCGTAGCCATGAGCCAGACGGCGGGGTCGGACGGAAGTTGCGTAAGCGAGATCGCTCCAGGGATCGTTCCGTACCGGTCTTGTGGCAGTCCAAGCGATGACGGGAACCACGTGGAACCGCCATCTCGGGTGACAAAGTTGCCATGCAGCTCAGTGCCCGCGATGACATGGTTCGGATCAGCATTGTCGTAACGGATTGCCGTGATTGTCGGAAGTGGTGCCCGGATGGGTTCCCAGGTGGATGCGTCGGCATCCAGTCGGAAAAGCCCGCCAACTCCGCTCACGATCATCGACCGAGTGTCAGTGGGTGCAATCGTGCCAGTCACCAGGCGGAGGTCGAGTGGCAAGCCTCGGTCGAGTGCTTGCCACGTATGACCCCCATCGACGCTCCGCTTCACGGTTGTACGAAGGTCGGTTCCTGACATGGGAGATCCGAGCGCCGCGACAAGCGCCGTCGTGGTTGACGGCGTGATAAGTGTCGTGATGCTCTCGCCAGTCGCGTTAATCCGCTGCCATCCTGGAAGAGGAGAGGCAAACTGGCCTGGGGTTGCCGACGCGTGCCGCGCGGTTGCGGTGAGCAAAGCCACCAGGGTGAAGGTTGAGACCAGGAGCGCGACCAGCTGCCTGGAAGGAGCCGTGACTTGGTCGGTCATGCGCGCCGTCAAGCCGCGTCTTGGGTTCGGAGGCAATCCTCTGATAACTCGGGAGGGTGAGGGTGGTCGCGGTGTTACCCGGTCGCGACCGTTAGTCACCGAGGGATCACCAATCGGTCTCCGGCGGCGAGGACATTCGGGTCGGCAAGACGGTTTGCCCTGACGATGGCATCGACGGTGGTGTTGTAACGGGTTGCAATCAGCCAAAGGGAATCGCCAGCGGCGACAATGTGCGTAGATTGGCCCGATACGTTCGCGAGTGAAACTGGAGTGACCGCCACCCCCGGTGCTCGGGTGGGAGCCAATGTTGCCCGAGGTGTTGCTGTCATGATTACGAGTGGTGTTGACTGAATTACCTGCTTCGTCGGGTCCACCATGGGCAAGGCTGCAGGTACGAAAACCGGGGTTGAGGTCGGCACCGCGGTGGACATTGGACCGATTGCACTCGCACGCTGGCCGGAAGGTTCGTTGACTCCGCTTGGCTTGGCATCGTCACGCGGTGGCGATGCCAGTAGTCGGCCCGCGAGGTCGGCGACCGTGTTCACCGTGATTGCTGCTGAACGGATTAGTGGTGACATCTTGGGGGAGATCGTAGCAACGTCACCGAAAGCAACAGCGGTACCGAGACACGTCACCGCTGTTACGCCCATCGCAATTCTCATCAACCGGCGTCGGTACCCAACGTGCGCAAGGCCACGCCCGCCCTGCAGGCGCTGCCATCTTGGCGGCGGATCGGTCGTTACCTCTATTGCGGTTCGATTGGTGAAAGCGAGAACCATAAATCAACCATTGCTTGAAAACTGATGGTGGTGTAGGTTCGGCACGGCCGCGCAATGGACCTACTGCCTAACACTGTCTATACGGATGACGGCACCCTGAGTTGCGGATACGGGTCGCCAGTCTTGGCCGTTCCCCGGAGGTCAGTCTGGATACACGAACACGAATGTCAGGTCGTTGACGTTTGTGTTGGTCGGGCCAGTAACGATCAAATCGCCGGCGCGTGCCAGCGCCTGGTTGGAGTCATTTTCGATCAGGGCTACACGTGGGTCGATACCAGCATCGCGCATGCGTCCGACCGATCCGGAATCGGCAAATCCACCGGCTGCACTCGTCGGACCATCCGACCCGTCGGTGGCTAACGCGACGATTAAGGTTCTCGGAACATTCGCCATCGACAGGGCGGCCGACAGCGCGATCTCCTGGTTTCGTCCACCCTTGCCGTGTCCCCGAACCGTAACGGTTGTCTCACCACCAAAAACGACCATCGCTGGTAGTGCGAGCGGTTTCCGACGGTGGATCAACTCACGAGCAATCGCGACGGCGAATCTGGCTGCCTCCCGCGCTTCACCTTCCAGGAACGTCGTCAGCATCAAGGTATTGAACCCGAGGTTGTTGGCGCACGCGATTGCGGCGTCCGCTGCAATGTCATTGCTGCCGATCACGACAGTTCGTGCATCAGTGAACAGTGGACTTCCCGGCTTCGGTGTTTCCGGTATTTCTCCCCGTTCGCCGCGTCTGAGCACGGTCTCAATCGAGGCAGGAATGCGTCCGAGTAAATCGAAATCTTTCAAAACGTCGAGAGCATCCGCGAACGTCGTTGGATCCGGCACCGTCGGGCCAGATGCAATGAAATCGAGAGGATTTCCGACCACATCGGACAGAACGAGGGTCAACACTGTCGCTGGGTCAGCCAATTCGGCGAGGCGCCCACCTTTCACCCGCTCGATGTGCTTGCGGATGGTGTTGATCCTGGTGATGTCCGCACCGGACCGAAGGAGCAAGTCCGTAAGGGCGCGATAGTCGGCGAGGGAAATCCCATCGTCTGGAAGGAGCATCAGTGCCGATCCTCCACCCGAGATCAAACAAATGACCAGATCTTCGGCGTCCGTGCCCTCGAGCAATTCGACGATTTTGGCCGTGCCATCCAGCCCGGCCTGATCCGGGACGGGATGGGCGGCTTCGTGCAAGTGGATGACCCGCGTCTCATCCGTATAGCCATACTTGACGTTCACGTGGCCCACAGAGATGAGTGCACCCAGGATTTCCTCAAGCGCCCTCGCCATTGGCGCACTCGCCTTTCCGGCGCCGACGACGATGATTCGTCGGTACCGACGAAGGTCGTACACGTGTCCGGCAACGAACAGAGAATCTCCATCGCGCCTGACGGTGCGACGCACTGCCTCTGCCGGGTCAACTGACGCGAGAGCCTCCTGGATGATCTGCCACGCGATGGCTCTGGCGTTCGCAAAGGTCAGGGTGGTCGTCATGGCGCCACGTGTGGCACCGTCGGCATGAGTTTGCTCGTTCACGGGCGCTACGTTAGCATCGCGCAGCCGGACTGCGCTTATCGTCGACTTGGCGACGGGGCCCCAGCGGGCATGGGATCAATCGGTCGGCTCCCAGGTCCGGGTGCCGGTGAATGATCCACGGGAGGAAGCAATGGCGCGACCAGTCACCCTATTTACCGGCCAATGGGCCGACTTGCCACTCGAGGTTCTCGCTGGAAAGGCGAAAGAGTTCGGCTACGACGGCCTCGAACTCGCGTGTTGGGGCGACCACTTGGATATCGAGCGCGCGGCGCACGATCCGGCGTACTGTGCGTCCCAGCGCGAAATCCTTTCCCGCCACGGTTTGGACTGCTGGGCAATATCTGCGCACCTTCAGGGACAGTTGGTCCTTGACCATATTGATGGGCGAAACTCGGGCTTTGCCCCTGCTGAATTGCGCCATGATCCAGACGCCGTTCGTGCGTGGGGTACTCGTCAAATGATGTTGGCGCCTCTGGCAGCCAAGAACATGGGTGTCAAGGTTGTCAACGGCTTCACGGGTTCAAGCATCTGGCACCTCCTGTTCCCTTTTCCGCCTCAGTCGCAATCATTGATTGATGCCGGATACGCGCTCTTTGCCGAACGGTGGACGCCGATCCTGAACGAATTCAGTGCGAACGAGATCAAATTCGGTCTCGAAGTTCATCCCACCGAGATCGCCTTCGACTACTACTCGGCCCAGGCCTCGCTCAAGGCAATTGACAATCACCCAGCCTTTGGCTTCAACTTGGATCCGAGTCACTTCATTCCTCAGGGCGTTGATCCGGCCATTTTCGCCCGAGACTTTGCAGATCGGATTTTCCACATGCACGTCAAGGATGCCAAGGTAAACCGTGACGGTCGGGCTGGAAGTTACGGGAGTTTCCTCTCATTTGGTGACCATCGGCGAGGGTGGGACTTCCGTTCTCCTGGACATGGTGAGGTTGACTTCGAAAGCCTGATGCGTGCCCTGAATGACATCGGATATGCCGGACCCCTTTCAGTGGAATGGGAGGACGCGGGCATGGATCGTGAACACGGGGCGAGGGAGGCTGCTGCCTTCTGCCGCAAGATTGATTTCCGACCGTCCAATCTGGCGTTTGACGCGGCATTCAGTCGCTGACGAAGTGCGAGCGTTTCGCTGTCGTCTCATTCGACAGATACTGCGACATTATTGAGACCTATCGGGAAAGAGTTGACGATGAGCGAACAGGTCGGTTTCTTGACCATGGGGTCCGCGGATGCGGGCGGTCCGGTTCCTGAGATTGGGATCGGGATGCTCGGGTATGCATTCATGGGCAAGGCCCATTCGAATGCGTTTCGCACAATCCCCTACATGATTCAGCCATTGGCCGCGATGCCTAAGATGGTGGCCCTTTGCGGACGCAACCGGGACGCTGTGACGGCGGCGGCGACTCGGTTCGGGTATGAAAAGGTTTATTTGGACTGGCGTGAGATGTTGAAGGATGACTCCATCCAGTTGTTCGACAATGGTGGTCCGAACAACATCCACGCGGCGCCGACCATCGCAGCCGCTGAGGCGGGCAAGCACGTCCTCTGCGAGAAGCCCCTTGGTCGGTCGGCGCATGAATCGAAGTTGATGCTGGATGCGGTCCGCAAGGCCGGTGTCAAGCACATGTGTGCGTTCAACTACCGTTTCGTCCCGGCGGTTCGCCAGGCGAAGGCGCTCCTCGAACGCGGCGCGCTCGGGCGCATCTTTCACTTCCGCGCCCGCTATCTGCAGGAATGGGGGAATAGCCCGGATGTGGCGCAGTGGCGCTATCATGCCGATACCGCTGGGAGTGGGGCCCTTGGGGATCTTGGCGCACACATCATTGACCTGGCCCGGTTCCTGATTGGCGAACCGACCGAAGTCAGCGCCCTGACAGCCACGTTCATCACTGAACGCGACGATCCTTCAGGTGCCGGCGGGCGTCTGCATGTCGATGTTGATGACGCATTCGAGGCGGTCGTGCGGTTTGCGAACGGGGCCGTTGGCACTCTCGAGGCGACGCGTTTCGCGCCGGGACGCAAGAACCACAACGTGTTCGAGATCAACGGCGAACACGGGTCTATCGCGTTCAACCTAGAGAACATGAATAACCTTGAAGTGCACCTTCCAAACCATGATCCGAAGGATGTACAAGGGTTCCGGAATGTCCTGGTGACTGAGAGTTACCACCCCTTTTGGCAGCATTGGTGGCCGCAGGGTCACATCATTGGGTGGGAACACACCTTCGTCCATGAAGTGAACCACCTCCTTGAAGCGATCGTTGGGAAACACGAGGTTGCTCCATACGGCGCCGATTTCGTCGACGGGTACCGGAACGCCGTGATTTGTGATGCCATCATCGAGTCCGCCCGCGAGGGTAGACGCGTCGCGATCAGTTACCACGACTGATTTTGGCGCCCAGATAGTGCACATGAACCAGAGACCCCGGTCACCTCACGGTGGCGGGGTCTCGTGCTGCTGCTTTGCCGACGTGTCAGGCCATTACACCCGGTCCTGTCACGAGTCTCCGGTGTGCTCCGGCGGTACCGGGCGTGTAGCCTCCTGACGCGAAGCGTGTCCGCGTGCGGTTCGGATAATGTCGCTGAACAGGGTGCGCGCCTCCATCGAGAAGCGTTCGCCATCCAAGCGGTTCTCAAGTGTGGCGAGGGCCGACGGGTCGTCGATGAGCGTGGCCAAGCGGCCAATCAGGTAGCCCGCGAATCGTGCGTGGACACGCCACGCCACGGGTCGCGGTTGGTCTTCGTCAAGCAGGACAACCCAGTCTTTGGTGACACCGCCCTGCTGGCGAACGAGTGGTGCAGGAAGCCTCGAGATACGCATCAGTCCGTCGTCGTCTCCGGGTCTGGAAACGGCGGCACTTGGGGCGTGATGCACCGCATGACGGAATGAGACCGTCCGCGAACTTCCTCACTGGAAACCCCGTTGGCCGCTTTGGTCTCACGCCGGACTCGTGCATGGGACGTCGTGAGATTCGTTCCAACCGATGGACGGGGGAGAGAAGCGCTGCCTTAGTCGAGGCACCCGCCTCTTTGTACGAGGATGTTCGTTATTGGGTCGGGATTGGTTGCCACGCAATGCTTCGTGCCTGCTGGGTCAGCAAGCCAGTGGCATCGATCAGGAACCATCGAAGGGCCCAGTCTGCTTCCTTTACCTGAAAGACCAGCGCGACCAATGGGGTGAGTTCCAGGGTGCTGTTTGCGCTCAAGCGGAGAGGTCGCGTGTGCCACCCGTCGGTCAGAACGATCACCCGTCCTCGGTTGTCTAGACGCCACCCGAGCATTGACAGGCGTGCGTCGGTAAGTACATTGGTGGCGAAAGCTGCAACATCGGGAACCGTATACCCGGTCTCGGGAATGCCTCCCGAATACGCGGCTACCACCAGACCGTTCGGATCCCACAGGGCTGTGAAATCGCGCGAATTCCGCTTGTCGAGAACCGACTTTGTACGAAGGAGCGTAGACACCAATCGCGGATCAGGTGGTGTTGCCGCTGGCGCCGGCGTTGCGAGAGTGATCACGGGTTTTGCAGGCCGGTCAGGAACTATTTGTTGCTCCCAAACCGTGAGTGCACCAAGAAAGAGGACGACGCCCAGTAAAGTGACTACCCGACGCCAGTATGCAAAAAGTCCGACCGGAATACCTGCATCGCTTGATTGGCCGTAAGGCTCACCGATCATCAGCCCCGGCATCGCGATTTCGGGCACTCCAATCTCGGGTTTGCTGCCTGACTGCAGGCCAGTTTCCAGAGTTTCCGCAGGGTTGAGTGAGACATCACAGCCCGGATTGAGCACCGCTTCAGCCGGATCAACCTTTTCCGTTAGATCGGGGCGGCCGGGCACTTTGCCAATCTCAACCGCATTCTGCGGTACATGTGCAGGTACTGGCTGCACAGCGTTGACCTGGTCAGAGATTGTTCGGTCATGCCTTTGACTGACCTGTTCGTTGTCGACGCGGTCGGTCACCGGCACCCTGTTTCTGCGTGATCCACGCGGTTCATTCGTTCCTCATGTTGCCATAAGGCGCCGCTACAAGGCGTCCCCCTTGGGGCAACGAGAAGGTATTGAATTGGGCGTGATCCCTACACTATCCAGAGTGAACAGACTGGAGAACACCGTTGAAATCGCGTCAGATCCCGGTGCCGGCGTTGGCTCGGCACCCAAGGGTCCGGCAACCTGCCTGTATGTGGTCTCAACCCCGATTGGGAACCTCGGCGACATAACCTACCGGGCGGTGTCCGTGCTCCGTTCCGTCTCGCTCGTGGTTGCCGAGGACACCAGGCACACCGGGGGTCTGTTGACACATTTCGAGATTAAGGTGCCAATGGTCAGCTATCACGCGCACAACCGCGTTGCGCGGTTGCCTCGGATCCTCGATGCGCTCGGACGTGGTGACGTCGCTTTGGTAACCGACGCCGGCACGCCGGTCATCTCCGACCCCGGCCAGGAGCTTGTTGCGGCTGCCTGGTTGGCCGGAGCGAGGGTTGAGGCGCTTCCGGGCGCGTCCGCACCAATGGCAGCGTTAGCGGTGTGTGGGATGCCTTTTGCATCGGCGCATTTTGTCGGGTTCTTTCCCAGGCGAAGTACCGAGAGAAGGCGCTTTCTGTCGGAGGTGATGAGCTGGCCAGGAGCAATCGTGGGGTTTGAGGCGCCGCATCGATTGGAGGCGTGTCTTGGAGACATGCTTGCCGTGCTCGGAAATCGCGTCGTGGCGGTCTGTAACGACCTGACCAAGAAGTTCGAAAGGGTGTTCCGAGGAACCATTGCCGAGGCAATTGCCGATGCACAATCCCGTCCGCCCCGTGGTGAATACACGATCGTCGTGGCAAGCAGGGTGGACGGTGAAACCCCACGAGATCCGTTTACCGAACCCGATAGTGTGGCCAAACTTGATGCGTTGAGAGAAAGGTTCGCTCATCTGGCTGCCGGCCAGGGTGGACCTCGGGGTGCCCTGCGAACTCTCGTGTCTGAGACCGGGTTGTCACGGAAGTTGCTTTACCGCGAATTCATAACGCGGGCGTGACCGGAAAGCGCCACGCGAGTGATGAGCGATCCCCTCTCTGGACCGCGCACCGCGCACAAGCAGGCGAGGGAAACATCTTTCTTGTCTTCCCCCGCCGCTGTGGTGGTGCTACGTGCTTCAGGCTATGGCGCGGGGACGGCTTCCTCGACGACGCCCCCGTGGCCTCCCATCTGGAGTGCTGTCAGAGGCTTCAACCGCGTCCACGATTGATACTGCTTCCGGCACTGGCTCGATGGTGGCAACTGCCACCACGTCAGCACCAGCTTCGCCCTCAGGATCGCCTGATGCTCCAGCGGCCCTGACTGGGCGCCCGCCACGTCGACGTCTTGGACGTGGAGTACCTGCCGGCGGGGTCCCGGTGTCGGTTCCATCGCCTTCAGCTTCTGGGTCGTCAGCTGCAACCGCAACAATCGCCGTGACTTCGTGGGGGATGGACGGTGCGTTGTCATCCGACGCGGTCACGTGACTTTCCGGCATCGTCTCCGCAGCCAGTGTGGCCGACGCGATCACCGCTTCCACTACGGCCGCAGTGATTTGTGCCGGCGCCACTTCGCGGGTCACAGGAGGAGCAACGAAGCGACGTAGCCTCTCGCCAGGAAGTTGGACCCGGGGCGCAGATGGCACGTTGGCGTTCGGCAAGGCTGGTGGTGCACTGACTGGCGGTGCAGTGATAGGTGATGAATGCAGCTCGCTTGGAGCGCTCGCCTCAGCCTCGGTCCATTGGTCTGTGACGGCGAATTGTTCAGGTGGTACGTCGGGTGAGGGCGGATCTATCAACACCGGCTGAGGTCTGCCCGCAAGCGGTGAGAGGCCATCACCGGCCCGGGTCCTGAAGGGACGAGGGGCAATCAATGGCGCGACGATCGGGCGTGCGATTGGACTTGATGCCGGTGGGCGAGTTGCCTCTGCTGATCGCGACCCCCGGTTGGATGAGGGGGCCGCCAGTTGAGGCGCCACGGACGCTGTCTCAAACGAGGGCTGATCGGTCACAACCTGCATACCATTTGCATCGACGGCGTCTGGGCCGACAATCGCCAATGTTTCGGCTCCACGACGTCTTCTACCTCCACGGCGTCGGCGACGGGATGCCGCACTTGAATCGTCGTCCAGGAGCGCGTCTGAGAAGAGAACCGGACTACTCGTCGCCGATTGAGCCGGCATGGAAGGTGTGTTCATCATGATTGACGGTGGCGCAATGCGCGACATCGCCTGCGTGGACGAACTCATGCCCGACAGGCCTTCGCCGGGACGCCGGAACCCACGAGCAACGCGGAGGGGAGGCACGGTAACGGGACGCGAGATGGCTAGCGGTTGTGGCGCCTCACCCTCAAGAAGCTGGCGATATGTCACGAACTCGTCCGCAAGGTCGCTCAAGGCGCTGGCAGTACGGTCCGACCCAACGACACCGGCGAAGACGCCCCGCTTTTGAGCGAGCCGCACGACCGGTATGAGGTCCTTGTCAGACGTTGCCATGATCAGCCTGGTGATTGACGGCATCAGCATGAGGAACTCGGCAACGTCCACTGCCATTGCGGTATCGGCCAGGCTTTTAGCCCCGCCGGCACCATTGCGGGCAATGAGGGAGCCGCCAAGCGGCAGCACTGGGGCGTAGACCGCTTCGACACCTGCGTTGTAGATGGCGAGTCGTTCTGTTGGGTCACGCCATTCGCCGTACGCGCGCGAAACGATCAGAGTTCCTGCCCGTCGCGCCCATCGAAGAATGGGGCCGAGGTCAGTTGGGCGGTCCGGCATTTCCTGCCGAAGGCCGATGGCAAAGTTGTCCCAGTCAATAAAGAGTGCAACAGGCCCGGGAACTGGGGTGGGGCGTCGGGAAGTGCGGTCAGTAGCCACGGCGTAGGGGGTGTCCTTTCATGCGGGCACCGGTCGTGGCGCGTGTTGGCGGAACCTTGCGTGCTTTGAGCGTGACCGGCAGCAGCCGGTGCAATGCCTGGAAAGGTATGACCCACATCTGGCGCGCGTCGAATTTGATCGCCGTCGGCGCACATGGATTGGATCGTGCGTGTTGGAGGAATGCGCAAGGTCTGCGCACAACGGGGCGGGCCGACTTGCCAATCCCTGGGGGATCGGGAGAGTGGCGCCACGTCCTCGTCGCGGTTGTGATGTCCTGTCAGGTACCGCAGCCCTTTTTGGGGTGCAGGGGTTCCGCTTCTCGCACCACTTCCGGCTTGTCTGGGTATCGCGTCGCGGCGTCGTCGGAATCACAGCATCGTGCCGAACTCCGGAGCCAAGCGAGTCGCGCCGGCTCGAGACTAAGTCTCTCGCCGAATCTCCATCCAAACGGGGGTGGAGTGGCGTCAGTCGTCCGGTTCGCTAACGGACTCTGACTTTTGCCGGATGCGGTTCGTTTCCGGATCGCATCGCGGATGTGAAGGTACTTTGAGAGTATATCCGGTGATTGCTTTGCTTGATTGTCATCCTTCTAGAGTTTAGAGCTCCGTTTGCCCTCGCCAGTGTTTCGCAGGTACACCACTGACCGAGCGCCCGCTGGCGCCGGACTGGTGGCGCGAAGGCATTGGAACTTATAGATACTCATGTCCATCTGGCGGATGATCGATTCGCTCCAGATTTTTTTGAGGTCCTCTTCCGGGCACGTGCCGCCGGCGTGGTCCAGCTTGTCTGCGTCGGCTACGACATTGGGTCGAGCACTGAAGCCATCAGTCTCGCAGCAACCTACCCGAATATCCATGCGGCAGTCGGTATCCATCCAAACCGCGCAAGCGATGCCGTTCCGGGCGCAATGAGTGAACTCGATCAACTTAGCCAGTCCAATCGGGTGGTTGCAATTGGCGAATGTGGTTTGGACTATTACCGGAGCGACGCATCACCGGCGGTCCAAAGGGAAGCGTTCATCGCGCAATTGCGCTTGGCGGATACTCGCGGTCTTCCCGTCATTGTTCACAGTCGTGACGCGATGAGCGAAACCCTCGAACTCCTCGAGGAGTTCAACCCTCGGCGTCATGGGGTCCTGCATTGTTTTGACGGCACGGTTGCCGATGCGTCGCGCGCAGTTGCGCTTGGGTTCTGGATTTCTGCAGCTGGGCAGGTCACCTATCGGCGCGACCGGACTCTCGCTGACGCGTTGGCGTCAGTTCCCGCTGATCGATTGGTCATTGAGACAGACTGCCCATACTTGAGCCCCGCTGGGCATCGCGGTGAACGAAACGAACCGTCCCGTGTCCTTCTGGTCGCAAATGCAGTGGCAAAGATTCGGGGATGTCCCGTCGAAGAATTGGCTGCACAAACCACCGCGAACGCGCGACGGCTATTCGGGCTCGCGAACCCACCTATCCTCCCCAATCTCGAACAACGGCTATCGTCCGAGACGCGGTAGGCGGACTGGATCAATGACATAATTGCCACCCAAGGCACGGTCCATCCGAAGACCGTTCTCCATCAACGTTCAGAAGGTTGATCGTACGGATTTGTGCCCATCGCGACGGTTTTGGGTTGACGCGCAGTGGGGTCCGGCAAGTACCGTTCGGACGTGGGAACCATGAGTAAAGTGCGCGGCGCGCCGAACGCGACGATGGCACTAGCATCACAGTCCAACGGGTCACAGGCGATGTTTGCAGGCGACCGCACCAGCTACCAACGCTTGATTGAGATGGAGTTGGGTGCACTCGAACTGGCGGTGCAAGCCGTCGCAGAGGTTCCGAACGAGGTTCTAGCCCGGACCCTTTCGCTCGTTCTGGGTGCTGGTGGCAAGCGACTGCGCCCTGCTCTCGTCCTTTTGGCGAGCCACGGCAACCCCCATGCGAGCCTTGAGCGACGGATTGCACTGGCGACGGCTGCTGAACTCCTCCATACCGCCACCCTTGTGCACGACGACGTGATTGACTTGGCAGCTTCTCGACGCGGCAGCCAGACTGTCAACCACGTCTTTGGCAACACACTTGCCGTCCTCACCGGGGACTATCTGTTCGGTAAATCGGGTGAACTCGTCGCAAGCCTAGGCAGTCCACCCATCATGAGCGTCTTTTCCTGGGCGGTGATGGAACTGGTCAAGGGCGAGATGCTGCGACCGCACCTTTCAGATGACCTAGCAGCCACTGAACGGGAATATGTGGCCAAAATCCGGGGAAAGACTGCAGTACTGCTCGCGATGGCTTGCGAAACTGGTTCGATGCTTGATGCAGGCGACGGCCGTGATCGCGCCGCGATGCATGCGTACGGCATGAGCTTGGGAATGGCATTCCAGGTCATTGATGACGTGCTGGATTTCACGGCGACCGAGGCCGAACTGGGCAAGCCCGTTGGAAACGACCTCCGGCAAGGTACCGTGACTCTCCCGTCGATCCTTTTCATGCGTCAGCACCCAGACGATCCGATCATTCGGCGGGTTCTCAACGGCGGTGCTTCCGATGCTGACACTGAACGTGCTGTCGAGGCGGTGCGTGATTCCGAAGCAATCGAGGGCTCCCGTCAATGTGCCGCGCAGTACGTGGAAGAGGCGATTGGGCACCTGTCTACGATGCCGCAGACGCCGGCACGCCGCGCCCTTGAGGCACTCGCGCAGTTCGTTGTCATCCGCCACGACTAACCGGCGTTGACCGACAAACGCGAGGTGCAATCAGCCCTACTCTGGTTCGCAAGGAATGTGCCCGTGACCGGATGGATGAAGCGTCGGCCTCCGGTCAGCGTTGGCACCGACAAGGCTGCATACGTCGAAGCGATGTTCGACGGGATCGCACGCCGGTACGACCTCATGAACCGGCTGATGACCGGTGGACTAGATGTCGCTGCGAGGTCGGTCACCGTGGAGGCGGTGTACCCGGAGCTCGTTCAAACGGCTGTGGACATTGGATGCGGGACCGGAGACCTCGCGTTCGCACTCGCGAAACGTGCGAAGCGCGCACGGGTCCTGGGTATAGATTTCTCGGCACGAATGCTGGACCATGCCGCCATCAAAGGTGCGTCAGGTTCCACCAACGATCGCGTCAGGTTCCTGCGCGGTGACGGGATGCGCTTGCCAGTCGCGGATGGTTCGACCGATGCAGTGGTGAGTGCGTGGGTTCTTCGCAACGTTGCCGATGTGTCTCAAGTGTTTTCCGAGGCATTCCGGATCCTACGCCCGGGTGGGCGCGTGGCCTTTCTGGAACTGACGCCCGTACATTCCAAGTGGTTCGGGCCCCTGTTTCGGCTCTATTTCCGCGGCGCTGTACCGATATTGGGTCGGTGGCTGTCAGGACATCGGCAGGCATATCAGTACCTTCCAGAATCGGTGGACCGGTTCCCGGATGCGGAGACCCTAGGCGAGGTACTCGTGAGCGCAGGCTTCCCGGACGTTACTGTTCGGCGTCTCGCCTTTGGGACGCTTGCACTGCATACGGGCACAAAACCTGTCAGATCGGCGGCGGTTCCCGGTATTGAAAGTCGAGCGCGTGGGACTGACGCTCAAGCGGGTCCGCCATCGCTGGGTCGAGGTGTGGAATCCGGCCCGCTCACCCGAAGGTGGCCGGTTGATGCAGAAACTTGGAACGACTCCGTGGCACAACTCGATTCGCCTCATGCGCTCCAGTCTTGGGAGTGGGGTGAGTTTCGGCGGCAGTCTGGGTGGGTGCCAAGCCGGGTCCTTTTCGAACGCGGTGGGCGACCAGTCGCGGCCGTGTCGTTCCTGCGGCGTGCGACCCCGGTCCCGGGATGGGGCGTCGGGTACGTCCCCAAGGGTCCTGTGGTCGATTCCCGAGCGGATGACGTCTGGCCCGAAGTGCTCGGGCACATTGCCCGGATCGCGCGTGACACCCGCTGCATCTTCGTGAAGATTGATCCCGACGTCGAGGCTGACCGGACGGAGATCAGGCAGGCAATGCGTCGGGTAGGTTTCCAGCCATCCCGGCAACAGGTTCAGTATCCGAGCACCATGATTGTCGATGTCGACGCGCCGGACGAAATCCTTCTTTCCCGGATGAAGGCCACGTGGCGGAGGTATATCCGAAAGGCTCAACGTGACGGGGTAAACGTACGGGCATCCGCTGACATGAGCGATGGTGCGCGGTTCATGGGCATCTACCGGGAGACTGCCGCTCGGGATGGGTTCATCGTGCGCCCAGACAACTATTACTCCCGAGGACTAGACGTTCTCCGACCATCAGCCCGTGCTTCGCTTTGGCTGGCAGAGAGTGGCAGTGAGCTGCTTGCCGGGGCTGTCATCCTTTCTCACGGCACCAGGGCCTGGTACCTCTGGGGCGCCACGTCCCAGCGGGGACTTGAAATGCACGCGATGTATCTCTTGCAGTGGGAGGCACTTCGCGGTGCTAGGGAATCTGGCTGCACTTCTTACGACATGTGGGGCGCGCCAGACGACATGGGTGACGAGGCGGACCCGCTCAAGGGCGTTGCCTACTTCAAGGCCGGGTTTGGAGCAAGGCATGTCAATTGGGTCGGAGCACTCGACTACGTGGTGAACCCGGCACTGAACTCCTTGTGGTTGGAGGCAGTTCCTCGCGCATTCAGCGTTCTCCGGAAACTTCGCGGAGAACGCACGGGGCACGCTGTTGTCGTGCCCGGCTGACGTTTGCGTTCCAAGACCAGTCGCGGATTGACGTACACCGTTGTGTATCACGATGGAACTCGCACGGCTTCTCGCGGCACTTCCGGATACGCATGCCACAAGTGGCCTAGGTCGAACTCCGGTCGACATACACCGCGTCGTGACCGACTCGCGTCACGCCGGCCCGGGCACCGTCTTCGTGGCCGTCAATCATCGTGGCTATGCACGGGACGGTCACGATTTTGTCGCTGATGCCGTTGCCCGAGGCGTTTCGGTTGTGGTGGCCGAGCGCGTGGTCAGGGTTCCCGGGTCGGTCGTCTTCGTCACCGTGCCGTCCACGGCGCGAGCGCTGGCTTGGATGGCCGCTGCTGTAAACGGCTTCCCATCATCCCAACTCGCGATCATTGGGATCACCGGCACCGACGGCAAGACGACCACTGGAGTAATGGCTCATGCAATTCTGGAGCGGGCTGGAATGGTTCCCGGCCTTGTCACGACGGTTGCCTCGGGTGTCGGTGGCCTGATAACCCCCAACCCGGCTCATACCACGACCCCTGATGCGACGGACATTCAGGCTGTTCTGGCGTCTACGGTATCGGCGGGCGGGAAGTGCGCAGTCATCGAGGCAACGTCACATGGGATTGACCAGGGGCGCGTTGACGGGTGCGAATTCGATGTCGCAGTCGTGACGCGCGTGACACACGATCATCTCGATTATCACGGCACATTCGATGCCTATTTGGAAGCCAAGGCCGGGCTTATCGACCGCTTGGCACCTACGAGTATGACGGCACCCAAACGATGGCGCGCCGAGAAGCAGACAATCCTGAACGCGTCTGACCCGTCGACCGCACGTCTCGCTGAGCGGGCCACTCGCGTTGGATCCGGCATCATCACATTCGGGCTGCAGGGCACCGTTGGCAAACCAATGGTTCATGGCGAAGCGACCCGGGACCATGGGTGGGGGACAACCACTCAGCTCGCGAGTCCGTGGGGGTCCGGAACCTTGGAAGTGAAGCTCCCTGGACACTTCAATGTCCTGAATGCCTTGGCGGCGGTGGCGGCGGCTTGCTCGCTAGGGGTCGGTTTTGGCCAGGCGTTGGAAGGCATTGCCACCGTCGCTCGCGTTCCGGGCAGAATGGAGAGGGTGGACCGGGGCCAACCATTCGACGTGGTTGTGGATTTCGCGCACACGCCGGACAGTCTCGAACAGGCACTTCGTGCCGTGCGCGCTCGTACCTCAGGCCGCGTGATTGTGGTGTTCGGCTGTGCTGGCGAGCGCGATCGCTTGAAGCGCCCAGCGATGGGCACGGTTGCGGCGACACTCGCGGAGGTTGCCGTGCTTACCGACGAAGATCCTCGGTTCGAGGACCGTCTGGCCATCCTTCGGGAAATTGCCAATGGCGCAGTTGAGGCTGGGTCGATCGAGGGGAGAGACCACTACTTCGTCCCCGATCGACGGGAGGCGATCAGCTTCGCACTTGTGATGGCCCGGCCAGGGGATGCGGTCCTGCTGGCAGGGAAGGGCCACGAAACGTCGATCATCAGCGCCGTTGATGGCACGGTCGCGACGACTTCGTGGAACGAGTTCGAGGTCGCGGCGTCCGCCCTCGCTGCATTGGGTTGGACGGCATGATCTGGCCCGCTAGGTGTCGTCTCTCACGACAGTGTTTACCGGGGCTGGAGGGAACGGGATGAAGGCCTCGCCCGGAACGGTGCTGGTTACTCACACCACACCCGCCAGCGAGGCCTTCGGATGCAACACGATCACCCGCACGCCAGGTTGACTACGCACGGGCGCTCACGGCTGCTTCACGTGGTCGCGTCGGGGACGCCGGTGGCCGATGCGTGCGCCGATGCAGGCATCTCGCGGACGACGTACTCCCACTTGGAGGCAGCGCTTCGCGAGTTGAGGGACTGCCCGGGCTGGAGGACCGCTCCAGCCGGCCCCGGTACCCCCGGATGGCGCTCACCCCGGCGCAGGAGCAGGCGATCATCGGCATACGGACCGCGCAGGGATGGGGTCCCGACCGGATCGCCGTCGTGCTGCGACTGCCCGGTCCCAACGTGCCACCGGGCGGGGCCGGGCGACCTGGTCCACATCGATACGAAGAAACTCGGACGCA
>CANFGH010000035.1 GCA_947446285.1 Chloroflexota bacterium
ATCGTAGAGGCATCGGGTCTTCCGCGAGCAAACCTGTCTGTGTGGGTCAACCAGCAGTCTGGAGAGGCATACGCGCACGGCAAGGCGCTCGAACTTGCGCCCAAGGAGTTGGCCTTCCTGACGCTTCTGTTCGAACATCCTGGGATGATCTGTGACCGCGACCAGGTCGCACTCACGGTCTGGCCGGAGTATGGCGGACGTATCGGGAGCTACAACATCGAGACCCTTGTCAGCCGGCTCCGCCGGAAACTGGAGCACGCAGGCGCGTCTCCCGATCTGATAGTGACTGTCAGGGGTCGGGGCTACCGGCTTACAAATCCTGATGCGTCTCCGGCTGGTACCGCGCCGTAGTGCGCGCCCGGTTTCGGTTCTGGCAATGCTGCACGGGTTGACTAGACGTTGGCATGGGTTTGCGGTATAATCCATGTGAGGTTTGGGACACGCTGCGCCTCGCGTTGCTGTCGAACGGTGAGACCCCGTTCGTGGACGCAGGATCGGCGCACTCCACTCCAGGTTCGATACACCGCTGGTAACGGCCAGGGAACGATCTTGCGCGCCAGGGATCGGACAGAAATGTCCAGTTGCCGAGCGCAGTGGGACCTGTCCCCGGACCCGGTACCAGCGTCCGGTGAGGCAGCGCCAGGCGGCTTCGGGATCCCTCCCGAAAGACCGCGCCGCGGAACGCCAAGTCGGATGCTCGCCGTTCAGGCGGTGTGGGGTCGAACAGTTCCGCGGCCGGTACCTGAAGCCCACCAGGTGCGGTCGGGCGCTGCTGGGTGGGCGTTCGTGTGCTGTTTGTGGCACACAACCACCGTTGTTGCGTTTGGTGTTCCTTCGTATTCGCCATTGGCGGTCGTCGGCTTGCCACAGCTGTGCCATGAGTATTGACTCAACCTGCCAAAAACGCAGGAGTGCGTCAGCATTCGTTTCGCAGTGCGCAGCTTTGGTGGGGCAGCCCGGAAAGGACCAGCCGCCAATGCTTCATCTCGTCATCGATGGCTTCGTGGACGACGCCTCCGTGCTCGGACAGGTGGAACCGATCTTCGACCTGTTGAACGAGTTGCCCGGCCTGATTGACATGACCAAGATCACGCAACCGTACGTCTTCCGCTACCACGGAGTGGTTGCCGATGACTGGGGTGTGACTGGGATGGTCATCATTGCCGAAAGCCACATCTCGATTCACACCTTCCCCGAGCATCGACGCTTCCACATGGACGTCTTCAGCTGCAAGACGTTTGACTACGCGCGAACCCTTGAGATCATCGACGGGCGCTTGGGTGTTGTCGAGCGTGCCGCTGATCTGGTGCGCCGGCCGGTCGTTGGGGAGCAGATCGAGCACGCAGGGGACATGCATTGGCGCATGACCCCTATGCCTCCGATGATAGTCCGGGATGTTGCCGAGACAGCCCGGCTCCGGGCGTTGGTCGGCGCCGGCTGATTGCCAATCCCGTGATGTTTCGCACGGTTGTCGATGACTGCCGTGCCGACGGGACGCAGCTCAACCATTTTTCACCCCGCCAACTTGGCGGGGTGAACTGTCTTTGCCTCGGTCGAGATGCAACTACTCTCACCGTAGCCTGATTAGATGGGTGCCTTGATGTTTAGTGCTGCACGAATCTTTGGTGGCCTTGAACCCGAGCGGTCAGGGTATTTGACGTCTCAGTTCGTGATCGTTCCGGTTCCCTACGACGCGACGACGACCTATCGGTCCGGGACACGTGACGGTCCGAGGGCGATCATCGATGCATCACTGCAACTGGAATTGTGGGATCTTGAGCTCGGGTGCGAACCTGCGGACGTTGGGATCCACACTTTCCCTGAAGTCGAGCCTCATCTCGGCAGTTCGAAACTGATGGTCGAACGAGTCCGAGACGTCGTCGCAGGGGTAATCGCTGACCATAAGGTCCCGATCATGATCGGTGGTGAGCACACCCTCACCTCCGGCGCGGTCGACGCATGCGGTGCGGTCTACCCGGACCTTGCGATCTTGTACCTGGACGCCCACGCTGACGTACGGGAACCGTACCTTGGTGCCGAATGGAACCACGCCAGCGCCCTGAGACTATCAATCGGCGCCATTCGTCGCGGCCGGACTGTATCTGACGTGCCGGTCGTCGCGGTCGGGATCCGAAGTGCGGCGCCTGAGGAAGCCGCGTACATCCGGGAGAATGAATTAGCGGTCGTTCTTGCCCAGGACGTCGCGGAGACGCGCTACGGCGGAGTGGCCGCGCGGGACCGACTGTGGGAAGGTGTCCTTGAGCGGCTTGGTCCCCGGAACACTCCGCTTTACATAAGCGTCGATCTGGATTGCCTGGACCCGTCGGTGGTCGCCGCCGTTGGCACTCCCGAACCGGGTGGGCTTGATTGGTATGAGGTGACTTCGCTTTTGCGTCGGGCGTGTGAACGGTTCAACGTCGTCGGTGCAGATGTTGTCGAACTCGCACCTGCCGAGGGGCCAGTTGCAGGCACATTCGCCGCAGCAAAGCTCGTGTACAAGCTCGTGGGCTACATAGGGCATGGCCGAGATGGTCATCAGGGGTCGTAGGTCTTACCAACGGTCTCAGTAAAACAAGAAAGGCGAACGTGCAAACGACACTATCCGCCCATCTTGAAACGTCGCTTTGAGACCCTATGTTCAGTCGACGCGAACGTTGACCGCGCGTTGGCCTAGTCCGTGTGTATCCTGGCCAATCTCGAAACTCACTGCCTGACCCTCAGCCAGATTGTCGAAGGGGTACCCGACAACTCCGGTCGCATGGAAAAAGATTTCCTCGCCATTCTCCATCTTGAGGGAGCCAAATCCACGATCACGGATCAGCCTCACCACACTGCCATGCTGCATGCCACGCGCCTCACAAAAAAGTACACCGGGTAGCCCTGCTCGCCACCGGGTTACCGCGCCTGCGCCTGCGTGCTGACCACCACCTAGGACTGCGAAATCGGCCCACTGCCGACCGGCGTCACCTTGTCCAGAACCGATCCGTACCCGCGCCGATTCCCGTCCGCGATGATCGCCAAAATTATATTAACCACCGTTGCGGCGACCCTGACGGGGCGTCAGACATACTCGATCAGGGCTTGCCTGACGATGTCTATTGAATCAATCACGACGTCTGGTGGGTTCGCGGCATGTGCCACGTCGGCAATTGTCGCAACCCCGCTCAGGACCAGGATGGTGGCAACGGATGCGCGGACACCCGCGAGGATGTCCGTTTGCAAACCGTCGCCAATCATGACCGTTTCATGCTGCTCGACCCCAAGCCGGGCCATTGCAATTTCAAGCATGACGGGTGAGGGCTTTCCGATCACCGTTGGTTTGACCCCGGTAGCAGCCTCCAGATAGGCGAGGGTTGCCCCGTTGCCGGGCAGGAACCCCTGTTCAGTTGGAAGCGCGAGGTCGGGATTGGTCGCGACAAACGCTGCTCCATGCCGGATGGCCGTGCACGCGCGAACGAGGCGCTCGTACGTCAGTCGCCGGTCAAGTCCACACACGACCACCTTCGCAAGAGCGGGATCGGTTGTCAGGTGAAGGCCGGCCCCAACCATTGCTCGGACAAGGCCTTCTTCGCCAATGACCATGACCGAAGTCCCGGTGGGCCAGTCACGTCGAAGGTAGACGGCCGTAGCCTCGGGGGAGGTGAGGATGTCCTCGGGTTCGATCAGGACGCCCATGCCTTTCAGATGGGCGCTGACCTGCCTGCCCGTGCGCGTTGAGTTGTTGGTGATAAGTAGGAACGGCAACTTCCGCTGCCGGAGTTCCTCAAAGAACTGTCCAGCACCCGGGATCGGCCGGGAACCGGTGTAGATCACACCATCTAGGTCGACGAGGTACGCGCGGCGCGTTTTCACAAGTGCTGAAAGCAAGGGTTCCCCATCGTCCATCTGGACGAGAGTGTAGTCGATAGGTATACACACTCCGAAAACTGGTGAACTGGTTTTTGGGGGACATGTTGGCGACGGCGGTAATGGACGAGTCGGAACGAGGGGCATGATTGGTGATCCCTCGGGTTCAGGGGATTGGCGCCGAGCGACCACGGAGGCTTCTCGAGCATTTTGGGGACTTGCACCGGGCATGGACTGCAACCCCAGGTTCTCTGGTTGCATCGGGCCTTGATCGGCGTGCTGTTGACCAGCTCATCGCGTGGCGGATATGACCCGAGGAGTGACTTGGATCGCTTGGATGTGCCCGGTGCCATGGCACTCACGTGGCGTGATCCTGAATACCCGGCACCGTTGCTGGCAATAGTCGACGCTTCACCAGTGCTCTTTGAGCGCGGACCCTTTGGATGCTTTGCTCGTCCCGTCGTTGGCAATCTTGGGAACACGCCGTTCCACCGGATACGTGCGCGAACAACCTGCGAGGTTCGCGACCGATCTGGTCCGGGCCGGTTGGGTTGTGACCAGTGGACTTGCTCGGGGTGCGGACACCTACGTGCACTGCGGCGCGGTTGCTGCGCTTTCGGCGTCGGCTGGCGGACGGCCCGGCCCGGTGGCCGTCTTGGGCCACGGGATAGACACCGCATATCCGCCAGAGAACGCACGTCTCGCCTCTCAAATCATGGAGTGTGGTGCCGTTGTTTACGACTATCCGCTCGGAGTGAGTCCGGTGTCAGACCACTTCCCCGCACACAATCGGATCATTCCCGGATTTAGCCTCGGGACACTGGTCATCGAGGCCCCACGCTGGTCAGGCGCGCTCATCACCACGACTTACGCTAATGATCAGGGCCCACAGGTGTACGCCCTGCCTGGCCCGGTGTCGTCACCCGCGAGTGAAGGCTGTCACCAGTTGATCAAGCAAGGTGCACGGCTGGTCACATCAGCGGAGGATATCGTGATGGACGTGCTTCGATCCTTGGCAATGATGGTTCGATCCCTTCCATCCCGACAAGGCCTGCTTCGGCCCACATGGCGCGCGACAGGTCGCCAAAGGCCCCAATTTGCGATCAAGTTCGAGCAAGGTGTCAAAGACAGGTCAGCGACGCCAATCGGCCCCGAGGCGTGGGTTATCCAAGTGCTTCGCGATGCGTCGCGCCCGATGCATGTTGACGAGATTGCCCGGGCTTGCTCAAATCCCGGCATCGGAGATTGCCGGGATCCTCATGTTGCTTGAACTTTACGGTTGGGTACGCGACGATGGATCCCTGAAGTACTCGCTTGACCGGCATCCCGATTGAAGCCGGACTGGACTACGGATCCCGGGAGTGGGAAACGACTCCCTTATACTGGCCGTTGAAGACGATGCGTGACGGACGCTGACGGTACTTTGATCCCCATCGGTACCGTTTCAGTCGACGAGTAATCTGGCGGTGGGAGTGACGATGCGTCGCCGAGAGAGTATCACCCTAGCGGTCATCATCCTGATCGCCTCGGTTGCGGGATGGATCGTCTGGCCGGACAACCCAGGCATTCACGCCACCGTTTTCAACCGAGATATCGACGTTGACTTCAAGGTGGTTGAGGGTCTTGATTTGCAGGGTGGAATGCAGGTCCTCCTTGAGGCTGACCCTGCCCCAGGGCAGGAGCTCACGCCAGAGACCATGAATGCTGCTCGATCGGTCATTGAGCAGCGGATAAACGCGTTTGGAACAACCGAGCCGGTTATCCAGCTTCAGGGTCAACGGAGAATCGTTGTTGAGATGCCGGGTGTGAAGACGCCCGAGGAACGCGATCGCGCGGTCAAGCTAT
Source organism: Chloroflexota bacterium (assembly GCA_947446285.1). Classification (GTDB taxonomy): domain Bacteria; phylum Chloroflexota; class UBA11872; order UBA12225; family UBA12225; genus UBA12225. Next base: position 5,692 of record CANFGH010000035.1, read on the forward strand.
TCGGCGAAACCGGTCTCCTTGAGTTCGTGGACACGGGTTCAACAAGCCCTCCGCCTGGACGGCCACTCGAACCTGGCAAGTATCCGACCGTGCTTACGGGCAAGAACGTGGATGCCAATGCTGTCTCAGTCACCTTTGACCAGCGGAACACGCCGCAAATTGCGTTTGGCTGGGATGCTGAGGGTGCGAGAACGTTTGGAGACTACACAGAAAAGAACGTTGGCAAGTATCTGACCATTGTTCTGGATGGAGTCGTTCTCTCGGCCCCGCGGATCAACAGCCGGATCGACGATCGGGGTGTGATCACTGGGCGATTCAGTCTTGCTGAAGCCAAGGACATCGTCACGAAGCTCAAGTACGGCGCATTGCCCGTTCCGGTCAAGGTAGTGCAGCAACGTGAGATTGGTGCCACGTTAGGCCAGGACTCGGTCGACCGAAGCATCATGGCCGGCGCGGTCGGCCTTGGTGTGGTCTTGACGTACATGCTCATTTACTATCGGCTGCCTGGCTTTATCGCCGGGGTTGCCTTGGTGATCTATTCCTTGCTCACATTCGCTGCGTTCAAGAACCCGTGGGCACCGGTAACCCTGACACTCGCGGGAATTGCGGGGTTCATTCTTTCCATCGGCATGGCAGTGGACGCAAACATCCTGATTTTCGAGCGAATGAAGGAAGAACTTCGACTCGGTCGAACGCTCGGCGCGGCCATCGAGGCCGGGTTCAACCGAGCTTGGGACAGCATCAGGGACTCCAACATCTCAACATTGATTACGTGCTCAATTCTCTATTACTTCGGCAGTGGCCTGATCCGAGGCTTCGCCCTGACCCTTGCACTTGGTGTCATCGTCAGTCTGTTCACGGCAATCGTCGTGACGCGTACTTTGCTACGACTGCTGCTGAGCACAGGCGTCGCACGTATGCCAGCCCTCTTCGGCGTTGGTGGCGTGACGGTGCCAGTTGAATCCGTAAAGCGCGCACCTTCGAGGCCGGACCCGAACGGCTTCCTGCCGGCCGGAAGTTAGCCACCTGCTGCGTCCAGCCACCTGCACTGGAGACGAATTACCGTGTTCGACATCATCGGACGGCGAAACATCTATTTCCTCATTTCGGGACTGATGATCCTGCCGGGTCTGATTGGTCTGGCAATCTGGGGGCTGAAGCTCGGCATCGACTTCACCGGCGGGAGTCTTGTTGAAGTGCGTCTGGGTTCGAACCCGGCATCTGCGCAGGTCCGCTCAGTGTTCGTGGATGCGGGTCTTACGGACGTGTCAGTCATTACCGGGTCAACCACTGACGCGCTCGGCAAGACCTACTTGATCCGGACCAAGACAATCGATGCGGGTACGAAGTCCGACCTGCTCGCGAAACTTGGGTCAGCCTATGGGCCGCTAACCGAGGATCGCTTTGAGTCCGTCGGACCCGTGATCGGGCGCGAAACCGCCACAAACGCGTTCCTTGCGGTGATCGGTGCCTCAGTCCTGATCCTTCTATACCTGTCGTATGCGTTTCGTCAGGTTCCAAACCCTTGGCGGTATGGCGCTTGCGCGGTGTTTGCGTTGCTGCACGACGTCGTACTCGTGGTTGGACTGTGGTCTATTCTCGGACAATTGTTCGGATTGGAGGTGGATGCGCTCTTTGTCACCGCGATCCTGACCGTAGTCGGGTTCTCGGTCCACGACACCATCGTGGTGTTCGACCGCGTTCGAGAGAATGTCTCGAGGTTTCCGGGGGAGATGTTCGAGCGGATCGTGAACTTCAGCGTCAATCAGACGTTGGACCGGTCAATCAACACTTCCCTGACGGTAATTCTTACCTTGACTGCGCTGCTCCTGCTTGGCGGGGCGACGATCCGAGGGTTCGTGCTTGTCCTCCTGGTCGGCATCGTGTCAGGGACGTATTCCTCGATCTTCAATGCTAGTTGCCTGCTGGTGGTCTGGGAGAACGGAGAACTCGGACAGTTGCTCGGACGTCTCATGCCTGCAAAGCCTGTCGTCGCAACGACTCCCTAGACATTTCGCCTTGCCCGACGCCAGAAGGTTTGCATGCGTACACTTGCGTTCGTTTGGCACGACGGGGTTTGATCGCAAGCGCGATGAGGAATTGCAAGGATGAGTGCTGTGGCCATCAATCGTCGGTTCGTGGATAGGGTCGTGCTGATCACTGGGGGCGGGTCCGGGATTGGCGAAGCGATGGCACTGGCGTTTTCCCACGAAGGTGGACGCATCGTAGTCGTGGATCGGGACGCCGAGGGTGCGTCGCGCGTTGCATCCTCTATCGTAGCGTCCGGGGGTTTGGCGGTGGCCGAGACTGCCGATGTTGCCCTCTCATCTGATATGAAGCGGGTGATCGATGGTGCGGTCGAACGCTGGGGGCGCATCGATGTCCTCTGCAACAACGCAGGCATCGGAATTGCGGCGGTGTGCCATGAAACGTCGGAATCCGACTGGGATCTGACAATGGCAATCGATCTCAAGGGCGTGTTCCTCGGATGCAAGTACGCGATCCCACACATGCTTAGACAGGGCGGTGGAGTAATTTGTAATACATCGTCGGTTGCCGGCCAGGTGGGGGTCTTGAACCGCGCGGCATATTGCTCGGCGAAGGCTGGGGTTCTAGGCCTGACCAAGTCCATCGCGATTGACTACGCGGGGCATAACATCCGGTGCAATGCGCTGCTTCCGGGGACAGTTGATTCGCCGTGGATCGGCAAGGTCCTGGCGCAACAGACAGATCCGGTTGGAGAGCGCGCGCGCATGGAAGCGCGTCAACCTGTCGGGCGGATGGGTCGCCCCGAGGAGATTGCGCAGGCGGCCCTGTACCTTTGCTCAGATGACGCATCCTATGCCACGGGTACTGGCCTCGTTATTGACGGTGGCCTGACCGCGCGATAAGTGCGCTGGCACGTGTGGGAGTAAACAAATCTCTCCCGAATATCGCCAAGGTGACCTCTTCGATCGTGATGCCTGGTGGCCGGAACTGTCCAACGTTCAGGCCATTGGCGGTGTCACGGTCAGGGTTGGGACCGCATCTTGGACGGATCCGACCCTTTTACGGGAGGGTTGGTAGTCGACGGCCGATGCCAGGCCACGTTACCACTCGGATCACTTTCCGATTGTCGAGGCTGATGCACTCTTCTACGCGATATCGTCGCCAGCGGTCGTTCAGCATTGTTTCAAGCGCACTTCCGATTCATTCCGGTTCAATGTCAAGGCTTTCGCACCGTTGACCGGTCACCGGGTGATCACAACGTGGTTGCCGGCTTCAGTCCGTGAAAATCTTCCCCCGAAATCTCGGGATCTCCCGACCGTGGGTCCAAGTGCCCTTTCCACCCATGGTCTTGTTGAGATACGAAAGTGTTTCAACGAGGCGATTGCGCCATTGTCCGCGTCCATGAGGCTCGGAGTGGTTCTCTTCCAGTATTCATGGGCATTCCGGCCGGCGTCGTCGTAGTACGCTGCAATCGAGCGATTACGGGTTGACTTTCCAGTCCTGCCGATAGCCATCGAGTTCAGGCATCGTTATTGGGCTGTTCGTCTTACTTGGGCGCGTGTGATTGATCAGTTGCGACGATTGGAGATCACATATGTGTCCGTTGATGCACCTGCGGTGTTTGCGTCGGCGATGCCATCGGTCAACGATGTGACAACGCCCGGTTTGGCAGTTCTCCGACTGCATGGACGAAACTCCGCGGCGTGGGAGGGTCGCCACGAAACCGCGGCGACCCGGTTCCAGTACCGTTACGCAGAGGACGAACTTGAGGGCGACGTGCTGCCTCGGATACGACACCTAGCCAGCGAAGCGAATGAAATTGATGTGCTATTCAATAAATGTTTCGGCACTGATGGTGTCCACAACACCTCCACCATCAGGTGAATGATCGACCCGGTTGGGGCCGTCAGTTAACGTAGTTTGCAAATGGCTCCCGAGCGCAATCATCATTAGGCGCGCGTCATCGGGAGCGTGATCGGTCGCCCCTCGCGTGCCGACAGTTCCGCCGCAAACATGATCTCGTGAGTTTTTGCCGCGTCATGGATGTCCACGCGGGCTGGTCGGTCATTGCGGATTGCTTCCACGAAGTCGTCAATCTCGCCAGGGAACGGATGGTGCGTGACTTCTGGGGTGTCGGGAAGGATCGTCGGGAAGTGTGCCCACCCCTCAAGGCCCGGGTCCAGGATGGTTGATCGGAATCTGTCGTTTACTAACGTGCCCTTGGCACCGTGGAGTCGGATATTGAATGTATATTTCACATTACCTTCCAGCGCGCACCCGACCTTGCCAATCGCACCATTCGCAAACTTGACCATCGTGATGATGGTGGCGTCCCACTCCATCACACCCGTGTAATTTGCACTGTAGGCGAAGACTTCGACGGCTTCGGACCGAATGAATTGCCGTAGTGCGTCAATGGCGTGACAGCCCGCAGCGGCAAGCGCCGAGCCTCCGCGTTGCTTGGTCTTTACCCAGTGATACCCACCGTACCACTGCTCCCAGTTTCCCGAAAAGTAGTCACACTCGGCGTAATTGATTCGCCCAAACAGGTCGGCATCAATCATCTTGTGGACAGACTGGAAGTAGGGGCTCCAGTGGAGTTCGAACCCGACCTGGCTCTTCACTCCCGAAGCGGCAATCGCGCCCTCAACCTGACGGAAGCCGTCGAGATCAAGTGAGACGGGCTTTTCAATCAGGACGTGCTTGCCGGCTTTCGCGGCTGCCACCGCCTGGGCAACATGTGCCTCGTTCGTCGAGCAAATGCTCACGATGCCTACGGCTGGATCGTCCACGAGATCTTGCCACCGAGTGTATTGCTTGGCACTGGCCAGTGAATGCGCGGCTGCAACAGAAGAGACACGGTTGGCGTCAGCGCCCGCGAGCGCGACGACTTTGGTGTGGGGATTGAGTTGGTACGACTTTATGTGTTCACCCGCTACCCAGCTCATTCCGATTACGCCAACGCCAAGTGGTTCTGCGCTCATGTCTTTCAAACCTCATTCTCGGACCAGGTTGGGGCCGGCCTACAGTCGGTTTGGCCGGTCGGGCCGTGACTTGTCTAGGTCCAACCCTCCCAACGCGTTGTCGTTTCGATTGGCAATCGATCTGGACGGGGCTTCCCTACGTGCCCCGGATCAGGGTAACCGAGATAGACATACCCGATGATCATTGAGGACGGAGCGAATCCGAATTCGGTCGGCACGGATTCATCCCGGACCGAGTCACCTGTTCTCCAGACCGCCGCCAAGCCGACCGCGTGGGACGCGAGCAGGAGGTTCTGGACCCCCGCAGCACCGGCAGCAGTCTCTTCGTCCAGAGACACGTTCGGTGCGTTCGATGGCTCGATTGCCACGATCACGATGACCGGCGCACGTAAAAATTTGGCCCGTTCCGATTGCCGGACCTCCAGCGACGACGGTGTTTCCGGGTCCTCAAGGCGTCGGACGAGCGATCGTTCAAGGACTTCCCCACCGCGAACCCTGGCATCTCCAGCAAGCACAAGGAAACGCCACGGCTGTGTGTGACGATGGTTGGGTGCGAACGACGTCGTCCGGATGACGCGCTCAACAAGGTCGCGATCAGGACATTCGGTTGTCAGGCGCCCGATACTCCGACGGGTGGAGATTGCTTCGAACACTGCAACTGCAGTGGCTGAAAGGCCCTTCGTGTCCATTCGGCTGAGTGTAGCAACGCCTCCGCGACGATCAGGATTGTTCGAGCTTAGAGGCAGAATCTGATCGTGGTGAGGAAGCTGGATGAGCGGAGACCAGTGATATGCGGGTTCTGATGTACGTGAGTAGCCAGCGATGGCTTGGTGGGATTGGCAACCAGTCGGCGCTGCTTGCGCGCGAACTAGTGGGCATGGGGCACCCGGTCGCTGTCATCAGTGTCGGCGGGCCAGTTTCGACCGATGTCGGCGCACACCGGGCGGTTTCAAGGTCGTTCAACGTGGGTTGCGGAACGGTCCGGTCCCGGCCTTTTGTGTTCGGCTATCACGTCGTTGCTCCCGCGAGCCGGTATTTGCTTGCACTTCCACGCCTTGTCCGTTGGTGCACCGGTCCAGCGATCGAGCGGTTGTTGGAGCTTGGCTATCCCGCCAATCCTGGACCGGGTTTTGGCTCAAGATTCCTCAGGAGGCTCCCCCACGTCCTTGATGCGATCGCCGGAAACGACGGGAATTCGGGTCAAGAGGCTGCATTCCTCAGTCGCCTCTTGTTGGGTACGCATTCTGACGACCTCGCATGTATCCGTCGGATCAGGGAGGCATTTGACCCTGATGTTGAATATGCTTGTGATTTGTCAATTGTCCCGCTGATTGGAGCGCTGCCCAGTCGAAGGTCACCACTTGTGGCAGCCGCCCAGGGGTTTGAGCTGGTGTGGCGGCGAGGGGTACCGCTGTTGCCCGCTATCCAGAAGGTTCGGGACCGACTCTCGCTAGTCGTATCTGGGTCGGAGGCAAATATCACTGGCAATCTTGTCCCGATCTGGGACCGGATCGGCGGCCCTCTCCGCACCAAGGTGGTCCCCTACGGCGTTGCTGATGATCCGGATTGGCAAATGCCCGTTTCAGAGGCTCGGGCCTTGGTTGTGACCCAATTCCGACTACAGGGTCTCGTAACAGATCAAATGAGAGGTGGTGCCTCTGGCGTGGTGCCGTTTACTGTGGTCTGGCTTTCGCGCATCGATGGTGAAAAGGGTCCCGATCTTGCACTGCATGCGATGGCATGCCTTAGAGACCGGGGTATCAGTGCAGTCCTTTGGTTGGTGGGTCAGGAGATGCCGGGGTCGGTACTCGGAACGCTGATACGCCAGAAAATCAGGTGGCTCGATCTTGAAGACCGTGTTTTCGTGGTGACTTCGGCAAATACTTCTCGCGCCAAGGCGGCGTTTCTTCGAGGGGCCGATGTGTTCCTTGCCACATTCATCCGGTCAGAGCCATTTGGACTGGTGATCAGTGAGGCTATGGCTTGTGCACTTCCAATTGTGGCACCGGACCAGGGTGGTTCAGGGGAGGTTCTTCGCTCTGCCGGTCTTGGCGCGCTCGCGTATCCGGCAAATGACACCGGTGCTGTGGCGGACCGACTTGGTCGTTTGGCAACCGATATCGCGTTCCGAGAAGTGGCCTCCCGCCGGTCCCGAGCCGCTTTCGAATCCCGGTTCAACGCGAAGGCGATGGGAATTGCGTTTGCATCGACACTGCATGGGGTTGTCAGTGAGCGACGCCTCGCCAGCCCCAAAGCGGTGACCTGACCGTTCTGGCGAGCACGGCTCTGACCAGTGCGGCAGTCTGCGCGTCCTTGTTGGCCTGCCTGCCGTCACACAGGGACAGGAGCCGGTTTCCACGCCCAAGGACATAGTCGCCAGACTTTTCCAGTTCGGCTCCGGGCGATCCACCGATCTCCCCCATTGTCCGGGTATCCCAACGCAACAAAGACTGGTCAGAGGCTGGCGAATGCATGAGCCGCTGAAAACAATCAGCCCGCGCAATTCCACGTTAGCGGAATTGCGCGGGCTGATTGGCTATCCGGGTTGCGACCTACTTCAGCAGGCCACGGTCCCGTAGGACTTGGTCACCCAGGAGCCCAAGCTGGATCTCATAGGGAGAGCCAGCCAATTCCGGGTGATGCTCCAGTCGCGCGCGCTGGAAGTACTGCACGTTGTACGTGCGGCCCGTACCGTCGTTGTTGGTCTCCTGCATCTCTTCGGAGATGGGGTAGCCGAACCGTTCGAGCGAACCCTTTTCGTTGAAGTAGTTCAGGAACACGTCACGCACTGTGTGCTGGACCTCAGGGAAATAGCGGATCGCTGGCCCATTTTCGACGGGTTGCGAGGTCGGGAATGGCCGGCGCGGGACTGTCAGGACATCTCCAAGGAGTTGAAGCTGAACTTCATACGGTGTGCCTTGAAATTGCGGGAAATACTCAAAGCGAGCGCGCTGGAAGTACTGGACCAATTTGCCATCTTCATTAATTTCTTCAGTGCGGGGGAAGCCGAACTGCTCAAGTCCGCCGTACTTGTTGAAGAAGATCAGGAAGGCACCCTGGACGTTATGGCCAGTTTCCTTGAAAAAGGTCGAACCGGGCTTCTCGGCAACTGGATCACTCGGGTTCGGCAAGGGTGTCGGCGTCGGTGGAACAGGCGTCGCGACCGGCGCAGGCGGAGCCACCGACGTTGGAGTGACTACAGGACCATCCTGCTTTATTGCGTAGAGGCGCCCGTCCTTGGACCCGATGTAGACGGTGCCATCGCTGCCAATGGCAGGAGACGACTGATCGATGCCCTTATCGGTCTTGATCGCCTTGACCAGTTGACCATTGAGGTTGAGGACGTAGAGATTACTGTCATTCGAACCGAAGTAGATCAAGCCATTCGCTGATATCAGGGGTGACGAAGTTACTGGTGCCCCGGTCGAATAACTCCACTTGATGGTGCCACCGCTCTTCGTGTCGACGGCATATAACTTGCCGTCGTCTGCACCGATGTAGAGCACGCCGTCTGCGCCCATTGAAGGCGTGCTCTTGATGGGCCCGCCAGAGACACCGACCCGCCACTTGATGACGCCCTTGTCCGGTTCGATCGCATACAGAGACCCGGCGTCGGTGCATACATAGACCGTGCTGTCCGGGCCAGCTACTGGACCGGAGTTGATTGGTGCATCGAGGGTTGCAACCCACCGATCGCCTCCGGACGAACTGCCGGAATACACCTTCTTGTTGGTTGAGGCCCAGACGATCAAGGTGTTCGGAGTGATCATCGGCGATGCCCTGACCGAATCCTCGGCCATGCGCACACCTTGGTATGCCCCATCCTCGTTGATCTCAAAGACCGCACCACCGTCGAATGCCACCAGTGTGCGTCCGTAGGTCTTCGACGAAACCGGAGCTCCACGGGCCGCGGCACTGCCGGTCGAATAGGTCGTGACCTTGGACAGGTCCTCATTGGTTGGGAACTTCCAGACTTCCTCACCAGTGTCAGTCTTAAAGGCACGGACACTGCCATCAGAGCCCCCGAAGACCACGAGCCCCCTCTGGTTGATGAAAGGATGTGTGAAGAACGACACCCCGGATATTTCGCGTGTCCATCGCTCCTGCCCATCAGGGCGGATTGCCCGGATGCGCCCGTTGTCAGTTGCGACGATAACGGTGCCGTCCGTTGCAATGACTGGGCCGCTCACGATGGCAGCGCCTTGGCCTGATGTCCACAGGACGCCTGGGTTCTGGGGAGCGTTTAGCGTAGTGGTGCCTTGGTGGGTTGCGTCACCCTTGAACTGCGACCACTGCGCCGTTGGAAATGGCTGGTCAGCGAAGACGGTCGTAAACGATTGCGCGCCAATTGCCAATGCGAGCAGGGCTGCGGCAACGCCTGCAAAGGTTCTGCCTGATCGGCCTCGGAATGTCGTGTGTGTATCGCGGTTCATCGTTCTTCTCGTTTTTGGCGCTCGAAACACGAACAGGTTCGGGTGTCGATGCGATTACCGACGCACCTTGTCCGAGTTGCCCTTTGGTGGTCTAACGAATGAAAGCCACGTTGGGGTGACTTCATGAGCATGTAGCGCGCGTTACACTTGTGACGACGGGCGCCGGACGCGCTCACGGAATACCCCATTTCATAGCGTCCGCTGGTCACCGTGGCCAAGTCCGTCGTCAGCACAAAATTGACGTGCGCGGCCGTGTGTGGTGCACGGCCTTTCTGGTGGTGGTTTGTTCGATCAGCATGTCATGCGTCGCTCGGCGCCGTGCTTTGGATCGGGAGTGGCCTAGTGACAGATGATGCCGTAACCGAAGCCTCGGTCCCTAATCGTCCGAAGCCTGTAAGGCGACGGGCGACTGCAGTCGTTAGGAGTGCTGTTGATGTGACACCGAGTACCCCGGTCAATCAGCTGGATAATGCGTTGAGTGGGGAACTTGTGGTGCTCGTTGACACTGGGCCACGGATCGAAGGTCTGGTGGTGACCGATCCAGCGCCACTTCTTGAGGTCGAAGCTCACGCGGTTGCTGAACCGGAACCAGTGAGTGTGGACGTCACTGATGCGTTTGGAAGTCGCAGGCATCGGCGCGGTGGGCCGCGTCGAGGAGCCTCCGATGTTCCCGCACCTCGTGATCAAGAACCCGGGTTGCGTGGCCCAGGGGGGCCGCGCCAGGGATTTCAGGGCCCTAGGCCTGCGGGTCGGGCTGGCGCTCAAGGCCCAAACCGTGACCCAGCGGGGCGGCCTGTCACGAGACCCGGACAGGGGCTGGGGCCTCGTCCGCCGTCGACATCGATGCTTGGTGGGCCCGGCCGATTAGGGGGTGTCCGCCCTGGAGATCGAGGGGCCCCGGTGACGGGCGGCATGTCCACTGGCGCGAACAACAATTTCCGCTCCCTTGGCAAGTCTCCTGAAGAATTGGCCCGCCAAGCGGAGGCGGCGCGTCAAGAGGCCCGTGCGACACGGGGCCGCTGGTTCCAGGCTGCGGCTTCCTCAAACCGCGGAGGCACGTACCGGGCCCTGGGTAGAGATGCGAGTAGCAACGGTACCCCCGGGCGCGAGGCAGGAAACGGTGGGCGGAACGCCGGCCCCAACGATTTGCCCAGATCCGCGGGACCGGTACGGCGACCCCGTCCTCCAAGATAGCAACGTCACTGGGGTCACTGGTTCACTGGTGACGACGACTTCTTGGTGGACGGCTTTTGCCCTACGGGTGGTAGACCCAGCGACGGCATCGTCCGGGAATGACGATGGTTTGGGACGGGAAGTGCTTTGCGCACAAGTCTGCAAGCCGTCCCGGTGAACCGGGATTTCCCTCGAACATGTCGTAGTGCATTGGGATCAAGACCTTGGCACCGATTGCGTCCGCGAGGAAGGCGGCTTCGCGTTCGTCCATGTTTCCGATTGTTCCTAGACGCTCCCGGAACCAGTCGCGCCCGTTGATGGGCAAGAGCGCGACATCAATCCCGAGCGACTGCAGCCGGTCGACCATTCCCGGATAAATCGAAGTGTCGCCCGCGTGGTAGACGCGAATGCCAGCAATATCGACGACAAACCCGACAAACCGCCACCCAATGACCGGATCCGCTTCCCATACACACTCGGCGACCGGGTCTTGGCCCGTTCCGTGTGCAGCCGGGACGGTATGGACGGACATGGACCCGACTTTTATGGTCTCGTCTACCTGGCCGGTGATAACTCGCTTGTGGTCGTCGACGAGACCCACTGCTTGCGCGACGGCGGATTCGGGTACCACGAAAACCGACCCGGGGGATGCCTTCGCGATCCCTTCGACTGCGAACGGATCCAAGTGATCCAGGTGATCGTGGCTGCAGAACACGACATCCAGACAGTCGAGCATAGCCGGGTGTAAAGGTGGTTCGAAAGTTCGGTGTTCAGTCTTTGATGACGGTTGCAGATACGGGTCGAAAGCTACTGTTTCGGCTGGGGACTTGACGATCCATGACGCCTGGCCGAGGTGCCAGAATGCGAGTGTCCCCTGTTGGACGACTGTCGCACGGATCTCATCAGCGAGATCAGTGCCGGTTTTCCACGGCACGGGTACTTTTCCTGCCATTGTTGCTCCTTGCGTAGTGGTCTTCAGTACAGGCATGTTAGGGCTTAATAGGGTCCCTGATTGGTCCAATACCTGTCGGAATTCGCGGCTACCAACCCGCCGAGACTTCGCCCTCGCCACGTCGAACGGCCGACCTAAACGAGCGTTGGATCCCAACGCACGCCCGGCCACATTCGCTGGCGGTGGTAAGGAAGTCCGCAATAACGACGACTATAGCCTCGACCGTCCGCGGTAGTATCGGCAGAATGGTGTGTGCTTGTATTGCATGGCACACACCATCAGTTTCGGCGAGACGGCGTGCCAGGGAAACTGGTGCCCGCGTGTCGAACCAATGGGATCCAACATCGTGTAACAGGCCAGCACGGGCACAAGTACGCGCGTCGCATCGCACGAATTGACCGATCCTGAAGGCCCAGCCGGACACTTCCAAAACGTGGTCGTACTCGGTGAACGAGAAGTGGTGTCGACGCGTCCGGCTTTCACGAAGTTCCGGCAGGTCGATCAAGTCGGCGATTTGTTCGATGAACGTGGTGCTTATCTTATTCAACTCTGCGAACCGCTTCAGTGAAATCCAGGCACTTTGTCTAGTGGTCTTGAGATGGATGGTATCCACACCATCAGGGTCGGGCGGCACAGACTTCTGGTCGGGGCTATCCCAAGGTTGAACGTTCGTCCTCACGTTGCACCTCTCCCCTACATGTTCCCGCGTCTCCACGAGAAATGGTGACGAGGAGATCATGGAGTTGTGACGCTTCGGTGACACTGTCCACATTGACGTCCAAGTCACTCGGTGTGATCAGGAACGGATAGGCCTGATCGCCGTTAAGGGTCGCGTGCGTCCCCAGTTGGCGTTCAAAACTCCAGAAGTGTGGTTGGCGAAGCGATCCCGGGACAGAGCGCCTTGTCGTCGCTGGCACGAGTGTCGCACCGAAGCAGATCACATCTCCGGTCGCATCCATCGAGCCGAGGCGAGCGAGTTGGATGGCGGCAACCTCTGGTTCGTCAAGATGCGCGAGGGGGCTGATTCCATCGACCTGTACCACTACCGCTGGCATTGGCTGACCGGGATCAGGGACGGTGTCGAGGTGTCGCAGGGTCACTTCCCCATTTCGTCCGACAACCTGCAAACGGCTGTTGGATCTGATCATGAGGAAGTCCACCGCCGGATGGTGCAGGACCGCATCGACGAAGCCTGGACACCGTGCTTCAATCGTGTTGCGGGAAACTGGTGTGGTCGAACCGCGCAGCCATATTTGGGCGAGTGGCCCGCACGAGATGACCGCAATTCCCCCGTCGTGCGTCGGCGACGACTCGTCGAGGATTCGTGCTCCCAAACGGATCGCCCCGGACGTGCCGAGTTCCAGTGCCCAAGCCCCAATTCTCCCCCAGGTCCGCAGCCACGTGGTTCCCGGCCGTGGCATCCGACCGGACGGAGTGCGGAAAGGTACGCTGGGATTGGCTTGTCCCCTCTCACCGGCACTGGGGACGGCGGCAACGGCGGTCCGACACTGCCATTGGTCGTGACACCACTGATCGAAGTCGGTGGCAAACGCTTCGGCAACGGGAACGGCGGGTGACATCCCGTGATCCGAGAGGATGACGAACCGGTACTTGCAAGGAGCCCTGTCGCCCGTATCGAAAAGTGCCTTGATGGATCGGTCGATGCCTTTGAGTGTCCGGAGGCTGTTTCGTGACAATGGTCCTGAGTGATGACCCACCACATCATAACCAATATAGCACGTGTAAATAATCGGCACTGCTTGCAGCATGTCGAGACGGGTGCCCGCGGTGATCACATCACGGGCGAGGACATTGAAGAGAACGCGGACGAGAGGAAACATTCCCTCGAAGAGCCTTGGGCGCCGGTTGAGGGTTACCCAAATGCGGTCCTCAGCCTCTTGGAGCACTTCCCAGACAGCGTCGCCAATGAACCGGATTGTCCTGCCGGGGTTGAGGGCGACTAGGGCAAAGGCGCGCACCATTCCTTGACCCGGCGCAAACCAACGTGGGTCCGACCCGGCGATGGTGAGGATGCGGTGTCTGGCTCCCCCCGACATCGTGTTTGAATAGCTGCTGCCGCCCCTCAGGAGACCACCCAGATGGTTGCGCGCGGCGATTTTGTGCTCAATTTCGCGCATGTGTGCAGGGTTGCTGCTCGCGATACGCCTTGAGGAATTGCGATCCCACCAGTAGAAGCCTGGGACCCCATCGGCGTCGCCCCACATGATCCCTGCTTGAACGGGAGGCGTGTCCGCCGGTAGTCCGCACCGCCAACGGTGCATGGTGTGGGTTCCGGATGCAAGCAATCTGGATAGGAACGGAAGATAGCCTCGCGCCACGGCTCTTTGAAAGTTGCCATGACCAAGCCCGTCAAGTTGGATGATCACCAGTCCTGGCGACTGGCCGACTGCCTTCACCGGGTCGTGAGCCGTCCGCAGTAGTGCTAGCGCGATTGCGCGACGAACAAACCGTGCCAGCCGAGCCCACCGGGGCACTGTTTCGTCTCTTGCTCGTGATGGTGAGGGTCCGACCCCCATCGATCTGAAGTCATCTGGAGCCGGACCCGGGTGATCAATTGACAATTCGGCGGATCATCTCGGCGTGCTTGGCAACGAGCGCTTGGGCCGCTTCAGACGATTGCCCTTCGGCATGAACGTGAAAGAGCGGGAGGTCCGCATCCGGAAGGACAAGAACCCATTCAGCGCCGAAGTCGAAACGAACTCCCTCAGAGGCGGCGCTGCTGTCACCAAACCGACTCGCTTGTTCATGCATCACCCGCATCACTCGTCCGGTCGCATCCCACGGGCACGGCACTGTTTGGCGTCCCAGATAGGCATCTGGAATGTTGATGGCGACGTCTGAGAGCGACGTGCTGTCAACGCTCAGAAACTGGAGAATGCGGGCCACCGCCATCATCCCGTCAAACCCCGGGTGGAAGTCCGGGAAAATGTAGCTTCCTTCCCCGTTTCCGATGAGTATGAGTGGTTTGTCTCCCGGCTTTCGTGTATCCGTCCCTTGGGTTGTCAGCGTCACCACTCGGTCTTGAACGAACGCGTCTTGGGCGGCCTGCATCAGTGCGCGAGCGTTCGGGGCGATTCGCATGACCGCTCCACCATTCCGGCTTGCAAGTGCGTCGAACACCAGTGGCGCACTCGCTGGAATGCCGACAACGGCTCCCGGGTGGGCACGCCACGCAAGGACCGCGATCACGGCCAGAGCGGTCATCGGAGGCAGGACCACGCCTCGGTCGTCGATGAGGTCTATCCGGGTCCCGTCGTTATCCATCATCGCCCCGGCCTGCGCCCCGATGGCCCGACAGATCGCGCTGAGGTGTCGAAGGTCTTGGTCGTATTGGGTGGCGGTACGTCGTCCGAAGGCCTGCCCGGTCGCGGCGTTCACCGTAATCGTCTCCGCCCCGATCCGCCCCAGGAGTGTCGGCAGGATGGTGGACGTGCTGCCGAACCCGTAGTCGATCACGGCGCGTCCGTGCGCTGATGCAATCGCGGACTTGTCGCAGTGGTTGACGAAGGCATCCTCATAGCGTCGCGCAACGGCGTCCCCGACTACGGAGATTGCACCGACTTCGGTGACAGGAACCCGCCGGAAGTCTTCGCGAAAAAAACTCGTCTCGATGCGTCGCTGACCATTCTTGTCAATGTTGATGCCACGCGCGTCCATGAGGGAGAGTTCGATTTGGCGCCAGTCCGCCGGTGACAGGCGCACGTGTATCCCACCAACGGCGCCGCTGGCGCGGGTTTCGTAGCGGGCGACTGGCACCGGAACGTCGCCAATGTCGAGCACATCAATGCCCGCAGACGGCAGTCCGGCGATGATCGCTCGCTTGATCATTCGTGCGGCGCGGCTGCGGTCTCGATTGACCGTCACACGGGAACCACGCGGTAGTGTCGAGCCGTACGCCGCCCCTACCCTCGCAGCAAACTCTGGAACCATTTCCACGTTTGCCAGACCGCTTACTCCCGATGCCGTGAAAATCGACCTTCGTGCCTGGTTTCCCCAGATCAGGCTTGAGGCGACTGTCGCGCCAGGTTCGACTTCCTTGTTCGGCCACAGTTTCACGTTTGGGCGGACGACAGCGCCTTCACCAATCGTGCAGTTGTCTCCAATGACGGCACCCTCGAAGACCACTGTCCCGGACTTCAAACTTACCTGCTTGCCGATCAGTGCGCCGTTGAGATCCGCCCCATCGCCGATATA
This sequence comes from Chloroflexota bacterium, assembly GCA_947446285.1. Classification (GTDB taxonomy): domain Bacteria; phylum Chloroflexota; class UBA11872; order UBA12225; family UBA12225; genus UBA12225. The sequence continues at coordinate 21,438 of CANFGH010000035.1, forward strand.
CCCGTTCGACCAGATTACGCTGCGGTCGATCGTGGCGCGTTCTTCGACAACCGTGTAGTCGCCAATGACGGTAGGACCGTGGATCACCGCGCCGGCACGGACTTCTACGCCTTTGCCGAGAAACACCGGGCCATAGACCCGCGCCGTCGGGTGGATCACCGCGTCGGGTTCGCCGTCCTGGTTGGATCTCCAGATGCGCCCGGACGATACCTCTCCTGGCACGGGCAGGTTCACGAACTCCTGAAGCATGTCGGCGTTTGCTCGGACATATTCCTGTAAAGATCCGACGTCGCACCAGTAACCGGAAGCGACATACCCGAACATGGGGTCACTGTTCTGGAGGAGTTGTGGAAAGACGTCGTTGCTCCAGTCAACCGACTTGCCAGATGGCACGTACTTGAAGATGCCGGGGTCCAGGACGTAAATGCCAGTGTTCACCGTGTCAGAGAAGACCTCACCCCAACTTGGCTTTTCAAGAAATCTCGTAACCCGGTGGTCTTCGTCAAGGATGACCACACCATATTCAAGGGGGTTTGGCACTTGATAGAGAGTCAGGGTAGCCATCGCTTCCCTTTCGCGGTGGAATGAGATGACCTTTTCGAGATCGAAGTCCGTCAGGGCGTCACCCGAAATTACGATGAAGGGCTCATCGAGCAAGTGTTCTGCGTTCTTGACACTCCCGGCGGTCCCGAGAGGTGTCTCTTCTACGGTGTAGTGGATCACCATCCCGAACTCAGACCCATCGCCGAAATAGTCCTGAATAGTATTCGACATGTACTGAAGCGTGACAACCATTTCAGTGATTCCATGGCGCTTCAGCAGCCCGAGGATGTGCTCCATGACTGGTGCGTTGACAATCGGAACCATCGGCTTTGGTCGCCCGATGGTAAGGGGGCGCAATCGAGATCCTTCACCCCCGGCCATGACCACTGCCTTCATCGCCAAGTCCTTCAGCAACCGTTCACAGCAATTGTCGTCAAAGTTCATCATAGAGCACTGGATCGGGATTGTTTACGCCCAATTGGGAGAATAGTGATGACAATCTGAGAAGCAGGCTTGCCAGGCCTTGCCGGTTCGTGGGTACGATGGGTGGGCGTTACCATTCGGTCAGGGGATGCGGCGGTTTGGGAAAGGCGAAATGATCAAGGCGGCCACGCGCAGGTCTGGCTTGATTTCCCGGCCGGTCGGTCGGTGAGTACGAAGTTGCCTCTGCAAGTGGAAGGACGTGGGACGTGCCTGTGCATCCGCGGACCGAGTTGTATCGAACTGCGTCGGCCTGTTTGGCCCGAGGCGAACGTGCGGCGTTAGCGACAGTCGTGGCCACCCGGGGGTCCACACCTCAGAAGGCAGGTGCCGCATTGCTCATGCTTGCAGATGGCACGATGCACGGCACCATCGGTGGCGGGTGTGTTGAGGCTGATGTTTGGGCAGAGGCGCAACGTCTGATGCGCCGAGGAGAGAGTGGACTGCGAGAATTTGTCCTTGCCGATGACCCGGATCACCCGGGAGGCGACGTGTGTGGCGGGACAATGGAGGTCTTCATTGACGTCCTCTTTCCAGCAAGTCACGGCGAGAAATCACCGGATCAGGCTGGGCAATCGGCGTGACCGGAGTCGGTGTTGCGCGCATTCTCTCACTGCTTGATGCGCGGACACCGTTCTGCCTTGTCACGGTGGTAGCACGCGGGAGCGACCGTGTCTTGCGCGTCGGCGGCAAGATTGCTGTCTTCCCCGATGGAGCATATGAAGGCCAAGTCGGCTCCGACGGACTGACGGCGTCTGTTGTCACCGCATCCAAGCGGATTCTTGGGGCGGAAGAACCGTGCGAGGTCCGTTTTGGTGTCGACGGTGAGGTCCTCGCCAATCGGCGAAGGATGCGGGATCGCGATGCGTCGCCGGATACCGTCGAATTGCTGTTTGAGCCGTGCCTGCCCCCACCACGCTTGATCATTGTCGGTGCTGGGCACATCGCGGTTCCGCTTTGCGCCTTGGGCGCGGTGCTGGATTACGAGGTAACGGTAATCGACGACCGCGTGCGATTTGCAGTCCGTGAACGCTTTCCGGCGGCACATTCAATCGTGGTTGATGATTTTGCGAGGGCAATCGACACCCTCGAGATCACGCCGTGGACCTATCTCGTCCTGGTCACTCGGGGTCATGAACACGATGAGGCGACGTTGCAGCGGGTTGCTGGGTCGTCGGCACGCTACATTGGAATGATTGGAAGCAAGCGTAGGGTCCTCGTGGTGTTTGATCGATTGAGGAAGGCCGGGGTGGAACCTTCATTGCTCACAAAGGTGTATGCCCCAATTGGTTTGGACCTTGGGGGGCGTGCGCCGACTGAAATCGCGCTGGCGATCATGGCCGAGATCGTGAAAGTAAGGCGTCGGGGCGGAGCGACTTCCCTTGCCCGCTTCACTCAGGGCGAAGCAGATGATGGCATCGCTGACGCAGGCCCTGCGGAAGAGGGCTAGTTCCCGGGCTTCGCAGCACTACTGTCAACGCGGGCGTCAAGATCAATGACGATCTTGTTCGGCAACGAATGAGAGTGGTTGTGATGATCGAGCGGGAGGTGAAACCCAGTCCGCTCGGGCGACAAGCGGACCAGCAATTTGGATGTCGCCTGACGCGTCTGTTCCCGGCCACACGACTCGTCGTGAGGCACTTTCGCCAGGAAGCAGCCGGATCTCACGCAATGCCTGGGTGAACATCCGGCCGGAGGCCCAGCGCCAAACTAGGGCGCCATCAGTTCCGAGGATCCAGAGGTCAAAGACCTGCCCGTTCCGGAACTCCATTGTGACCGGCGCGTCAGACACATTGGTCGCGACGATTTCAAACTCGTAGCCTGCACCAGATACCGGGCGGTCAGGCAAGAGACGCAGTTCGACAGTGATCGGTCCGGGTGCGGGGTCGCTGCTACGTGTGGGTTCAGCTCCGCTTCGCGTCGACGGAGCGTCGCTCGTATCGACTATCGGATCGTCCAAGATTGGACCCTCATTAAACGGCGGACCGTCCTCACGATCGCTCCCTGAGCCTTTGGCGGGCGTCGGCGCTGAGGCAATCCAGAGCATTCCCAGATTTGCCACGATGGCGCGCCGCCTCGTCATCGCTGCTGCCATGCGAATAGTATGCGCGTTCGGGTCAGATCAATGACTGGCGCATCTGGTGCCCGTTCCCCATGTCGTGTAAGGTGGGAGAATGACAGTGACAGAGTCCGAGGACGGATTGACGGCGATGCAACTGGTCCTGAGTATTGTCCAGGACGAGGATGCCGGTGCCGTGATCGAGGCACTGAACCAAGCTGGATTCCGATCGACCCGCATCAATACCGTTGGTGGGTTCCTTCGCAAGGGAAACGCAACCATTCTTGTTGGCGTTGCCCGTGACCAGTTGCAGCGGGCACTGGTAATCCTTCGGGACAACTGCCAGACCCGTAGCGAGTACTTCGTTCCAACTGCACCTGGAGAGGTCGGCGAACCGTACCCACTTGACCCGGTGCAGGTGCAGGTGGGGGGTGCAACGGTCTTCGTGCTTGATGTGGAACGGTTCGAGCAACTTTAGGACCGGTATCTGGCAGGCGTTTGATCGCCGAAGTGCGAAAGAGACAACCGTGAAACTGGTGTGGGCAATCGTCCAGTCGGAAGATGCTGGTGCAGCGCTCAAGGCGCTCGTGTCGCGGGGCTACCGGACCACGCGCATCAATACCGTTGGCGGGTGGCTGAAACGTGGCAACGTCAGCCTGCTGCTTGGCGTCGAACCCGCACAGGTGGATGACGTTGTGGCGACGCTCCGCGAGCATTGTCGTGCTCGGAATGTCGATGGCAGTGGTCAAGTGGCTTTAGGACGTGCGACGGTCTTTGTGGTTAACGCGCCGGGTTTCGTGCAACTCTGACGATTGCGGTGCGTCGCCCTTCTGCGCGACGCCCGGATCGATTGCGACGTCTGGTTCGTCCGAGTCGTGAGGCTTCGCCGCCAGTAGCACCCAAACGAGAACACCTGCACCTATCAGGATCACTGCAACCAGGAACAACAGCAGCCCGTAATCCTGGAACAAATCCTGAGCCCCGGTAACCCCACCGTGCGCGATTGCAATTCTGGGGCTTGACGTGATCAGAACTAGAGCGGCCAATCCAGCGGACTTCAGACCGCGTCGTTGACGCAATCGCCTTATCTTGGAGCGGACCAACCTGACCGGACTGCCACCACGCCCCGGTCCGGATTGAGGTCGATGTCGTGTTCGTGCCACGCGCGTGGTCATCTTTCTGACTTTAGCACTCGATGACGGATCCTATACTTTCGCCGTGGAAGATTTGGGCGCAATCCTACTCACCTTAGGGAGTATCTCTGTCGCAATTGGGGCGGTGCTTCTTGCCACTGGCCCGTACCTTGGCAGCGGCTTGGCAACCCGATCAAGTCAGCCGAAACCGGCGAAGCGGGCATCTGGGCCCGACCGAATGAGAGGACTTATCACATCGGAGCAAATGGTTCGGACACGCCGTGCACGGTTCGGAGCAACGATACGGTGGGCTGGGATCGGGGCCGTTGCGACTGGCATGAGCCTCTTTGCGATCGGAACAGCTATCAGGATCTTTCTCGTAGGGACCTAGGAACCCCGGTGCACTCGTAGACCAGTCAGCAATAGGGTTCGCTCGGTGTTGTCTCTCACAAGGTTGTTGACAGGGAAGCGAGGCGGACGAGGGGGGTGAGGCCCTTGATGCCGAGGTGCGGTCGGTCATTGTTGTGGTACTCCACGAAGGCGTCCAGTGCACGTTGCCGCTCGTCCTCGCTCGCCAGCGGGTGGAGGGAGAGGCATTCGCGCAGGACGGTCTGGAACCAGCGCTCGACCTTCCCGTTCGTCTGGGGCCGGTACGGCCGGGTCCGGCGGGCACCCACGCCCAGGTCCGCGCACGCCGCCTTCCCTACTCCAGAGACGTACTGGCTCCCGTTGTCCGTGAGCACCCGCTGCAC
>CANFGH010000036.1 GCA_947446285.1 Chloroflexota bacterium
CCTGTGTTCACGTTCTGCCGGTCCGACCCGACCCCAACAACGCAGATTTGGCGACGTGAATCGATGAACCCTTCACCGTTCCGTCGATATCGCAAGGTCTCGATCACCCTGGCAGGGTGCGATGGTGAACGGTCGCCACTCACGACCGGCTTTCCAATCTCTCCCGGCGCGCCATCACGGTCAACCCGCGAAACAAACGCAATCGCGCTCCCGTCAGGGGACCACTCCGGCGCGGAAACCCCGCCCGGGCATGCGGTCAACCTGACCGGTTCACCACCCGCCATGTCCATGACATAGAGTTGGGCCCTTTCGGCAGCCGAACCAGTGAGGTCGGGGCACTGTCGCTCGGAGACGAATGCAATCCGCCTCCCGTCTGGTGACCATCGAAGTGAGTGATCACGACGGAACCCGGATGTGAATTGCCGAGGGGCCAATCCATTCGTCCCCACCATCCAAATAGCGGAAATGTTCTCGTCTCGCACCTCGTCAACGTGAGTGACGGTAAACGCGACCATTGAGCCGTCTGGAGAAACAAGCGGTTCGCCAATCCACTGAATCTTGGTGATGTCTTCTGGTGTGAATAACCCGACAGGTGTCGAAACTATCAGTGACGCGGTCATGCTGGGGATTTTGCCACTTGGTCGGCATCTCAAGCGACGGACTGAAGACTCCTTCGCGCCGTGACAATCACCTGAACGCGATCAGATCACGATGCCAGTAGTCAACCTGCCCAATCTAGCTGCCCGGGGTTTGGTTGGTCCGACCAATGGCAACCCGGCGGTTCCGTGCGCATCATTCACCTGTCCAGTGAGTTCCCCCTGGCCCACTGGATGCGTCGTTCCGATAGGTATCCCCCTGCCTACCGGAAGCGCAAATCCGCCTGACCCGCCCCGTTTGCAATGCTCCCCCGCAAGGCATCCGGTGGCGGGTTCTTTACTTTCCAAATCCAAGACACGCGGCTCTGTACGGCGCGCGGTGGCAAAGACCGTCGCAGGGCCTTCGTCAGCCGGTGGCACCGTGATTGACCGACCGAGGTGTACGCTACCAACTCGAAGGACACGGAAATGCCAAGGATCAATCTTCGTCATCGCCTACTGAATGGGGAAACCGTCGGAGTGGTCAGCGGTCACCAAAATACGGACATGGTCGACTGGCTCGGCCAGTTCCGACCAGACGCCATCTGGATGGAATGTGAACACGGACCCGGCAGTTGGGAACAGATTGGCGACTTCTCGCGCGCGTGCGACTTGTGGGGAGTTGGATCGATTGTCCGGGTCAACGCCAACGAACCTTGGCTGATCACGCGGACCCTTGACCGTGGCGCAAGCGGGATTGTGGTCCCGCACGTGTGCACGCGCGCGGGGGCGGAGGCGGTGGCCGAGGCTTGCAGGTTTGGGCCGCTCGGACTTCGTGGAATGTATGGCGGCAGGCGGTCCTATGGAGTGCCTGACTACTACGCCGACGCCAACGACGAAATCATCTCAGTGATCCTGATTGAGGAACAAGAGGCAATTGACAATCTCGATGAAATCCTGAAGGTGGACGGAGTCGACGTCTTCTTTGTCGCTCCATCCGACCTGGCGCAGACAATGGGCCACACCGGCAATACCGGTCACCCGGACGTTCAGGCAACGATTGACGGAGCTCTCAGGCGCATCCGAGATGCCGGTCGAATTTCTGGCACTTTGGTGACCGACGCGACCCGTGACCGGTACTTCGACATGGGTGTCCAATTCGTCATGACCAGTTGGTTGCCATGGGCCCAGTCTGGTCTCAATGAATTCAAGGCGTCGCTGGCGAAGCGCAACCCCGGCGCGCAATCCTGAATGTGATCCATGCCCAGTGGGCCACTCGTCAGCGTTGAACGCGCGACCGGGTGGCCCTTCAAGCTTATGAATCGAATCGTGGCTATGGACCGATTGCAGGCCCGACATCCGCAGCATTGATCCACCCATAGCCCTCGGTCACTGGGTTGAACACCTTGATTCGGCCCGCCACCTGGGGCGCAACGACTGGGAAAACGGTGAACTGCGGTCCCGCGAGACCGAAGTCGACCGCGTCAGGCATGGGGCTTCCATAAATGTGCGCGCTCGCCCGGGTCGATTGGACCCATGAAGGTGTGAGATACACCGGCAGGAACAAGGTGCCTTGCAATTGGTCGACTGGCAATGCCATCGAGACCGAGTTGGTTTCCGGGTTGAACGTCGCCTGCGGGCGCAAGTATCCAATGAACTCGCCATCGGGCCGATAGTCTGCAACGAGCCACGCGAAAATCCCATTGTCTGGAACCGCGGCACCATTCGGATTGACCGGCAAGTGGACAGTTACCGTTGGGACGTCAGTCACGTCGCGCGATCCGACCGGAACTGGGCGCCCAGCGACCACCACGCGCAGTTGCAGGTCAAATGGCGCACCGGCCGGGGTGGTGTTACCGCCACCGAGGCTTCCACGCTGCACATCGGAAAGTCGGCTAGGCGCAGGATCGAAGATTACCTCAACGTCCGCACCGGTAAAGCGTGAACGAATCGAGGCCACCAATTCCGGGCTTGTTTGAACACCGACAACGACTGGAGCTCCGCCTCCTGTCTCACCGACCATCATGACCGAACCGCCATCGGATTTAAGACCCACGACCGCGATCGCACCGGTTGACACTGCAGCGACCGCCAACCCTGATTGACCTCCGGAACCAGCGAGCTGGAACCGGGCAACGGGGCGTCCGGTGTAACTCTGGGTGACTTCCGCAGCCGACAACACGGTTGGCGGGCCTGCTCCAGCCCCAGTTGCGCCGAGAGAACCAGCGATCGAACCGTAAATCGGACTTGGAGACAAGTTTGCGGACCCGCTACCGGACGACGTGTTTGGGAACGCGAATTCGGGATCGAATGGGATGAAAAGTGTGGACGGCGTAGCTTGCGGACTCGTTCCGGCTGCGCCCGCCTCAACTGGGTTCGTCGGCGTGGCTGGCGCAATCGTTGCATCTGCTGGGACCACGGCTGTGCCGGGAGCGGCGACGGGACCCTGAATTGGCCCTGAGAACATGCCACCAGGACCACCAGCCTGAACCGGGATCACTGTCGGGGCAACCGTCGGGGTCGGCAAGGGAGTACGTGTCGGCGTTGGAAGCGGCGTTGGAGCTTCAGGCCCTGGCGGATCGCGGCCCTCAACGGAAATCGATGAGGTAAACGAAATGCTCCCGTTGCTGCCAGGCGAGGCAAGAGTGGTATTCAAAGGGTTTCCCGCCGAATCAGCGATGCCACTGCCGGTTGGGATCACAAGGCCACCTATGGCTGAGTAGTCGAGGCGTGAGGTGAACTGGTCACGACCGACAACGTAGACGAAGTTCAGCACCGTTGTTCCAGACCCGGAAGCGTAGCCCGCACCACCGCCGCCAGAGAGGCTCAGGTACGGCGACCCGCTGACAAACACCGGGTCTGAGACCGTTACCGAGATCGATATAGTTTTCCCGAGGTAGTAGGTGCCGTTCGGACTGACTGCGTCGACACGGATGACCGTCGGGGCAGCCGTATCGATCGCCACGGCGACACTTCCGGCAAGCGACGAACCTGTCCCGGTACCCGGCAGGGTGAGCGTGGCCATATTGCCTGCTGCATCGGCGATCGCCCCGGTACCTGCACTTAGTGCAGCAGTGTCGACGTAGTCAAGGCGTGACGACGTGTCACCGGGCGCCACCACATAGTCGAACCGGAGTGTTGACGTTCCACTCCCCGAAACGTACGACGCAACGGTGTCGACCAGACCGGTTTCCATTGCGAGCAGGGGCGTTCCGTCGACGGTTACTGGCTCAGTGAACGAAATGTACATGGGGATGGTGGTCCCGGCTCGGTACGCGCCAGGGTTCACCGTGGAAGAGACGCTGATCACCGTTGGGGCAACCTGGTCCACGGTGACCGGCAAGATCAGTGAGGGATCGCCGGTGTTGCCGGCGGCGTCCGTGGCCTTGGCGGTAATCGCGTGGTTTCCCGTGGCAAGCGTCGTCGCGATCGTGAACGTCCCAGTGATCGCGGTGCCAGTCGCTCCAGCTATTTCGGTGTCGTTGTCAAAGAACGTGACCACGCTTGCGGCCTCGGCGGTGCCGGTCACGGATACCGCAGTCACGTTCGTCACGCCATCGGTGCGGGACCGTCCGGTATCCGTTGCGGTGGTCAATGAAACACTGGTCGGTGCTGCCGGCGGGGTTGTGTCGACCATGATCGCCGCACCTCCGGCCAGTGAAGCCGGTGAGGCAGGGTCCGGGAGCGAGTAGTCCGCCTCATTCCCTGTCACATCGCTAATCGCCCCGCCGGTCACCGTGAGTGCTCGCACCGAAACGTAGTCCAGATCTGCCGACGTGTCGCCAGCCTGGACCGTGTAGTCGAACCCAAGCGTAGCCGTGCCGGACCCCCTGGTCAGCATGACCTGCCGGTCAACCAGCCCCGTCTCAAGAAGGAGCTGGGCGGTCCCGGTCACCGTGACCGGCTCCGAAAAGGTCACGACTACCGGTATGACTGATCCTGCCTTGTAGGGGCCGTCGGCAGCGGTGGTGGTGACCGATGTCACCGTAGGAACCGTCGTGTCCACCGCGACTGCGCCAGCCGCATTGAGTGATCCCGTTGGCACAAGCGTGAGCACCGCGTCATTTCCTGCAGCATCGCGCACCGTGGCACCGTTCAGTGCCAACGCGCCTGTGCCACGCACATCGAGACCAGTCGATGAATCACCCCGTGTCACCGTGTAGCGGAACGTCAAATTCGCCGTTCCGGAACCGGAGGCGTAATTGACCGTCCGTCCAGACCCGCCGGTCGCCATCGTGAGTTGGGGACTTCCACCCGAGATGCCAACAACGACCGGTTCAGTGAAACGCACTTCAATTGGGATCGCCGCACCGATTCCGTAGGTGCCTGGGATGACGGATGTGGCCACTCCGGACACCGTCGGTGCAGTCGTGTCGATGACAATGGTCTGCTGGGTAGAGAGACCGGACTGGCCAAGTGCAGGCAGGGTCAGCACAGCCGGGTTCCCCGCCGCATCCGTCATGGTTCCAGATAGTGCACCCGTCGACACATAGTCAAGGTGAGCAGAGACGTCACCGTTCACCACGGTGTAGGTGCACGTCAGCGTTGACGAGACCGTGACCGTCGGACACGTGGCGTCCCTGTCTGTCGAACCGGTTTCAAGTAGAAGATGGGACGGGCCCGTCGACGTGACCGGTTCCGAGAACGTCACGGTTATCGCGACGGTGTCACCAGCCTTCTTGCTCCCGGACGCTGTGGTCGTGACCGCGGTCACGGTGGGCGCGTCGAGGTCAACGACCACCGTTACGGGGTTTGTCGCGGCGGTCAGCCCGGCGTTGTCAGTGACGAGACCGCGCACCATGAACGTTCCGGTAGGGGCCGAAGAAATGGTGGCCGTCCGGGGCTCGCTCCCGACGAATGCCGTACTCCCGCTCCACGTCACCCCGCTATCGGTACTGACCTGGGCAACCGCGCTGTCGATCCCGAACGTATCGGTCGCCGCAGACAACTTCAAGGGGACCGTGCGGGAGGGCAGAACCGGCGAGGCAACCGGATTTCCGTTCGCATCCACGACCGCGAGACTTCCGGGAGCCGGAGGAAGCAGGTCAACCTTGACCGTGACCGCGGGTGTTGGCGCGCTGATGCCCGCGATATCGGTCACCCGCGCCCGGATCGAGTACGTTCCGCTCGTCAACGACGCGGCCGACAGTGAATAGGATGCGGCGTTCCCGAGAGCGACGGTGCTGCCCGAAAGTACGCCCTCGACTTCCAACCACGCACTAGCCAGCCCGGCGCCTCCATCGGACATTCCGGTCAGGGTGAACTGCGGTGTGGCAACACTTACCAGACCGTCGGAGAAGGAAACGCCATACGTGTCGCCAAGGGTCAGGGTGCCCGGTGCCGGGGCGGTTGTGTCAACCCTGATCGGGATCGTAGGGGTCGACGCGTCGTTCCCGGCCACATCGAAGACCTTGGCAGAGATGTCGTAGACACCATCGGCGAGCGAACTCGGGGTAGACAAGTCATACCCCCCATCCGTCGCCAGCAAAACTGGGCTGCCAACATCGGAAAGCGTTCCGCCACCAACCGCGGAGCCACGCAGCTGGACCTTCCAGATGCCAGAACCGGTGTCGCCCGCGCCGGTTACCCGGAACGTAGGGGTGGCAACGCTGGTGACCGCGTCAGAACGGCTAGCCCCCGTATCGGAGACTATCCACATGGCCACCGTCCCCGGCACAGGTGCGGACCTGTCGACGGTGACCGTGATCGCCGGAGTGGTTGATTGACGCCCCGCCTTGTCGGTGACCACCGCCTGGAACCGGTACTCAGCGTCGGTCAACGCGGATGATGTCAACAGGAATGAACCCGACACCGGCGCGGTCGCAGCCACTCCAGTGTCAACAAATGACCAGCCTGATCCGGCTGACGCCCGCTGCAGTTGCACTGACGCGATGCCAACACCCGTGTCGGATGCGCCAGTGACCGTGAAGGTCGGTGACGTCTGAGATGTGGTCCGGTCTGACGATGAGAATCCAAGATCAGCGGACGCGTCAAGGGTCAAGACACCGCTCAGCGGATTGGTCGCATCAACAACAAAGGTGTATCCCGTTGATGGAGCGCTCACGTTGCCCTTGGCGTCGGTCGCCTTGATCGTCACCGAATGGCTCCCGTCAGCGAGGTCAACCGACGGCGCGACTGAGAACGCACCCGATATCCCGGATGACGATGCCGATCCAATGGCCGTGGTCCCCTCGTAAAGCGTCACCAAGGCGCCCACCTCCACGGCCCCGGCTGGACCCACGAATGTCGGTCGCCTGAGCGAGGTCGTTGGGAATCCGGATACCGTCATCGATTGCGCCGCGTCGAGCGCAAGGGCTGACGGCTGCGCGGGAGGCTGGGCGTCTGTCAGCGAGAACGTCGACGTCGCAACCGAATTCCCGGCCAGATCGACATGCCGGACACCAATCGAAATAGTAAGGGATGAGAGCAGGGAGATTGACACAGGGGTCACCTGCGTCTCGGTCCCGGACGTGTCCGCAGTGAATGAAATAGGCGAAGTGCCACCTACCGACACGTAAAGGGTTCCCACCTCGGGCTTACTGGCAAAGGTAAACACCAACGTCGTCTGCGTTGGCAAGAGCGCCGGGTCGTCCTGAACCCGAACTGATAGCGGCCCGGTGTTGGCCACATTGTCCACGACTACCTCTGTTGGAGAACTCCGGTTTCCAACAGAATCGACGAGCGACACGTATACCGCGGGCAACCCGGTCTGTCCCGCCAACGTCTCATGGTTGTCCCCAAGTGAAACCGTCAGTCCTGCAGACGCCGCACCGGAGCTGATGAGAGAGGTGAACGTCGCATCTCGCCAGACCTCTATCGTGTCTCCTGCGCTTCCCACTGACGATTGGACCACCAGGTTGTCCGCAGTCCCCGGTGCGATGTTCGTCAACGTCATCGCCGCAAGTGACGGTGGCTGCGGGGCAACCGTGTCCTTCGTGGCGCTGACTGACCCAGTGACCCAGGTTCCACCATTCCCAGCGCTATCCGAGAACGCTGCCGAAACGGTTACCGCTCCATCCGCGAGGCAACTTGCGCTCATCGGCCCGACCATAATGCTTGTCTGGGTCCCAAGTGAACTTGTGACGGGTGCGGAACCCGAAACCTCCGAACAGGTTCCACTAACGCCAGAGGAAGTCAAACGAACCGAAAGCAGCCCAGTCTCAGCGGGTGCAGATGCGAACCCCACGTCCACGTAGACCGACGCCTGCGACGCAAGGTTGATCTCGTCCTGATCATTCGAAGGCCCTGACTTGACCCTGATCGATGCGGCCGTGGGGTCAGATGTTGCGACGTCCCTGACCGCCGAAACCCCCGTGAACTCACCTTTGGTGTTACCAGCTTCGTCAGTGTGACGGACCTGTACACCGATCCTGCCTGACGTCAACGACGTCACGGAAATACCGCTGACCACGACGGTTCGAGGAGAGCCCGCTGCGACCGAAGTGAATGTACGAACACCCCACGATTGCGACCCGGATGCGCAGAGGTTGAAAGTACCAGTCGCCGGCCTCGTAGTGTCTGAAAGACAGACCTCCAGGGAACCCGCCTCCGGAGCGGAGGACCACGAAACCTCAACGCCAACCGACGCGACATTGCTCGCATTGATAACGTCGTATGTAGACCCGGAAAGCCACACCCGTGCAGACTGGGGCATCGGGTTCGCGTCCCGGTTGACTGCAATGAAGGACGAAGGCCCACGATTACCGGCCGCGTCCGACGCAGTCACATACACACCAGACACGCCGAATGTGCCTGATGCAACCGTCTCCCCGTTCAGGCCGAGCGAAACCGACGAAACCGCACCGGAAGCGTCCGCCAGAACGGTAGCCAACGGGACGGTTGAAGATGCGGGTGGCGTCACGAACACAGACACCAACCCCGACGCCTCGACTGCACCCGAACTACCACCCAGAAGATCCGGCACAGCAGCGGAGATGTTGGTCACCGTCAGCTTCGATAGGTCTGGCGCGACCGGGGGCACCGTGTCCTTGGTCAATGCAGCGCCTGGAACAACCGTCGACGATTGAGAGCCAACGGCAGAAACAAACTTTACGGTAGAAGTCACCGCACCGTCTGCGAGACTGCTTGCGTCGATGGGCAGTCCTTCGACATTCTGCGAACCCTGCGCCGAGACCGGAACGGCATACGCGCCAGTTGCCGTTCGGCCGAACCGGTCTGTCAGAACCACTGTCAGGACACCCGGTTCAGTTACTCCTCCGGACGGGAACCCGACGACCGCCGGGACGGCAGCGACATTCGCGAGATTGATGTATCCGAAGCTAGCCGAAGCCGTCCCGAATGCGAGCGAGGACGGGGCCACCGGGGACGTCGTGAAGACAGAGGTCGATGTCCAGGTCGGAAGTCCGGCCGAATGTGCCTGCAGGCGCCATGCGGAACCAGACCTTGTGACCACGCACTGGGACCACGTCGCGGCACCCGCCGAAAGGGTGCCCGTGCGCCCGGCCTGGCAATACAGGTACTCGCTGTAAGAGGTTCCACCTAGGTCCACCAAAGACCCCTCAGACGCAACAAGACCCAGGGTCACCTGGGTTGAGGAGTCATTGGTCCGCACGTTTCCGAATTGGTCAATAGTCTGCAATTTTATCGTGGCAACCGAGCTGCGAACCGTGCCATCTGCGAAAGAGCCACTGACGTGCGAAATCTCAGTCGCAGAGCCTGGAACAGACGATAGCGACCCGCCACCCGCCAATGGGGAAGGGATGGACTGACCGCCAATTGAGATGTTTCCAGTCGCTGGGACCCGGTTCGTGGGACGGACCGAGAGGCCCGCAAAGCTGATGCGCCCAACACTGTTGCCGGTGCTGGCGCTCGACACTGCGATGGATACGGAACCGCTCGGGTCTCTGGTTACTGCCGAAGATCCCAAGGCGAGCGTCGTCGAAAGTCCGACCGCCGAAACAGACGCAGTTCCACCCTGACAGAACTCGAAACCCGCGGGCGGAGTGAGTGACATCGTCCCGCTGGCAATATCGCCCGAGGCTTGCTCGGTAACGACGGGTCCCACCAACGACGTACACGACGCGGTACCTCCGTCAGTCGTCCCGTCAAGTGAGATGGCCTGACCTCCGGTAGCTGGGGAAATCGTCACGCCGGTCGTCGCAACAGCCTCCCACTTGGTTCGAGAGGTCATGACGATCGCCGATACTGCAAGAGCAATGGCAATTGCAGTTCTAAAGAATCTGAGGAAACGGGAGTTCACTGACCGCATTCCAGGGACGAACTCTCAAGGGGTAATTCGTCCAACCGGACAGGTCGGCGAATACTGATGGTCTGGAGACAAGTGCGTCGCAATGAGTTTAAATTTACAGTGTCGATACCATTTAGGCTTGTGGCACTGGTCCCGATCATCCTCCGGATATACTGGCCGCCGGTAGCCAACGCAACCAACGGCGTTCGCGCCATCTCCGTTATGTCGTCACCAACTTCAACTGGCTTGGGAGAATGCAAATGGGAAACAGTGAACGATTTTCTGGCCGTGTCGCAATTGTGACTGGAGGAGCGCAAGGTATCGGCGGCGCAACCGCCCGCCGGCTGGCAGCTGATGGCGCATCGGTGCTGATCGCCGACATAGACGTCGAACGCGCTGAAGCAAATGCTGAAGGTATCCGAAGCGCCGGAGGAACGGTCTCCGTCATCCGGACCGACGTTTCGGTTGCCGCTGATGTCGAACAAATGGTGCAGGAAGCGGTCACTAAATGGGGTAGGCTGGATATCTTGGTGAACAACGCCTTCAGCGTTGCCGGTGGCGGGCTGGACAGCGGGTCGATCAGCGGGGGTGCTACTGACGTCTCCGAACTGGCCTGGGACAGAGGGATGGGAGTCCTCGTCAAGTCGATCTTTCTGGGTGTGAAGTACGCGGTACCTCACATGCGGGCCGTGGGGGCGGGGAGCATCATCAACCTCAGCTCGGTGCACGGCCTGATGATGGCCGAGGGATTCCTTGTCTACGAGGCAGGCAAATCCGCCGTCATCGGCGTTACTCGGCAGATGGCGTGCGAATACGGCCCGTCGGGGATCCGCGTCAATGCGATTTGCCCAGGACACATCGTCACCGAACGGCAGGGAGTTCAATGGAAGGCTCATCCTGATGGACTCGAGTTCTTTGCCCAGCAGTACCCTGTCCGCCGAATCGGCACACCCGACGACGTCGCTGGCACCATCGCGTTCCTGGCTTCGGACGACGCTTCATTCATCACGGGACAGGCAATCGCGGTTGATGGGGGACTCACCATCCAGCTTCAGGAGAACCTCAGCGTTCGACTTGCGAAGTACATCAAGGCCCATCCTGATACGTACCTCCCTTATTGACGTGCGCCGGGCGTCGCAGGTTTCGATACCCAACGCAACGCATCCGAGGCTGACACCAAAGTGAAGCCCCTAGACGTCGGGGAACTCGTGGCCATTGCGTCATCTGCCTTGGCCACGGCGTTTGCCCAACCCACCAAAGGTCCGACACCCGCGAGCGAAGGGCCACCGTGTGCGTTGGGTTGCTCATCGTGCTGTTACTTGCCCGTGAACGTCACAGTTCCGGAAGTCGTTCATGCACTCAAGGCGGCCCTCACGGGCGTTGACGTGATCGCCCTGGGAGACCGCATTGCATCTGCATCGGACCAGACACGAGGCCTGGACGGCTCCGATCGGCTCCGCGCCCGTGTCGCGTGTCCCCTGCTCGACACTCGAGGCTCGTGCACGATCTACGACGCACGCCCAGCGTATTGCCGCGCGTACAACGCCAGGTCAAGCCGGGATGCATGTGATCGGCTAATCGGACCCAGCAAGGGACTTGCGGACCCAAACGCGGTCGTTGTCGCTGATCCCGCACCATTCGACGCCGCATTCGCGGCGCAGTCGCGCATCGATTGGGACCTCGAACACGCGGGTGCCGAATCACCGCACCTCGACCTAACGCACGCCCTCGCCCTGCTCTACGCCGAACCATCGACCTATAAAGAGTGGCTGCAGGGTCACGTCGATGACTGGGTCCGGTCACGATAGCCGGTTCTGCCAAGACGACCTACTCACCAATCCGAACAGACAATCGCGAAACCTCGTGAATTGCGGATAGTCCCCCAGTGGCCCCTGCCACGCCAATTCGCAGGGTATCGGGAAGAGCGGCCTGCCCTGACACGCTCGAAAGGTCGAACTGCGATATTGCACTAACCTGCTCACTCGAGCCGAAATAGGAAATGGTCAGCGACAGTATCACCCCAGGTGAAAGTGCAAGCGTCACGTGTTGCGTACCTACTTCACCAAACTGAGGGCGCGCACCGACGCCTGTCGCAAC
This sequence comes from Chloroflexota bacterium, assembly GCA_947446285.1. GTDB lineage: Bacteria > Chloroflexota > UBA11872 > UBA12225 > UBA12225 > UBA12225. The sequence continues at coordinate 11,881 of CANFGH010000036.1, forward strand.
AAAAGACCTGCGGACCGCTTGATTAGTGATTAGCGCATACCCTTGATTCCAATTTCCTGACCCCCTGACGACGACCGAGTTCGGCGAACGGGAACCCGCGCCGGCATTGCAAGTCGGTTCGTTTGACGCAAATGTCCCAAAAGCGTCCAACGCCACTCCCAGGTACGCATTTGTCAGTCCAGTCTGGCAATACCTCCCATAGCCGAGGCTCCCCGCGCGCTGACCAACCTCAACTGCCGGTGACGAACCGTCTGCAAGGAATACGACGATGCCGTCCGCGCCAAGATCATCTTCAGTCCATGCGGCGTAGTCGAAGTCGATGGTCAATCCGAGAGCCGTGGGCAAGGGTTCCTCAAGGTACGCCGACCCAAGTTGCATCGGGCGATCGCGCGTAAGCCGCAGCCAACCTCCATCGGACAGCGTCGCATCACCGGATATCTTCCATCCGGAGTTCAAGACGTCTCCGATGAACGCATTCCTCACAATCCACGCGCCTATCGACCCACCGTCACCCATGCTTGACGGCGACGCCAGCGACGGGGAGAGCTCCAATGGTGTGTCCGTTGGAGCACCGACACTTGAAGCAGACGCGAGCGGAGCCCAACGCAGGCCCCCCTCGAAGCTCAGCGGACCGAGACTTCCCGTAGCATCAGCCACCCCGGTTCCCGCCGCCTCAGATGCAGAGATAGGGAAGTAGCCGATCAGGTTCGGGTCAGCCCGTGAGATGCGATCTGTGCGACTCCGGCCGCTATCGGAACGCGCTGACGTCCCGGTCCAGAACCTGATTTCGTCAACGGCACCACCGAACGGTGATGTTAATATTGGTGTCGCAACTACACCAATACCTGCGAGTGAGACCGAGGATCGGTCCAGCACCGGTGGTCCACTGGACTGAGAATCAACCCCGGTGAGTTGCCTACCGTCAACCCATGTTTCGACGCTACCGGACCTCAAAGCAGTCTCGAGATGGAACCATGATCCTGGAGAGATGTCTGGGGGCAGCGGCGTCGTGGTCCAAATCATGCGTGACGTAGACGAGGCTGCTGCCTGGCGTCGACCGACAACGATATTCCGGTCACTCAAACCGATCCCAAGCTCGACGACGCGGGCTCCTATCCCGACTGAGATACTTTCGACGTAGATTGACTGCGGGCCTGTCAGGGTTGATGGTCGCAACCAAACCTCAAATGCCCATCCATCGCGGGAAGACAACGGGTCCACGGATCCCCAGTTGACGACCGCCGCGTCAGCTGTGCCGTCAAATGACAGGACATATCCCTCCGACGCAGGCAGCGACCCAGACGCGACTCCAAGGTCGGCCAAAACGGTGTCACCTGCGTCATCTGTGACGGTCACCACCTCGGGCACATCACCGTCAGGCAACGGTTCCGGCGTCGCTGTCGGAAGTGCGTCGAGGACAGCAACCTTCCGTTCGGGTACCGGCGTTGGGGATGAGGCCGTACCGGCACCAACTTCCACTTGCGCACTCGGCGACGCTTGCCCACTTGTATCAGGGCGCTGAACAGGAACGTAGGCCAACCAGCCGATACCCAATGTCCCGACAACGCCCAGCAAGACGAGGAACGGTGCCACCACACTGCTTCCCGCGGAACTCTTCGGTGACGAGGTCTCAGCAGCTTGTTCAGTTATTGATCCAACCTCTTTACCATACGGGTATACGGGGGGAGAGGATGTGTGTCTCGGATCGACGCCACCATCACCTCTGCCAATAGGACCCGTTGGAGGCGATTCGGACGAGTCCCGTGGCTCAAGGGTTTCAAATCGTATTGATCGCTGAACCCTTCGGCGGGACAGGGAAATCACCGAAACCGCCGCAATCACTCCCAGAACCAGATATCTGATCAGTCGCGACATCAAGTCTCCAGGTTAGTGGGGTACGAAAACCACACCGTATGGGGAAACACGAATAACTTGGCCCTACATAGACGAAAGAGTCCAAATTCGTCAAATGGGAGAGTCCAAGTGATCGCCATGGACCGAGAAGACGCTTCAGGGCCATGACTGACATCAATCCGCCTGGGTCCCCCAAAGGGCGAACCCAGAGGGCTTGCGAGGGACTCTACCCATCATGCCGGCAAGTGAACCGCTGCACCTCAATTAATTATGGCCGGACTGAGACGCTAGCGTGAATAGCCCGTCCGCTGCGGACCAAGCGTGTGCCAGCGCCTCGACCGTATCCGCCTCCTACCCTCTCAAGATTGTTGCACCTGCATCAATTAAGATTTCAGCCCCGGTGATATAGATGCTCTCATCGGAGGCAAGGAAGGTCACCAGGTCTGCTACTTCAGACGGATCGGCCGAGCGGCCGAGATGAGGAGGGTTCCGGTCCGGCATCTTGATATCCCAACGAACCGCTTCAAGGTTGCGTCGGTACGTACGCTCCCCGATGTTCGTCCTGATCGCACCCGGACAAATTGTGTTCACGCGGATATCCCACCGACCAAGTTCACCAGCTGCCATCCGTCCAAATATGGCTTGGCCGCCCTTGGAAGTGGAATAGCAGGAGTATCCAGGCAGCGAAAACGTCTTCGTACCATTCACCGAAGCCGTAATGATGATGCTTCCCCCGCCCGCTGCACGAAGATGCGGGATGGAATGTTTTACGGTCAGGAACGTTCCGGTCAGATTGGTATCAATCGTGGCATGCCATTCTTCGATGGTCATTTCCTCAATTGGACACTGCATGCCGTTGATGCCTGCGTTCGCGAAGACGGTTGTCAGGCTCCCGAACGAGTGAACGGTCGCGTCCACGGCAGCTTTCACCGCAGTCTCGTCCCGAACATCGGCCACAAGGGCAACCGCCTTGCCTCCCGCTGCGCTGATCTCTCCCGCGACACGTTCGGCGGGTTCACGGCGCACGTCGACGACCGCGACGGCAGCTCCCTGATGCGCGCAAGCACGCGCGGTCGCCTCACCGATTCCTGATCCTGCCCCAGTGATGAAGGCAACCTTGCCCAAAAGTCGATTGCTGCCCTGTCCCCGGCTGTTCTGATCAATCACTACGCAATCTTCCTCTTGAGGTGTGTTGATGTCGGTGATACCACGATTTACTGCCGGGGCCAAACGCGCAGAAACGTCGGTAAATCGTTGTAGGTATTGCACCGCCCATTGAGTGGTATAGGGTCGTTCTCTCTACTGGCTGTTAGCCATACCTGATTTCGATAATGTAGGCACCGGACGATGACCCAAAACCGCTTAGGGTGATTGGGTAAGTGGTTCCAGAATTCACCTGCAGGCGCACGTATGACGCAAGACCATAGTCGCAATAACTAGGACCTTGGCCATGATCGTCGTTTGACGTCCCTGCCACGTCAAGAATGGTGTCAAAGTCACTCCCACACGTTCCGAATATGACCCACCCGCTGCTAGGAGCAGTCCAGGAGTAAGGCCTGGACCCACCTGTCCCAATTTGACCTGACCGTGACCACACCACCGGCGCGGCATAATCAGGCCCTGCAACTCGTTCCACCGTGATCACGACTGTCGCACTTGTGGTCCCATTTCCGGCGCTATCAGTTGAGTTAACGGTAAATGAATAGTTTCCGATAGCCAACGTAGGAGCCGTTATCGAATAACTGCCGGAAACCGATGCGGCCGTCGACACTATGACCGTCGATCCTGACCGAAGCTCGACCAACGATCCTGCCTCGGCGGTCCCGGAGAACGATGGCGTTGTGTCGGTCGTGGTGGTGCCTCCGCCGGTCAACTGGATTGTTGGAGTGACTGGCGAAACGGTATCGAGGGTGACCGAAGAGGTAACCGCACTCGATTCGTTACCCGCAGCATCGCTAGCCACGAACCTGAATTGCCAAACCCCATCCGGCAAGCTGCCCGCAATTGAGGATGGCGAATGCACCGCCTGACTTCCGGTACCGGTAAAGCTGGCGGTCCCGCCCAACGAGTACGGCAGTCCGCCTCGCGTTGCCGAAACGGTGACGGTCGAATCCGGCGAGGAGGTCACGCCAAACACCGGCAGTGCACTCGTGACGCGATCCGTCGATGAGGCGCCTGTGTCCGGGCTGGTCAAAACCACTGTCGGGGCACTCGGCGCTACTGTGTCGACGGTGATCGCAAGTGCTGCACTAACCGGACTGATCATTCCCAAATCATTGGTGGCAATCGTGGTCAACTGGTTGATCTGGTTCGCCAAGAGTTGGAGTGTCGCTGAAAACGTTCCGTTCGTCGATGTCACAACCGTTGATGGAGTCGTAGGAATTGTCGTTCCCTGTCGCAAGAAGGTGATTCGGTCGCCGGGATCGGCCCGACCTGTTATGCCAACTGTCGTGGATTTTGTGATCCCGTCACCAATCGTTCCGCTGTCACTCGATGGCTCGGCTATCAGGGCAAGATTGTTCGGGGTCGGTGGGACTTCCACTCGAACACCAGATACCGTCCATCGCAATCCACCCTCTAGGCGTGCATCGGCCCCGGTGACGGATCGGTCAGCAACTACATTTCCCCGACCGCCGGCCGTCGCGGACAGGGTAGACATCGGGTAATAAAGTGCAAGCCCTACCTCATTCCCAAGCTGCTTTTGGAACCTCGCCTGGGAGATTGCAGAGCCGGTTCGTGCTGTTGTCCAGACGCGGAACTCGTCCATCTCTCCAGCAAAATTCGAGTTCAGGTCCACATTGCCTGCCCGGCCAATATAGGTTTGAGACGGAATTGCAGTTGGCGGACCTTTCGTCGCTTGCGACCCGGAGGCAGTCGTGGGCAAGCTGGTCCCATTGACAATAATTGACACCGCGCCAGATTGGTAAGAGGCGGCTAGATGGAACCACTGTGCTGGTTCCAATGTTGATGGAAGCAACGCTTCATGCCACGCCCACTTATCGTCGGTAACCCGGGTGTCATTCCAAATGCCGACAACGACTGATCGGTCCTGTAGTCCGAGGCCAGTGATCATGCCTTCGGTGCCATTGGATAGAGAAGCGTTCTCTGTATAGATTGCCTGGGCTCCCGATAGTACCGAGGGCTTCACCCAAGCTTCAATCGCCCATTGATCGCGCCCGGTCAAAGCGACCGGCTTTCCAGTGCCCGCTCCTCCGACCAACAGGTCGTCAGTCTGTCCGTCAAAAGAGAGTGCGTACCCCGCGTAGGATGCCGTCGGCGGAGTTGCACTTGGTGCGGCTGTCAGGGTGGCAATCGCGGTGGCCGTTGAAGTTGCTGTCGAAGACGCAGTTGCCGTTGATGTCGCCGTCGCCGTTGTTGAGACCGTCGCGCGTGGCGTCGCCGTAACAGGGATCGCCATCTGGGTAGATAGGGGCGTGCCTGCAGCATTTGAAACTGCTCCGACGGCCCTCCATTCCAAGACGACGCCCGCTAGTTGCGCTGGATCTGATGTGACCTGTTCACCGCCCAGCGTGACCTCATCTTTAAGGTTTAGCAGAGATGCCCGAAGACGGACGGATGCACTCGTTCCAGGCTCAAGCCTCGGGTTAACCGGAATCGGCACCGGTGTGGTGGTGGGGAAACCAGGCGAAGTGAGACCGCGAGGAACAATGGGCCCGACATACATGCGTTCCGTCATCGGGGTTTCCGCTTCACCTACGTTGGTACACGCGAACTTCTGACCGTCAACCGGCGGGGTCGGGACGCCGGCAGCCGGGGTTGTCACGATCCACTGACCACCAATGCAGCGGTCAACAGACAGCTGGAGCCCATTGATCGGATCGGCTGTTAGCTTGGATCCAGTATTCGGAATGACTGCAAGGCTTAGGCTTGTGTCGAGTGTCCCGCCGTTTTGAAGGGTGAAAATCCGTTCGACCCCCTCGCCAGGCAACAGCACCGGGAAAACCATCCCGCGGGAGGTGGATGAATCGGCGAGAAGCTTCACGGTGCCGGACTGGATGGAGCCCGCCCGATTGACCTGCGCCGCGACGAAGTCAGCAAGCGTTCCGGCGATGTCAGAGTTCAAACCGATCAGCCAAAGGGCAACCAACGCGGTAGCGGCCCGGGCAAAGATTCCAATTTGTGACCCCGAACCAGCACGGTGCGCCCGTTTTCCGGTCGCGTCAATCGATGCAGAGACACCAGACGCAGATCCGACCGGCACCAACTCGACGGCTGGAGCTTCCATCACCCTGATGGCCACGCCAGCGGTCCCAGCGTCACGCGTCCTCGGGGCCTCAATCTGGCAATCCTTCGCGGATGTGACGCTACGATCAGCAGTCAGGGCGTTCCCGGGTACCCGTCGAGGCACATTGGTCAGGTCGGTCGGCACCCGTTCGCCCAACCACGCAACACGACTGCGTCTCACCGCCCTTGCAGCGCGTGGCAGAACCAGACACGCCAACATCCCGAGTGTGACCACGTACACCATTCCGGGCACACCGATCCGGGGATTGCGGAGGATATTCCCAACCCGATTCAGTAGCTGCTGGTGACGCGGTAGTCTCATCTCGCTATTTGAAACCAATGGTTATCGTTGGCACGGGCAGTGAACTACGGGCCATGGCTGAGTAGCAATCCCAAACAGGACGGCCCACTCTGTCAATAAGGATTAAACCCGGTCTCCCGGCCAAGAATAGTTCTGGCGCCCAATTGGGGTACCAAGGGCATGGCCAGAGAAACGACCCAATCGTCACGATACCCTTTATCACGCTATTGTTCGGTGAATTTTGCACGCATCCCGAGAGGTGGCGGTCATGAGAACCAACTCCGCACGCAATTCGCCCACCAAATCCGATGCAGCGGCAATCGCGGCCCTTCGGGTCAACGAACTCAAGAACCTTCTCGGCAACCGCGCTGCCCTCATCTCAACGAACGTATGGGATGACGTGACACGCCAGATTGTCGGCGTTGTCAGTGCTGACGCGCTGATCGTCTCGCAATTCCCTTCCGCGTCTCCGATAGGTATCTCAGCCCCGGTAATGGAAAACGAAGATCAGACAGTTTTATCGGGTCCGTTAGCAGGTGACCAAGATGACTGACGGTGCGCCACAGGAGATGTCAGCCGATAGCGGATCGCACCAAGTCCTCTGTTCCATGTCAGTCGCACAGCTCAGGCACGCATACGTGACGGGCGGCCTATCACCGGTCGATGTGACCCGCGCGCACCTGAACAGGATTACACGTGCTGACCCGGCATACACAACGTTTGTCACCGTCGATGCTGATGGAGCGATGGCCTCGGCACGGCAATCAGAAACCAGGATCCGTACCGGCCAAGAGGTTGGTGCTCTGGAGGGCATCCCGCTATCGGTGAAAGACCTGATCAACGTGGAGGGACTGCCGATGACGGCAGGGTCTCGGCGACCCGCGTCCGTGAGCGCAGTCGACGCCGAGGCCGTTGCCAGCTGGAGACGGGCTGGAGCCGTGATACTCGGCACAAACACCCTCCACGAGTATGCGTTTGGGGGTACGAGTGTCAACGAGCACACCGGAACGCCGAGGAATCCCTGGGATGCGTCCCGGATTTGCGGCGGCTCAAGTGGCGGATCCGCTGCGGCGGTGGCGGCTGGCTTTGCTGTAGGTGCAATGGGTACAGAAACCGGCAACTCAATCCGGCGCCCGGCTGCATTTTGCGGAATTGTTGGCTTCAAACCCACATTCGGGAGGGTCTCCCGAGCTGGCGTTGTGCCCCTTGCGTCATCGCTTGACCATGTCGGCGTCCTTGCGAGGTCGGTTGAAGACGCGGCAATCCTGATGGACACCATATCCACATTTTCGGGGCACGATCTAGGGTCGCGCCAGCCGCGTCTCCCCGGAGTGCGGGTAGACGCAGGCGGGTCGTCGGGGCTGACGCTTGGCATTCCGTCCTCGATGCTTGTTGGAATGGACCCACTCATCGAACGCGCCTTCAATCGAGCCGTGAAGCACCTTGAATTGGCTGGCATTTCTGTTCGTAGCGTCGAATTGCCAATCGCCTCAGTTTGGACTGCGGTGGTCAGTTCCGTCACCATGCACGCCGAAGGTGCAGTTGCTCACGAGCACCTGGTCACCGGCGACCCAGAGGAATACGGGAACGATGTCCTCGCTCGTCTCCTCAGCGGTCTTGCGATCTCCAAGAGCGAGTACGCGCGCGCACAAACCGTGCGCGAACTCATACGGAACGAGGTTCTGAGCGCCATGTCCGGTCCAAAGGGAGTCGATGCCTTCATTGCACCTGCTGTTCCAGATATGGCTCCGTTGATCCAACCCGGTGCATTTGTGCCGGGGGACGCGCCGTGGCACGTCGGTCACTCCGCCTTTCACCTGCAGCGCCTGCCAAGTTTGCTCGGTCTCCCCGCGGGTTCGGGGCCGGTCGGGTGGACGCCGGCAGGCTTGCCACTACCGATCCAAGTCTTCGGGCGGCCATGGGAAGACAGCAAGGTCCTGTGGCTGCTTGGACAAGCCATGGCAGTCATCCCACTGTCGGAAAGGCGGACCATTGCTTGCGTCTGAACGGAGATATGGCGTGCGATTGCGTCGCACACTCAGCAATGTCCATCTGAATAGAGACACGACCGGAGAGGTGGTCGCCTTCGACCGCGGCGCAAACCCGGGAATGGCTTTGTCGCCCATTGAGGGGAACGCAAGACGTCTCACGCTAGGAACAGTGACCGTTGGGCAAGATCGTGTCCACTGACGTGCCGTCCGACGGGACCAGGGCCGGATGGCATCTACGGTCGCTCGGGGTGCGGCTGGTCAGTCCCAAGTGGCGATGGTTCACGGTAACGGTACTGGTCGCGTGCTCCATCACACTTCGATTGGCCATTTGGCAGTTCGACCGGCTTGCGCAACGCATGTCCGCCGACGCGGTCCAGACGGTTGCGTATCGTGAGCCCCCCATCGCACTCGATACCGCGTCTGTCTTCAAGTCAATCACTGCCCTCGACAGTACCGGGCTCTCGTCGATGACGTACCGGCGCGTCCTGGCGAGGGGAACGTATGACCACTCAAACGACGAAGCACTGACAACCCAGGTCCTTGACGGCCAAGTTGGGGTTCACCTGCTTACACCATTGAAGTTGAGCGGACAAGATACAGCTATCCTAGTTGATCGAGGGTGGCTCCCGATAGACTTTGACCGGCCGGTTCGGTGGCAACCGTTCCAGACTTCGGGTGAAGTCTCAGTTGAGGGACGGTTACGGACAGGGTTCCGGCGCATCCCGGGAACGACTGGGTTGGTACTTTCAGGGGAGCCACTCAGCCCGGACTTGGATCTAGACCGGATCTCGATGAGGTTACCCTATCCGTTGCTGCGACTCGTCTTGACGGAAGCTTCAGAGGCGCCGGGACAGGTCGGTTCTGAAAACCAGCTTCCCATGCGACGCGACCTTCAGGAGCCAAGCACGGACATCCCGCACCTCTTTTACGCATTCCAGTGGATCGGCATCACCCTCATCGCAGGCGGTGGGTACATTTCATTGGTCGCCCAGGAGTTTTCAGCCGCGAACCGACAGGTCGGTCCACGCGCGTTCCGTGCCCGGGCCACTGCCCGATAGTCCTACTTGTGGTCAACCGCCGGACTTGCCCCGACGCCTCGGAGTGCCCGGTTTGCCTGACCAGCGGCCATCTCGGCGAATGCCACTACTGCGATTCCCCATACAAAATGGACCACCATCACCGACCAATAGGCTTCGACGGGGATCACGGCCATCATCTTGAAACCGACCCAATTGACGAGGCCGAGGATCAGTGCGGCAAAAGGGGCGAAGCGGGCCAGCGTACGTACGGTAGTCTGGGGAACCCCGGAGCGTATTCCGAATGCCAAGTAAGCCAGGACGGGAACGATAAACGCGAGCGTCCGGTGCATGTGGAGCAATCCAGGCACATCGTTCGCAACACCGGGCGACTGCGCTATCCCTAGGGCTAGTTGAAGGTACAGGGCGATTCGCGTTCCTAACACCAAACTCATCGCGGCTCTCCGGCCGCCACGCCGTGCCGATCAGCGGCGCGCGACAACACACCAGTCTGCCATGCCGAGGGTGCCACTAGTTCCAGCAAGGTTATTCCTCCACCTGACGAGGCTCCAGGTACGCCCATGACATGGAGAGGTCTCGCCAGTCAGAAACGGCAAATACTCGCTCCTGATCAGTCAGACCCGGAATATGTGCCACTGGTTCAATCCGCCAATCACGGGGGATAGCGCCAATCCTGTGAACCTTGTGGGTGGCAAGAAATCTTGCAAGCAGGCGTTCCGCAAGCCTCGGCACCCAGACATCATGAAGTTCGACAATGATGGCCGTCTTGTCCAGACCCGGAACGATGGCCGGGTCCAGCAGGTGTAACTCGTATCCCTCACAGTCACAAAAGATCAGGGAACCGGAGCCAACGAGGGGTGTGAGCACCTCGGGAGTGCATGCTCCCTCGACGACTACCCGGTCACCCACCCCGTTCACGCTGGCGAGCTCCACGCAAGAAGCCCTTGCCGACGCTTCGATGTCGAATGCGAACACGGTCGCCCCTGGAACACGTCGAGCAAACCCCACCGCGTAGTAGCCCCCGGAACACCCAACATTCACAATTCGAGTCGGGCGCATCGCAATCGCGTGCTCGATCGTAGAGTGCAATTCTTTCTCGTAGCAACCCACAAGGGTCGCAACCCATGCAAAGTCGTGTCCGGACGACAACGTGATGCCAGCAAATGGCCCTGACATCACCCGATGTCCGCTTGCGTTGGCGATGGTCTGGCCGACGCCGCTGATTGAATTGCGCAGGGTGTCATTCCTGGAAATGGTGGCTCTTAGAGAGCTGAGCACATGGGAACGAGCCGGCGCACTCTCAGGATTGATGGAATTGGCGCACTCGAGCCACTTGACGGCGTCCGGATAACCACCACTCCTCTGATGCAACTCGGCTAGTTGGAGTGGAACGGAAATATCACCAGGCGCACAGTGGTGTGCCTGCGCAAGAAGGTCAAAGGCATCCCCCGACCGCCCATTCGCAAACAATTTCTTGGAGAGTTCTATGGCCGGTGCGATTGCACCTGGCGACCTCATCCGAAGCGCTTCGGACAAAACCGAGCGTGCGGCGTCGGGGCGGTCAGCATTGAGGTGGGCCCACCCAAGGACTTCGAGCGCGATGAACAGATAGTCTCCGTTGGCACCAGCCTGGATAACGCCCGCCGCAAAGCGCACGGAATCATCCCAACGTTCCGCCTTCAGGGAGTCGCTCGCCAACGAGAGCAGCATCTTGAAATTGGCTTCAGGATCGCTCACCTCGGATCACCAATCCTCACTTGACCGCCCGACGAAGACGCATTGTAAAACTGGAACGAGCCGTGATCGGGCGAGGAACCCAATCCGGCTCGCATCAGTGTGGCACGGGCGGAGGGATTCGAACCCCCAACCAATGGTTTTGGAGACCACTACTCTACCGTTGAGCTACGCCCGTCTACGAAGCCCTGATGGACGTTCCCTGATGCGCAGGCATCTGAACGTCCGACATGAAATACCGTACCAGACACTGCTGAACGTGTTCACCAGTGCCGAACCCGTCAAGAAATGGTGCCGGTGGAGGGACTCGAACCCACACGCCTTGCGGCGAACGATTTTGAGTCGTTTGCGTCTGCCAGTTCCGCCACACCGGCCCGGAACGGCGAGAGTGTAGCACTCGGGTTCGAATGAAGCCGTGGTCACCGCTCAGCGGTGCCATCGACCTTCCGAACCACGCGGGAGTACGCACAACTGACCGCGCCTCAGGTACACTGACCCGACACCGACGTCATGTCGGCCGGGCGTTCGTGGCGCGTTCGTCTAGCGGCCTAGGACACCTCCCTCTCAAGGAGGAGACCACGGGTTCGAATCCCGTACGCGCTACCAAATGGCAGCCTGCAGTCGTCAGGCTTCGCCAGTCGCCACCGGTAAGGCGTCATCTGCCGACCAATCGCTCCAAGACCCGACGTAAAGCCGAGGTTCTGGAAACCCAGCGAGGTCCAACGCAAGTGCGTTGTGGCATGCGGTCACCCCGCTCCCGCAATAGACAATCACATCCTTTAAATTATCAACGCCAAGAGTTTCAAATTGCCGGCGCAAGTCATCCGCAGGCTTGAACCTTGAAATGCCATCGAGGTCAGATCGAACGAGGTTCTCCGAGAACGGCATGTTTCGTGCCCCGGGGATGTGGCCCGCGCGTACGTCGATTGGCTCAACCCGTCCCTCGAACCGTTCTCGTGCCCGTGCGTCAATGACCACGGACCCCGTGCTTGTTCGGGCATGGTCCACGTCACTCCGCGTTGCAACCCGGCCGAGCCGGACGTGCGGGGTGAAGGTATGCTCAGTGATCAACGGGAGGTCAGCCGTCACCGGATATCCGGTTGCACGCCACGCGCTCAGACCACCGTCAAGCACACTCACACGACGATGCCCTACCTGCCGGAGCATCCACCAGAGCCTCGCCGCCGTTGATCCCGCGGCATCGTCATAGGCGATGACATGAGAATCATTGCCAATGCCTAGCGCTCCAAGGGATCTGGCAAAGGCATCCACAGGTGGGAGCGGGTGTCGTCCTCGCCCTTGTCCCCCAGGTACAGCGAGGTCGCGCTCCAGGTCGATGAAGACGGCTCCCGGGAGGTGGTCGGTCTCGTATTCGGCTCGGCCATTCCTGCCTGTTGTCGGGAGGTACCAGCGAACGTCCGCCACGACGATGTCCGTGTCGTTCTGGTGCGTTGCAAGCCATCCCACGGAGACGACTGACCGACTGCCCTCGCTCATCTCTTGTCCTCCACTTGACCGGGGATGTTCCCTACCTGACGCGTTACCGTGGCACCGCTAATCCCGTGGAATCGAAACGGGTCAGGCCGGTTCCGGATACTGGAAAGGGCCTGACCGATACACTCTGAGGGTCACCTGACACCCCGCCCCCGTAGCTCAGTGGATAGAGCAGAGGTTTCCTAAACCTTGTGCGGGTGTTCAATTCACCCCGGGGGTACCACTGTCATCAAGGGTGGGATACATCGTGCGGCAGTGATGCCAGATTGAGCACTGCTGCCGGCACATCCGGATACAACGCATCGTAGGAGACGTCTCCATCTGTGCCGCCGGGAAACCTCCGGGGTCATGGGGCAGGTGTTCGGGGTGCCGATCAGCATCGGCAGCGTCGACGCCCTTTGCCAGGCAACCGGGGAAGTAACCGTTCACGGGGGTCCGTTGGGAACGCGCAGCTGGTGACTGGTCCTGCCACGTCCGGGTCAGCCTGGGGTCAGGCGGGGGAGGAGCTGGTGGACGGCAAGGCCGGCCATGCTCGCGGTGCAGACCCCGGCCAGGTATGCGAAGCGGTCCATTCCGTGCATGCGACAGGTCGCCCCGAGCGTCAGCGTGGCGCAATGGCCCGCTGGTGAGCGACGTGACCGGGTTGGCCACCGCGTACCCGGCCACTGTGCCGGGATGGCGGGCGCTTGGGCCTGCCCGGCAGGTCGGACGACGGAGGCCGGGATGAGTTCCCCGAATGCTGCCCCACCCAGGTTTCGAGATCCCGGACGCGTTCCTCCAAACGGACGGTCGTTGCCCGGAGCTCAACAACCAGTGCCTGCAAGGTGGCGACGATGGATGGCATCAATCAACAGAACGTGCACCGAAACCCACCCGGCACCCTACCCCCGTGAACGGTTACACCGGGGAAGCCCTCGCCCCGGTGACCGCGGCGCTGGTGGCAACCCTCCCCTCGGCACCCCTGCTCCATGCGGACGAGACGCGCTGGCCCCACGGTGGACGCAATTGGTGGCTGTGGATGGTCAGGAGTGCCCAGGCCACGGTCTTCGTCCCCTCACCCAGTCGTGGTGGCCGGGTGATCCGGGAGCTGACCTGGGCGGACTACCACGGGGTGGTCACCAGCGACCGCGACGCAGGCTACAACTGGCTGGACCCAGCGTTCCGGCAGCTGTGCTGGGCACACCTCGCCCGGAACGTCGAAGGTCTCGTCACCCGTGGTGGCGACGGCTCCCACATCGGGGTGTGGGCCCGGAGCCTCTACCGATCCCTCTTCGCCGACCGGTCCACCTTCGTGGAGGACCGGACGTCCCTGCGGACCTACCAGCGCCGGACACGCCAGATGCAGTCCGGGTTCGGCGAGCTCCTGACCCAAGGCA
>CANFGH010000037.1 GCA_947446285.1 Chloroflexota bacterium
CCGGGGCATCGCCCGCTGGTGCGACACCCCCGGCGTGGCGTGGATGGTGGCGATGCCACCGGGGAAGCGTCGCTTGCTGGCGCCAGGGTCGGCCGAGGCGGTGGCGGAACGGGCCAAGGCCTCGGTCCGCGCGAAGGTCGAGCACCCGTTCCGGGTCATCAAGCAGCAGTTCGGCCACATGAAGGCGCGATACCGGGGCCTGGCGAAGAACGGGTCGCACCTGGTGACGCTGTTTGCGCTCTCGAACCTCTGGATGGCACGGCGCACACTGCTGGCGGGGTAGGCCGCCGCATGCCCGAATGCGCACCGGTCAGCACGCACCCAGGCCAGGAAGGCCTTCGGGAGGCCGGTTTCAGGGCGAAAACGGGGCTGGAGGAGCCCCACGGGCAACGATTCCCGGTCACTTGCCTCGCACTGGACGCGAAACGCGCCTTGTGCAGCCCTTCCCTAGAATTTCCCCGGAACGATTGGAAGGGTCACACGACCCAATTCAATTCCCAGATCTTGGATTGCCGAAGCGAACGAAATAAACTCTTCGTCAACAAGCTCAGTGATTGTTGGTGACTTGGCTTGTTGAGAAACAAGATATTCGTTGTACTTCTGAATGCAGGCCTTAATTGGATCAGGCTTTTGAGCAAGCAAGGTGCGGAAGACCGTAAGGGTGTGGATATCTCGTTCCGCTTCAAAGTACCACTCACCCCACTTGTCAAGGCCGCGCACAGCCCGGTCCAAGTCGGGCATCAGCCGTTGAATAGACTCGCCCCGGCCCTGAAACCAGGCGATGCGAATTCGGGTGAGGTGCAGGGACGCCGCAATAAGTGGTTCAGGTGTCACTTCGGTATTCGCGATCAGGGACCGACACGCTTCATCGATCGTCGAGCCAGTTGTTGCCAACAGATCACGGTCGCCCGACATCCAAGCTGCGCCGATTGCCAGCAGGGCCAGCGGCGCGTAAAAGCCTTGCCTGCGTCCGTCATCCTGTGCGGATTGAAGAATTGATGTGGCCGCGCGCCTATAGAAGTTGGAGGACCAATCCATCTCGGCGAGAAGCCAGCATCCGCGGGCAGCACGCAACCACACTGGGCCGGGTATCACGGCCCGAACGCTCCGACGTTGGGTTTCGTCGATGAGCCTCAAGGTCGCGTCCAACTCGTCGACAATGCGAGACTTCAGTTCGTCGGATGCACTCGTAGCCATTTGCCCGCATTATACGCCCGCCAACGGTAATCGGTTGCGCTGCGCGGCAATTGTCTGACGGCGTTTATCAGCGACTGCCAGAGACCGGACGGCCCTACTTGACGCGCTGGACATACCACTGGCCACTTCGGCGCTCAACGTTGAGAACGCTGGACGTGTCCTGCCACGGAGACCATGTCCCGGGTTTACGGTCCCGGTGGAACCGCTCACGTGAGAGATACTTGAGATACACCTGACCTCGCCACGTTATCGATGATGACTGTGAATTGTCTTCGATTGGAGTTGGACGGACACCGGTCGGGGAAATCTCACGGATCTGTGCTTCAAGCTCGTCGCCCTGAACCGCTACCGCGACTTTGCGTGGAGGAATGGACCACAATCCATTTTCGACGCGCGCGTAACCAATTCGCGAAAGCTCGAGTTCGAACCACTCGACGGCCTTGCGCGAAGCGTCGTCGTCAGTAATCGCGCCACACGCTGTAAGCAGGGCCACGAGGCCGGATGCGGTAGAGAGCGCGATTGAACGGCGGTTCTGGGTCAGTCCTGTCAAATCGCGAAGGGTCATTGGTGCGTGCTTCACGCGGGGGTTAGCGCACTCTGGTCCGGCCTAGCAGCGGTCCCAAGTGTCTGAACCGTGCCGGTTGAGGCAATCGTTGCTCCACCGAGGACGACGTCGCCATCGTAGAACACAATTGCCTGTCCGGGGGTAATCGCGCGTTGGGGTTCATCGAATTCGACGCGAACCGCATCGGGTGAAATCTCGGGCGCGGGCCACACCGTCGCAGTGGCATCCGCCATCCGTGATCGAACCCGGGCGGCACACCTCAGCGGCCCGGAAAGCGTTGGGAGCGCCACTAGGTTCAGGCGGTCAGCAACCAGATGGGTCTGGAAAAGATCGTCGTCCGACCCAACGATGACCGCATTGCGTTCGGGTTCGATGGCGACCACATAAAGTGGTTCATTCGTGCCAATCCCAAGCCCTCTCCGCTGCCCGACGGTGAAGTGGATGATGCCAGGGTGCTCACCTCGGTACCGACCATTCATGTCAATGATCGGCCCGGGGACGCTCCGGTCAGGCAGTGCCGCTTCGACGTACTTCCCGTACTTGTTGTCCGGAACGAAGCAGATTTCCATGCTCTCCGCCTTGTCAGCGACACCAAGTCCGTACCGAATTGCGAGTGCCCGGGTTTCCGGCTTGGACAAGTCACCAAGGGGGAACATGGTTCGGGCGAGTTCATCTTGCTGCATCGGGAACAGGACGTAACTCTGGTCTTTGCGAGCGTCCGTGGCTTTGAGGAGGCGGTACCGCCCAGTCTGTGGGTCAATGTCTCGGCGTACATAGTGACCGGTCGCGACGAAGTCAGCGCCCAAGGTAGTGGCGCGATCGAGGACTGGCCGGAACTTGACATGTTGGTTGCATCGCACGCAGGGGTTTGGCGTGCGTCCACGACGGTATTCGCTCACGAAGTCGTCAATGACGTACTGACGGAACAGATCCTTGAAGTTCAGGACGTAGTAAGGGATCCCCAGCATGGATGCGACACGTCTCGCATCCTCGACTGCTGAGACACCGCAGCAGGTCTTGGACCTGGTCTCAGCATCTGGCGCAACGTCTGGCCAGACGTTCAGCGTCACGCCGATAACTTCGTGGCCCTGGTCATGCAGCAGCGCGGCGGCCACGGAACTGTCCACCCCGCCGCTCATCGCCACTACAATCCGCGCCATCGTTCGTGCCTCTCCGGGTTGAAGGGCCTCTCACCGAGAGGCACGCATCTTGAGTGATGTTACCCGGCAACGATGAAGGCGCCTCTTCGCCGCCGGTTGTGTGCCATCCTGACGTACGCGCACCGATGCGCAGACGTCGAAGTCGAAACGAACCCCTCAGTCTGAAACCGATAACGAAATACAAGGATGATGAAACATGCGAGTTGGACTTGCTCTCCCACCGCTCCGCGGCGTATTCCCGATCGCACCGACGCCCTTTACCGAAGTGGGAGACATCGATATTGACGGTCAGCGACGGATCCTTGACTGCCACATCGATCAAGGCGTGGATGGCATCTGCATCCTCGCGAACTACTCCGAGCAATTTTCATTGACGGACGAGGAACGCCGGACGCTGATGGACGTGTGCCTGGAGCAGGTTGCGGGACGCGTCCCGGTCATTGTGACAGTCAGTCACTTCAGCACCCGGATTGCCGCAATGCGTGCGAGGCAGGCAGCCGAGGCGGGAGCGTCGATGCTGATGCTGATGCCGCCCTACCACGGGGCAACCCTCCGGGCCGACGAACGTCTGATCCAGGAACACTTTGGCGCCGTCGCTGAGGCTTCCAACCTTCCGCTCATGCTGCAGGACGCGCCGATTTCAGGCACTCCGCTTGATGTTGCGACGCTTGTCCGCCTCGCCAAAGCCGTGCCGGCGGTGAGGGCTTACAAGATTGAGGTTGCGAATGCTGCAGGAAAACTCCGGTTACTCATCGATGTCGGAGGCGCGTCGGTTGCCGAACCCTTCGATGGTGAGGAAAGCATCACGCTCATGGCGGACCTCGATGCGGGTGCGACCGGCTCGATGCCCAGTGGTCTCCTTCCCGATCTCATCGCACCCGTTGTTTTCAAGCATCTATCCGGAGACCGGTCGGGGGCTGCGGACGCCTACCGGACCATCCTGCCGCTGATCAATTTCGAAAACCGACAGTGTGGCCTCCGTGCGACGAAGGCGGTCTTCAAGGCGGGCGGGGTAATCGCATCTGATCACGTCCGACACCCCCTGGTTCCACTGCATCCCGCAACGCTTGCCGGATTGCTGGAGCTTGCTCATGAGGTGCGACCCCTCGCACTGCGGTGGGGGCATTGATTTGACGCTGCTTCCAACTCTGAGAACAACTCTTGCCGAGTTCAGCGAACCCTCGTAGGCATCTGCGCCATCGCAAAGTTGGGAAACCCTACGCGACGGGACATTCTCATCTGTCTGGGGCTGTCAACACGGTGGACCGCCGACATTCTTGGCAATTGGCCCGTCGTCACGCGAGGACGCGGGCCTGACTGTCCGGGTTTCGAGGACCGGTTGTGATTTGGCCGTCCCGCCGCGCTGATGCTGGCTGTGTCCGGCATGAGCGGCGTGAGTGTCAACCCCACGAATGATGTCGATGGCGTGTGGAAGTACTTCGGCAATCGCTCCGAAGTTCTCCTGAACGGCACGCGGATTTCCAGGCAAGTTCACAATGAGCGTGCGACGACGAATTCCCGCCGTTGCTCGCGTCAGCATGGCGTATGGAGTGATCCGGAGGCTTTCCAAGAACATCGCTTGCGCGATCGCCGGCACCTCTCGATCACATACCGCTCTGGTCGCATCCGGCGTGACATCACGTGGTGACAGGCCAGTGCCCCCGGTAGTAAGGATGAGGTCGAGCTTGTGCTCGTCAGCCCACTCCTTGAGAGTTGCCTCGATTGGCGTGCGCTCGTCTGGCACAACCCGGTACTGCACGACTTGCCCGGAAAGGTGGTCGACGACTAGGTTGTGGAGGGTTGGCCCGCTCACATCGGCGCGCTCGCCTCGTGCGCCGCGGTCGCTGCAAGTCATGATCCCGACCAAGATCGGGCGATCGGAGGTGGACGCCGCATGGTCGCGGTGGGCGCTTGCGTTTCCTGAGGTGACGTTGTCGGTCATTGGTGCAATCATCCCCTGACCGTTTGTACCACGCCACGAACCGATGTGCTGTGGACCGGCACCGGAGAACTCGCGAGCACGCCGTGTGGCTATCCTAGTCTCGTGCCCCCAAGGGTTGCTCCCCAACAATCGCTGCCCGGAGCGATGCCACGTCCAGATGGCAGTCGCCCATGCGTGAACCATCCGCATCGGTTTGTTGCCACAAAGTGTTCGCGCTGCCGGACCCCGTTCTGCGGTGATTGCCTGAGGCCACCGCCCTCTTCGCCCTCCGGTTCCGATCACTGGGGGTCACGTGGTCACGGCGAAGCTACATCTCCTGCAACGCCTGGAGACCATTCTGACAATGGACGGTTGATAGACGCCAATGCCGATGGTAACTGCGTGCGGTGTGCGGATCAGTTGCATCAACTTGAGTTGGCGAGATTATTAAGGCGCCGTCCGTGGTGGGTAAGGCTCCGTCCCACTCGCGAGGACCTGCGTTCGTACGCGGTGGTCGCGGGCATCCTGACGGTTATTGCAACCCCTGTCCTGTTGCTCGTTCGTGAGATGGCGGAAACTCAGCTGGCACCCGAGGAGTTCGCGCGGATCGCCATCGCATTGCGCGGTGGATTTGCCGGTCCAGACGGCACCAACTACATGAATTCGGTTTTTGGCGGCGCCTATCTCCGGGCGTCAGTTGCCTCTGCGACCGGACACCAGCCCTCTCGGCTCATCGACACCTGGGCAACCGTGAGGGTCCCGGGGTGGCGGTCGGCAGGAGGGGCGTTGCCGGTAGAACTCGACTTTGTGCTGCCGAATGACCTCACGGTAAATCGTGTGATCCTCCGTCCCCACCCTGGCGAACCGCAGTCGACTTGGGTGCGTGCGTTTCGGTTGGAAGTGTCGAAGACCAGTCCAGAAGGACCATACTCGCTGCTTGTGGCGGGTGAACTCGATCACGCCAAGATTGCCACCGCCCGACCAGCGGAAGGATCTGGTCGCGCAAACGAGGCGCAACCCGTCGAGGACCGTCTCAACGTTCCGGTGTTCGATGTCCCGGAAACCGCAGTCCACTGGGTTCGATTTACCGTACTTTCAAACGGTGGTAGCGAGGCGTACACGTCGCTTGCCGAATTGGAACTTCTCTACGCATCCAG
This sequence comes from Chloroflexota bacterium, assembly GCA_947446285.1. Taxonomy (GTDB): domain Bacteria; phylum Chloroflexota; class UBA11872; order UBA12225; family UBA12225; genus UBA12225. The sequence goes on from CANFGH010000037.1 coordinate 6,001, forward strand.
GGTGACCGTGCAGGTTCCCGCAAATCCCACGACCGGCGTCAGTGTGACCGGTTCCCGCCGTCCTCCATCATAATTCTCTCCATGCGCTACTACGGTCAGTCGTGACGGCGTTACCGGTTGAGTACGGTACGACCTGATGACCCAGACGAAGGCGAAATTCACCCAATGATGCGTTTCTTCAGGAGGGCGGCTCCGCCACCATCCGAGCCAGACACAAGTGCAACTGAAGCGGCGCCAGCTTCAGTAGAGGCATCGCTTTCGTCGACACGCAAGGGCTTCTTTGGTGCAGTCCGAGGTCTCTTCCAGACACAGCGGTCCCTTGACGACGGCTTTTGGGATGAGCTCGAGGAACGGCTAATCCAAGCCGACCTGGGAGCGCACACCACTGGGGACCTGATCGAAGAATTGCAGTCACAGCACGCGCGCCTGCCATTCCAGGACCCTAAGGCTGCCGAGTTGGCACTTCGTGCCGAGCTTCTGACACTGCTCAAGACGACTGGTGACACGGGCCTTTTCCTGCCGGATGTCCAGGACGGCATTGCGATCATTCTGGTGATTGGGGTGAACGGAGTTGGAAAGACAACGTCGATCGCAAAGTTGACGCACTACTTTCAAGGTGGTGGTCGACACCCAATCCTGATCGCAGGTGACACGTTTCGCGCGGCAGCGATTGATCAGTTGAAAATCTGGGGGGATCGGACCGGGGTCATGGTCATCGCCCAGGCTCCGGGGAGCGATCCAGCGTCCGTGGTCTTCGATGGCATCGGGGCGGCGGTCGGCCGTGGGGCCGATACGGTGCTTATCGATACCGCTGGCCGGCTTCATACCAAGATAAACCTCATGGAAGAACTCAAGAAGGTCAGGCGAGTTGTCGAACGTCGGCATCCCGGCGCACCCCATGAGACACTTCTTGTTCTGGACGCGATAACCGGCCAGAACGGCCTTATGCAGGCGAAGTCATTCGCCCATGCGGTCGGAGTAACCGGGCTCATTCTTTCGAAACTCGATAGTTCCGCCAAGGGCGGGGTTGTCTTTGCGATTGCCCAGGAGTTGAAATTGCCGATCAAGTTCATCGGGACTGGAGAACGTCTCGAGGACCTTTCGCCATTCGATCCCGATGAGTTCTTGCACGCGCTATTCACGTAGTTTTGAATGTCGCCTCGTCGCGCAGTAGACCTGGCATGCAGCACGGTTGACAGTTTCAGGCGTACCGGAGGATGTGATGTTCGAGGCATTGACAGACCGCATGCAGGGCATCTTTAAGGACCTTCGAAACCGAGGTCGATTGGGAGAACCCGAAGTAGACGCGGCCTTGAAGGAAGTTCGCCTTGCACTCCTTGAGGCTGACGTCAATTTCCGTGTCGCACGTGATTTCATCAAGCGCGTGCGTGAACGTGCCATCGGAGTTGAGGTCAGCGAGAGCCTCACGCCGGCGCAACAGGTGCTCCGCATCGTCAACGAAGAACTGGTTGAGACCCTTGGAGGGGAACCCGGGCGTATCGACTGGACGGGCGAGATGCCTGCCCCTGTGCTCCTTGTCGGCTTGAATGGGCAGGGCAAGACGACGTCAGCTGCCAAGCTAGCCCTGACCCTCCGGAAACTCGGGCAACGTCCGTTGCTGATCGCTTGCGACACGTTTCGTCCGGCCGCGGTACTGCAATTGGTGACCCTTGGCAAGCAGATTGCCTGCGACGTCTACGAGGAGGGAACGGCAGCGCGCCCGGTTGACATCGCAATGCGAGGCCTCCAGTGGGGGCGTGACCACGGCCACACTGTTGCGATCGTTGACACGGCGGGGCGCCAACAGGTTGACGAAGCGTTGATGGCTGAGCTCGTTGAACTGAAGGCCATGGTGAAGCCGAACGAGGTCCTTCTCGTTGCCAGCGCCATGACGGGTCAGGAAGCGGTTAATGTGGCCCAAGTCTTCCACGACAAACTTGGATTGACGGGGCTCATTCTGACCCAGATTGACGGCGATGCACGTGGGGGTGCCGCACTGTCAATTCGTGCCGTGACTGGAATACCGGTCAAGTTCCTTGGTGTCGGAGAAAAGGTCGAACCCCTCACCTCCTTCTATCCCGACCGCTTGGCTTCCCGCATCCTCGGTATGGGTGACATGCTCACCCTCATCGAACAAACCCAAGACATGTATTCCCAGGAGGAAGCGATTTCCCTCCAGAAGAAGCTTGTCAAGGGACAGTTCACGTTCGATGACTTCCTCAAGCAGATGCAACAGATACGGAAGATGGGATCGTTGCAATCAATCATCGAGATGATCCCCGGACTAAATCAGCTGATGAAGCGGCCCGAAATGGCAAAGGCGCTTGATGAGAAACAGTTCAAGCGTGTCGAAGCCATCATACTTTCCATGACCCTTCAGGAACGCGCTCTGCCATCGCTTATCGACGGGTCTCGACGTCGCAGAATTGCAGTTGGCAGCGGGACCAAGGTTCAGGACGTCAACCAATTGCTGAACCAGTTCCGCGACATGCAGTCAATGATGAAGCAGATGTCCAAAGGGAGTGTGCCCAAGCACCTTGCAAAGCTCATGCGCTGAGCCGGGCGGGCACCGTTCGCCGTTTCCAAACTTGAGGAACCTCAGGCTTCGGCTCGCCCCGATGAAACTATCTTTGTGATCTTGTAGGGAAGTTTCCCCTGAGATTCGTGCCATACCCGGACGATGAGTTCTGCAAGCAGGCCAATGACAAGGAATTGAATTCCGACGAGGGTGAACATTACTGACAGCAGCAGCAGCGGGCTTTCGATCAGGGATTTGCCGAGCAAGATCTTGTCAATGACAATGTAAATTAGTGTGAGTACGCTGACGATCATGCAGGCGAGCCCCGCCCCGCCGAAAATGTAGATCGGTTTGGAACCGAAGAACCCGAGGAATTGCACCGTCATGAGGTCAAGGACAACCTTCGCGGTTCGTTCGATCCCGTATTTGGATTTTCCGTACTTCCGGGCGTGGTGATTAACTTCTATCTCACCGATCCGTCCACCCGCTTGTCTCACGAGTGCGGGAAGGAACCGATGCATTTCTCCATAGATGGTGATATCCTTAATGTACTCAGACCGATAGATTTTTAACGTGCATCCAATATCGTGAAGATCAACATCTGTCACTTTCGCAATCAACGAATTTGCGATGATCGAAGGCAAGCGTCGCGACCAGAAGAAATCCTGTCGCGATTTGCGCCATCCACTGACCAGATCGTATCCCTTCTGAACTTCATCGATGAGCCTTGGAATGTCTGCCGGGTCATTCTGAAGATCGGCATCCATGAGGACGATGAACTCACCGCGAGCAACATCGACCCCGGCGGCTAGTGCTGCGGATTGGCCGTAGTTCCGTCTGAGTTTGACCATTCGGTACATGTGGTTCTTGGATGACAATTCCTGGAGACGCGCCCAACTACCGTCCGATGACCCGTCGTCGACGCAGATGACCTCGCACGATAATCGCAGTCCGGCAATCGCTTCGGTCAATTGCCGGTCGAGTTCGCCAAGCGAAGCAATCTCGTTGTAGATTGGCAACACAACGGATAACTTCACGGCGTACACGGGGTCGTTCATGCGGGCGTCTCCGGGTTTGACGGCCAAGGCTGTTGCCGAATTGGTTTGACGGCGGACGCGGTCATTTGGTCGTTACCGGTCGTTCGCGACGCCAAAACGAGATGCCTTCAAGGGGAAGCGACTCGACTTGAAAGGCGTGCCCGAAGCCACCGAACTCCATCACCCGCAATCCCCACCCGGCAGTTGCGAGGTTCGGGCCGTAGTAGAAGCTGGCGTCCCGGTATGCGACACCACCCTCTGTAGCCGCGCTTAATGGAACCATGTCTGATTGGCCGTGTGTCACCCAGAGGTGCCCGGTGCCACGAACTTGGTATGCCGCCCAGTCGCCAAGGCCATCAGTGAGTACTGAATACGTTTCCTCGGGATTTGGTGACCGAAGGAACTTTTCCCGGTATCCGGCGAGCTCAGCTCGCAACGCTTCAGGACCGCGTACCCCCAGGAACACTCGAGCCGAACGCTCCATGTCACCTTCGATGATGATGAGGTCCGCGCCTTGGTGCGGTTCGAGGAACAGCAGCGTAAACGTGAACGAGCCTCGTGCGTCGGTTGTTTCGGCCAAGGCAACGCAAGCGATGCTGTAGGAAAGCGTGTATGAATTTGCCTTCCAGAATGCCGGATCAGAAGTCTCCACCTCCGCGACGTCACCTGCCCAAATGTCTCCACCCAAACGATCAAGCAGGACGCGCGCTTCGTCAACGCCGTCAGCATCTTTCGCTCGCGTTACCACTCTGGGTCCTCGAGCGACAGGTGGCTGATCATCGCGCCGCATATGCTGATCCCAGAGGCGGCGAACGCGATCAGGAATGGACTCGGTTGTCATGCCGGGTACTCAACCATTGTCTGTGCAGGCTCTCAGCGAAGCGGACCGCTCGATCATGTTCTGGTACACGCGTTCGGCGAGCCTATACTAGCGTTGCGACCCAATGGTGACGTGCTACACCGAGTGTAACGACCCGCGATGATGCCGCTAATCGAAATCAACATTGACCCAGTCCTTGTACATCTGGGGCCGTTCGCCCTCCGGTGGTACAGCTTGATGATCATGGCAGGGGTGTATGCGGGCACGACAACCGCTGCGTTCCTTGCGACACGGCGTGGGCTCGATCCAGAACACGTTTACGGGGCTGCAGTCTGGGTCGTTCTTGGCGGGATCATCGGTGCCAGGCTTACGCACGTTGTTGACAGGTGGGACTTGTATCGGGATCACCCCGTCCGCATCCTGGCAGTTTATGAAGGCGGAATCGCAATCTGGGGAGGCATGATCGCGGGCGGTCTTGTCGTCTGGGCTTACACGCGTTGGCATTCCATCGCGTTTTGGTCGTTTGCGGACGTCGTGACCCACGCTGCCATCCTTGGGCAAGGGATTGGACGGTTCGGCTGCATCGTGAACGGCGACGTTGCTGGACGGCCAACCGGAGGGGATTGGGGATTTGTCTACGTGAACCCCGGGGCACTGTTACCCCGGGCAAGCTACTTCAATGTCCCGACGCATCCGTATCCGCTGTACGAGTTGGTGTGTGACTTCGCGATTTTTGGGCTGCTCTTCATGGTGGCTCGGCGCGTAAGGGTTGATGGGGTTGTGTTCCTGGCGTGCACCGCGCTCTACTCATTTGTCCGCCTCACGCTGACCTTTGTGCGCGAAGAGGAAGCGTGGTGGCTTGGACTGCAGCAAGCTCAATGGATGTCGATTGGGATGATTTGCGTGGCCGTGCTTCTTGTAATTCGCCGTTTCGGAAGTGGCCCAGTGGCCGAGATATCCGGGCAAGATCCAGTGAGAGTGACCGCCGGGGGGCCGCGGTTGCCTTGATGTACCTATTAGGAATGTTGGTTGGCGAACTGCAATTGATTGCGCTTCAATAGGCGAATGGTCAGGTGATGACCGACAGCGTGCGATTCGCCGTGGTGCTGGCAGTCTCCATACCTTCGTTGACGGCGCTTGCGGCAGCGTGCGCGATGGTTCGCCATGCGCGGGCTACCGTGCCTGTGCTGCTTTTCGCGGCGATTTGCTTCGCGATTGCGGGCATTACTCAACTGCCGTCGTTGCGCTTGACAGCGGGGTCCGCAGAGGCCCCGATTGCGGTCTGGTCATCACTTGGACTGTATGGCGCGTCCATCACCATCCGTACGCATGCGTACGGAAGCCTCCTTGCCCTTCCTGCAATCGGGATAGCGCTATGTGCGTGGTTGTGGGCGTACGGGTGGCCGTGGAGTGATCCATCGGCAGCAAAGGTTCCTGCCGGACGCGCGCTTTCAGATGGTTCGATGCTGTTTGCAATTGCAGCTGCATCGTGGACCTTGATAGCCGGTGATCTGGTTTCTGTCGTCCTGAGTGCCGGGGCGTTTTTCACGGCGACCGCAGGTGCAATCTACGGGGCCGCTTCGGTTCATGCAGCGAGGCGTCGCTTGCTGGTCGGTGGCGGATTCAGTCTTGTTCTTCTGCTGTGTGTGTTGCTCCTGAGTAAGGTCAACGGGACCTTCCTGTCTTCACAACTCGCTTCGGTCAGTTTCAGTGATGCTAGCCTCGCCGGACTGACACTTGCGGCGGCTGGGGCTTCAGGGGTTTTCCCTACCGGGCAGTGGATGCTGAAACTATCAAGGCAGCCAATGATGCCAGCGGTTGCACTTGCCGGTAACGCGATTGCGATTTCCCTGCTCGATATCGCTTTTGTGACCACCTCTGGTGACCTGGCGGACACATGGCTGAACATTCTGACCGGGATTGGGTGGATCGCGATCGCCGGTGGAGTGGTTGCCTTCTGGAGCAATCGACGACCTCTGCTCAAGATTGCCTCGATCATTGGAGCGCGGAATGGGTTGGCGTTTCTCGCGCTCGGCAGCGGGACCCCTGGAACGATGAGTTCCCTTGCGCTCCTGTCGGTGACAACGTTTCCCGCTCTGGCGCTTTTCTGGGTGCTGGCGAACGCACACTCGCTTCGACAATCGCGTGGAACAGGTGCCGCGATGTCTGCTGAAGCCATGCCTGCGCAATCGGGAATGAGAGAACCAGAACGGCAGCCGTTACTGCCCCAAGGACGCGTGAAGCTATCTCTGGGGCGAGCGGAGGTATGGGTCTTGGTCGTGCTTGCCGCCACGGCGGTTGGGTTACCGGGTACGGTTGGGGGAGTTGCCGTTGGCGGGTTCCTTTCTGGACTGTCGGTTGCGAGTGACCGGGGTTCTTGGGCCAGGTTTGCAATCTTTGCGCTGGACGCGAGCATCATTGCCGGTGTCGGCAGCGTCATTGCGATGCGGTTCGGGATCGGTTACCGGGCCGTGCTGACAGCGGGTGGACGGCGTGCTGAGGTGAAGGTTGTGGATGGTGGGCGCGGTGGTTTGGGAGCCACCGTACGGGAGACGTCCGTCAGCGTTGGTGCAGTTTGGACTGCCTCCGCCCGTTCGGGGAACCAGTCGCTCGCCGACATTGTAGGTCGTGGCATTCCGTGGATTGTCCTGATCGCATCGATCGTGGTCATCGTGGCACCAGCGCTTTTTCCAGGCGCGCTTGTTTCACCTTGGTTCGATTCGGTGAGCATGGCGGTTGCAGGGACAAGCACTGCCCCCCGCCTCGGTGACGTTGTCCGATCGGCTTCGACAGATCGGCTCCTTCTGTTTGCAGGTGGGTGTTGGGGGATGTGGAGACTTAGCAGTGGCGAGGAATGGCTTCCATCGGCACTGCGGACGGTTGTCGGGATCGGGGTAGTGATCGTTCAGCCCATCTGGTTGATCGGTCGCCGCGCGACCACTTTGGGAAAGTCGTCCCTCGACCCGATCCTGAGTTGGCTTTGGGCTATTGTGGACAGACTGCCAGTAGTGATGCGCCTTGTGGAGGATCGCTACTACTCCGCAGTAGCCGTGATAGCAATCGTGGTTCTCCTCTACAGTATTGGTCGGTGACTAAGACACGGTTCGGCACGACACGTTGGTCTGCGGGCCTTGTGACTGTCGCCAATGATGGAGCATGGCCGGACGCACTTGGAGCCGACCCGTGACTTCTTCCGCTGCGCCAAGTGCTCGGTTTCAACCGGTCATTATTGGCAGACGCCGAGGGCAACCTTGCTGTGAATGAATTCGTGCTCCTGGTCATGCTCGTCGTGGTTGCGTCACTTCTCAGCATTTCTGTCGAGTGGCACGTTGCGGCAGCGTGCCTCTGGCTGGTTCACATTCTTGTGAGTGTCTGGCTCGCCGTAGTTGCAACGCCAGAGTTGGCAATCTCGAAGGCGGTCACTGGCACGACCGTTTGCCTGTTGCTGATCCCGAGCCTTCGGGCATTCTCTCAGGCGCGCGGCTCGTCCGGGACGACTGGCATGCGTCGTCTCGTAGTCGTTGCAGGGACACAGGCAACCGACGAGCCATTCATGCTTGTTGGTGCCTTTCTTGCAGCAGCAGCGGCGATCGCGTTGTCGTTTGCGTTTCCGCTTATTGAAGGTGCGAGTAACTTCGCGTGGTATTGGCTGACCCTCCTCGGGTTACTCCTGATCATGCTTTCTCGGGACATTGTGCGAATTGGGCTCGGGCTGCTCCTGCTCCTCAACGCGGTCGACCTGCTCGACACGATGGTGACCCGAAACCAAGGTGTGACCGCGATTGGCGCGCGCAGCATGGTCGCGATCGTCTTGGCGCTTGCGCTTGGTGTGATTTGGGGGCGAACGACTTCAGTGCGTTCGCACTCCGAGCCAGAGGAACTTCCGAGCCTCACTGTTGCCGATCCGTCACCTCCACAGAGGGTGCCCCTGTTCGGAGGTCCAAGCTTTGATCCCCCTCCGGGTGGACCTCGATGACCTTGGAAGCATTGCACGCAGTCTGGACGCCGAGCTTCCTGTCGTTCGTCAGCCCAGTTGTTGCCGCCGCGCTGGGGGCGCTTTTCGGGCGAGCAGGCCGGATCGGGCGTGGCATCGCATCCCTGATAGTGCTCTGTGGTCTGACGGCTGGGGCATACGGGGCATGGCAGGCGCCTGTGAGCGGGTTGACCGCGATGAGTTCGGTGTCCGGGTCCCTGCCTGCGATTGGACGTTTGCAGATTGTCATCATCTCCATTGGTGGTGCTTTGATTTCGATCTATCACGTCCTAACTCGCAGGCAAGGCGAGGTAGCGGTCATCGCGGCTCTCGTTGTGGCTGCGACGAGCGCGAGTGCCTTTGCAGGGGACTCCCTTCGTGTTGCTGGGGCCGGAGTTCACCTCGCAGTGCTGCTTGTGGCGATGCTGATGGCAACCGAGCGGGATGACTGGCAGGGGGGCGTCGCCGGAACTGCGTACCTCACCATGGCGAGTATTGGCGCAATCACCTTGGTGGCTGGATTTGCCCTCGCCGATGTTCAGAAGGTTAGCCCGGGCGGTCTTGTCACCGATGCATTCGTGGTGGCGGTGCTCAGCACGGGTTTCGCACTCAGCGTCGGGATCGTGCCACTGTATTTCTGGGTGCCGTCAGCGTCACAGCGGCCAGGGCCTGGCGCGTCGATGCTTGCTCTCGCTGTCGTCGTCCCCGCGACTCTCGGACTGATGCTGGCAACGTTGACCGCGTTGCCGCAACTTTCCGGTCCCATAGCAGCGTCGCACTTACTGACCGTCGGTGGATTATTGACTGCAGTTGGTGGTGCCTTAGGAACGGTCGCTCCAGGAAGACTGCGTCGGCGGATCGGGTATGCGCTGATGGGAAACCTTGGCGCGGTGCTCTTAGGTTTCGGGACGTCGACGCGAATTGGAGTTGCCGGTGCTCTGGTCGCTCTGGCGCACCACTGCCTGGTGGCGATCGTCTTGATCGGTGCAGCTACCGAAATCGAGACGACGCCGACCTCATCGGCTCAAGCGTTAGGCGACAACGAGGACGAACGTGGTCGACCCCTCGACGTTCGACCGATTGTGGTCGCACGCGAACAGGGGTGGGTCGCACGCGTCGCGTTCGTCCTTGGCGCAATCGCGATGAGTGGCGTCCCCCCCTTTGGAGGCTTCGCGTCGCGCTGGGCAGTCATGCAGGCGCTTGCACTTTCCGATTGGCGTCTCGCGTTCGCACTTGGCATCACGTCTCTTGTGACGACCTACTCCCTGCTCGTTAGCGTTCCCACGCGACGGTTCGTCGTCGGTCCCGCCCACCTGTCGGTTGCACCGGAGCGGTTTCTCTTTGTGCTTTCCGTCGTTGCGTGCCTTTGGGGTTTCCTGCCCGGAAACATCCTAGACGTTGCGCACGCTGCGACATCACAACTGACGTTCCTCAAACCATTCTAAATTGGTTGAAAATGAGACGAATCCTGATGTGGGATCGCTAGGGGATGTCGATCCACTTACCCAAAGAGGCCGACCTCTCAATGGCATCTAAAACCCGATGTGCAATCAGGCCATCGGCAAAGGTTGGCCAGGGGTCGTCGCCGTGCACGGGCAGCAGCCCTGCAATGGATCTCAACATTCTCTCGGCGTGCGTTCGCGGGAAATCTTCGAACGCCACATGAAGCCCGTCAGGGGTTGGCTCGTCTTGCAGTCCGGTCGTTGCGGTTCCAGCCACCTTGATCGCGGTCGCCTGGTTGCGCTCCTCTTCCATGAGGGCAGAACCTTTCGACCCGAATAGTTCGATACGTCGAAACCCGCTTCGTCCGAAGGCAACCTGACTCACCTGAATGATCCCGGTTGCCCCGCTGTTCATGGTCGCGACGAACGACGCTGTATCGTCCGCGGTCACCTCCCCCACGTGTCCGTCAGCCGTCGGTCTGGACCGGACAACCGTTGATGCGGTTCCGGCAACCGAACGGAACTCTCCCGCGAGCCACCGCACGGTGTCGATCATGTGGATGCCGACATCGAGGAGTGACCCGCCACCGCGTTCGCGCATCATCCGAAAACCCAGTGGAGCGAGCGGATTGGCGCGGATGTCCTGATGAAAGGTAACGGTGAAGTGACGGAGTTCACCGATATGTCCTGACCGGATGAGATGCCGGAGGTGACGGAATGAAGTGGTCGAGCGGTAGGTGAAGTTGACGGCCGTGCGAACCCCGGCCCTTGCAGCGCAATCATGCATCACGATTGCCTGCTCGAGGTCAATGCCGAGTGGCTTTTCACACAGAATGTGCACGCCTCGCTGGGCTGCTGCGAGCGCCATCGGAAGGTGGATGTCGTTTGGTGTCGCGATCACGACGGCATCAGGATTCGCCGCGTCAAGCATCACCTCGTAATCGCTGAAGGCAAGCGGGATGGCATTACGGTCGGCGATGTCCCGCGTCTTTACAGGCGTTGGTCCGAAGACCCCGACAACTTCGGCCAATTCAGATGCACACAACCCCGGGATCAGGACGCGTTGCGCAAATGAGCCGACGCCGGCGACCGCAACCCGGAGCCGTGGCGTCCTTTGCGATGTCATTGCAAAATCCTCCAGGGAGCGGGTCGCTTGGCATGTGCAGGTCACAGGCTAGTGACGGGGACGCCTTCAGCGTGTGAAAAGTTCAATCGTCTGACGTCTGGCCGTCACCCAGCAATTGGTGCTTGACGGAACCATTGAAAGTTAACGAGGGAATGATACTCTTGGCCGGTCAGCCTCTGGGTTTCACAACCGCGACGCACCACTAGGTTGGTTGGTCGCGTGAACGGCGATCCGACGGGCCATCGACTAATCATAAGGATCCCACGCAGAATGGCCACGCTCCCCGCACCGGTCACAATGGACAAACTCGTATCGCTTTGCAAGCGGCGTGGGTTCGTCTTCCAGAGCAGTGAAATCTATGGTGGGTTCAACGGTGTCTGGGATCACGGTCCGCTCGGCGCGGAGTTGCGGAACAACATCAAGCGTGCTTGGTGGGAAGACTACGTCTACAAGCGCACCGATATTGTCGGCCTCGACTCCGCAATCTTGGCAAATCCGGCAGTCTGGAAGGCGTCAGGCCACCTTGAGAACTTCACGGATCCGTTGGTTGAGTGCCGAAACTGCCACAACCGCTTCCGGGCCGACCAGATCGACTTGACCCGAAACTGCACCGTCTGTGGAAAGTTTGATTGGACTGATATCAAGCAGTTCAACACCATGTTCAAGACCTTTGTCGGTCCCGTTGAGGAGGAGGCGAGCGTGGCGTATCTCCGCCCGGAGACATGCCAGGCAATATTTGTCAATTTCCGCCTTGTCCAAGGAGCCATGCGCAAGAAGCTTCCGTTTGGCATTGCCCAGATAGGGAAGGCGTTTCGGAACGAGATCACGACGGGCAATTTCATTTTCCGGTTGCGTGAACTCGAGCAGATGGAACTCGAATACTTCGTGCGCCCTAACCAGGCTGATGCCGCATTCGAGGAATTGCTTGGGATCAATGTGGAGTGGCTCGTCACTCACGGTGTGAGGCGGTCCAAACTGGACCTTTACGAGCATCCCGAGGGAGCGCGGGCGCACTACTCTCTCCGGACGGTTGACATCATGTACGACTTCCCGTTCGGCAAGAGTGAGTTGCAGGGTGTAGCCAACCGCGGCGACTTCGACCTGACCCAGCACGCGAAGGCGTCCGGTCGCGATCTGGACTACTTCGATGACGAGACCAATGAGAAGGTCACCCCTTACGTCATTGAGCCCTCAATCGGAGTTGATCGATCGAGCCTAGTCTTCATGCTCGAGGCCTATGACGAGGAGGCGGACAAGGAAGGCGTTCGCACCGTGATGCGCTTCCACCCGCGCCTCGCACCTGTGAAAGTGGCCGTGCTGCCTCTTGTCAAGAAAGACGCCGCCCTCGTGGCACTTTCACATGAGGTATTTTCGTCGCTCCGAGGCGAGATGCTCGTCCTCTACGACGAATCTGGCGCGGTCGGTCGACGATATCGGCGCCAGGACGAAATCGGAACGCCTTACTGCATCACCGTTGATAGTCAATCGTTGGAAGACCGGACGGTTACCATTCGTGACCGGGATAGCATGGAACAAGTTCGATTTCCAATGGAGGGAATCCGCGATGAGATCAATCGTCGCCTGCGCCTTCCATGGACCCGACCCGGCTGATCTGACCTTGCCCGGTCACCAACCGCGAGTGCGGGCTCCAGTGTGTGCCCGGGCCCCGGAAGGGGCCTGTCTCAATGACTTGCGATGGGCCTCCGTATACTTTGCCGGATATACGCGACTGTTTGATGGTCGTGAGACCACAAGCGCACTCACCCGGGGACCAGGCCATTGTTGACCATCGTCGTCCCCTAAGCGAATGGACAGGACAATCACAATGCCATCATCGAACGGCGCCGGGACGCCGAACAAGTGGGTTTGGCTGTTCCGTGAGGGGAACGGCACACTTCGCGACTTGCTGGGAGGCAAGGGTGCCGGCTTGTCCGAAATGACGAATGCCGGACTTCCGGTTCCTCCGGGTTTCACGATTACTACGGAAACGTGCGTTGAGTACTACCGCAACGACAAGCACTTTCCTGCGGGCTGCTGGGACCAGGTCGCGGTCGCACTTGCCGACGTGGAACACGCGAGTGGAAAGAAGTTCGGCGATCCGGTCAATCCTCTTTTGGTCTCAGTCCGCTCCGGAGCGAAGTTCTCAATGCCCGGGATGATGGACACCATCCTGAACCTGGGTCTGAATGACACGACCGTCGAGGGTCTGGCTAAGGCCACCGGGAACCCGCGTTTCGCCTACGACTCGTATCGCCGGTTCATCCAGATGTTCGGAAGCGTGGTCCTTGAGATCGAGAAGGACGCGTTCGAACATGCGCTTTCAGCGCAGCGCGTGAAGGCTGGCGTGCAGTCGGACCCCGAACTTTCGGCGTCCGATCTCCTCGCAGTCATTGCAGCGTACAAGGCGATTATTGAGCACCACACTGGCCACGCTTTTCCTTCGGACCCAAATGAGCAGCTCCGAGGCGCAGTTGAAGCCGTGTTCCGTTCGTGGAACAACGACCGGGCAATCGTCTACCGGCGTCGCGAGAAAATCTCGGATGATCTGGGCACGGGCGTCAACGTCCAGACCATGGTGTTTGGAAACATGGGAGACGACTCTGGCACCGGGGTCGCGTTCACGCGGAACCCATCAACCGGCGTGAAGGAACTCTTTGGAGACTACCTTCGAAATGCGCAAGGCGAGGACGTCGTCGCAGGGATTCGGACGCCGAAGCACATCACCGAGATGCGTGATGACCCGATGCTTCCGGGTGTCTACAACGAGTTCGTCGCGATTGCCGAACGTCTTGAGAAGCATTATCGGGACATGCAAGATCTTGAGTTCACGATCGAGCGCGGCAAGTTGTACATGCTGCAGACCCGTAATGGGAAGCGAACCGGTGGGGCCGCGGTCCGCATTGCGGTCGACCTCGCAAACGAGGGCGTGATCGATCGCAAGACCGCTGTGCAACGCGTCCCGCCTGGAGATCTGGTTCAGCTTCTCTACCCGGTCATTGACCCGAAGTCGGGTGCGAAGCCAATCGCGACGGGTATCAAGGCCGGCCCCGGGGCTGCCATTGGCAAGGTGTGCTTTACTGCCCAGACCGCCGAAGCCGAAGGCAAGGCTGGTGAAAAAGTCATTCTGGTGCGTCGCGAGACGTCGCCTGAAGACCTGCGAGGGATGATCGAAGCGCAAGGCATCCTGACATCCACCGGTGGCCCAACCAGCCATGCTGCCGTCGTGGCGCGCGGAATGGGTAAGTCATGCATCGTTGGCGCCAAGGACATCGTGATTAGTGATGACGACAGCCACTTCATGTGCCACGGCGTGCGCGTGAATGTTGGAGACTTCATCACTCTGGACGGCACGACGGGGAACATCTACGTCGGTCTCGTCCCGACCGTAGAGCCGGAGTTGGGTGACGATTTCGGCATATTGATGACTTGGTCGGATGAGTTCCGCACCATGCGCGTACGTGCGAACGCGGACGTTCCGCGGGACGCCATCAAGGCACGTGAGTTCGGTGCCGAGGGTATCGGTCTGTGCCGGACGGAACACATGTTCTTCGATGACCCGAATCATCCCGAAGAGCCACGAACCCGCACGATGCGTGAAATGATCCTAGCTGACACGGTGGCTGATCGTCGCCACGCGCTTGAGAACCTGTTGCCTTTTCAGCAGCGGGACTTCGAAGGCCTGTTCCGGGCGATGGATGGGTTTCCGGTCACGATCCGCACTCTTGACCCGCCGCTTCATGAGTTCCTTCCACGTGAAGACGAACAGATTGAAGAACTCGCTCATGTCACCGGTCGCACCGCTCATGAGGTAAGGCAGCGGATCGAAGCCTTGCATGAGCAGAACCCGATGCTTGGGTTCCGAGGTTGCCGACTTGGGATCCAGTATCCGGAAATCACCGAGATGCAAGCGCGAGCGATTTTCCGCGCTGCGGTTGTCGTGGCTCGGGAGGGGGTCGTTGTCCATCCGGAAATCATGATCCCGTTGGTGAGTGACCTGAACGAGTATCGGGCCCAAGAGAGCATTGTTCGCCGGGTCGCCCATGAGGAACTGGACGGATCTGGCGTACACATCGAGTACATGGTTGGCACCATGATCGAGTTGCCTCGCGCTGCCCTTCTTGCGGACAAGATTGCCGAACTTGCCGAGTTCTTCTCGTTCGGCACAAATGACCTCACGCAGACGACATTCGGCTTGTCGCGCGACGACTCAAGCCGGTTCCTGCCCATGTATGTTGAGCGCCGCATCCTGAACGACGATCCATTTCAGGTACTTGATCGGGAAGGCGTTGGGCAGTTGCTCCAAATCGGCACGACTCGCGGACGCAAGACCCGCCCAAATCTCAAGGTCGGGATTTGTGGCGAGCATGGAGGCGAACCTTCTTCAGTGGAATTCTGTTTCCAGACCGGTCTCGACTACGTGTCTTGTTCTCCTTTCCGGGTCGTTATCGCACGCCTCGCGGCGGCGCAGGCGGCTCTCGCGACCGGAGAACGCGACCGTTAGACGTCGCCTGAAGATCAGGGTGCTACCTGATCGCTGTTCAACGCAAAATGCGCGATGATAGTGAGGTCCTTCCCGGCAACGGGTTGGGCCTCACGTATTTGTGTGCGCTTTAGTTTGCATGCCAGCCGACTGGCGATGGGCCCGCGTTATCCCCGCAGGCGGTCCGTTTAGAGATCAATGCCAGATCCAACGATCGACGCGATTAAGTCACGGATAGACCTTTCCGAAGTTATCGGTGCGAGGGTCGCGCTGAAGCGTGCCGGTCGCCTGATGAAGGGGCTATGCCCATTTCATCAAGAGAAGTCGCCGTCGTTTGTGGTGTATCCGGACGAAGGCCGCTACCACTGCTTCGGTTGCGGCAAATCCGGGGATGTGTTCACATGGTTTCAAGACACGCAAGGTCTGGACTTCGCCGAGACCTTGAAGGAACTCTCACGTCGGACAGGCGTGCCCCTTCCGGAACGGACGGTAAAGCCCGACGATGCTCCCGCTCCGGAATCCCAAGCGGCGGTCCAGGCACTTGCTGAGGCTTCGGCTTACTTTACGCGGCAACTCCTGGATGGCAGGGATTCGGGTGAGGCTCGCGCCTACTTGCGCCGGCGCGCAGTAACCCGCGCCACGATCGAACAGTTCGGACTCGGGTGGGCACCCGACGAATGGGAGGGTCTCACCACATCGCTCGTCAGGCGTGGTTTCACTTTCGAGCAACTTGAACTCGCCGGTCTCGCGATGGTTACCGAACATGGGCGTCGAGATCGGTTTCGATCTCGCGTGATGTTCCCCATCCGAGATCCGAACGGCCAGGTGCGGGGCTTCGGTGGACGAACGCTTGGCGACGGGGTTCCAAAGTACCTGAACAGTCCGCAGACCCCATTCTTTGACAAGTCAGCCACCCTGTTCGGCCTTGACTTGGCCAAAGGTCCGATCAGGCAAGCTGGACAAGCCGTAATCGTAGAGGGCTACATGGACGTGGTCTTGCCCCATCAGGAGGGGTTCAAGAACGTCATTGCTTCGCTTGGGACCGCGTTAACCGAGCGGCAGATCGAGCTATTGAGGCGGTACACGCGAACGATTGTTCTCGCCCTCGATTCGGATGCAGCCGGGCAGGCGGCGACCGTGCGAGGTTTGGAGGTTGCCCGAAGTGCACTGGGAATGTCCGCGCGTCCAGCGCAGGGAAGCATTGCGCGCGGGGGCTTCCTGGCGACCCAGAATGCCCAACTTCGGATCGCGGTTCTATCTGGTGGCAAGGATCCGGACGAGATCGTTCGTGAGGATCCTGCACGGTGGAAAGCATTGATCGATGCGTCTGTCCCGATGATGGACCACAAGATCGAGTTGGAAATCGCGGCCGTTTCGATGGATGAGCCACAGAGCAAGCTTCACGCCGTCCGCGAAATCGCCAAGTTTCTGGTCCTGGTTCCTGATCCCGTCGAGTGGAGCCATTACATCGACCGGATCGCGCAGCGACTTCGTCTGGATCTCCGGGCAGTCCAGTCCGAAGTGAGCCGCGCTGAGGGTGCAGTCAGGCAGGCAATGCGTCTGGAATCTGCCAGGACCGCTACGCAACTGCAGGCACGCGCGACGGAAGCAGGCATGACAGACGTCCCCGGTGGATCGCAGGTCAATTCTCCTCGTGACCCATCGCAGCCCGATCTTCCTTCACACCAATCTGGTGTAGGTTCGGGACCGTTTGGACGTAGTTTGCAGGCACAGGACTTGACTGACCCGGAAGATCCCCTTGAGCGGTTTATCGTGAAGGAACTGATCGCCAACCTGCGCCTCATTCGGCATGTGCGATATATTATTGGTCCAGAGGATTTTCTTCAATCCGAGTGGCGTGTCGTGATTGAGCGTTTGATGGTGTTGCCGGACGGGGAGATGTTTGTTCCTGATGAGGTGATCGGTAGGGTGATTGATCGGTTGCGGGTGCCTGCGGGGCGTCCAATGCCGCTGAACGTAACGCGGGAGGCGGACGCCCATCAGGTGCCAAGCCTGATCGCCGCCGCACGTCGATTGCGTGAACGTCGCCTGCGTGAAAAGATCAGGGATGCCCAATACTTGCTACAGGAGGAACTCCCTCCCGACGAACGCGTTTTTCTCCAAAGGCAGGTTGAAAGGCTAGCGTCCCAACTCGGTCGGGTCCATCTTGACCAAAGCCGCGGCACAGCGTTTGCGTGATCTGCGATCAATCTGTGGGCCGGTGCGGATATAGCGGGACGAGGGGATGAAAGTGGTCACACCGGACCGTGCAGGGGCGACGGGTGGGCGCGATGGTGACGCGTGGTTGGGTTCAGCGATCAGCGGTGTCGTGGATCGGGATGAAACGGTGGCTCAGTTCACAGGTGTCGTGGTCGGTGAGATTGCTGCAGGAGTCGTTGGGGAGGGCGCGGTAATGCTTTCCAGTCCGCTTTCAGGACCCGGAGATCCCGAGACGTTTGTGGGGCGATTGGCAATATCCCAAACCGGCTTCCCAGTGTCTGGCGTCGCCGAAGGCGGGATCGTTTCTGAACTTGATCTGGCAGAGCCTGACTTGGCCGAGGTTGCGGCCCTTGATGTGCCTTCGCCCGATGAAGTTTTCGAAGCAATTGCCGAGTTGGAGAACAGCCTTGTCGATGACCCGGTACGCCTGTACTTGAGAGAGATTGGCAAAGTCCGACTGCTTACCGGGGCCCAGGAGCGATTGATTGGGCAGCGGATGGTTGAAGGGGTCCGTGCAGAGGCGCAAAGTCACACCATGACCTCGGCGGATCTCGGTAGTCGTAGGCAGTTGACCTTGATTCTTGAGGATGGTTTGGCAGCGCGCCGGGAACTCATCGAGGCAAACCTGAGACTAGTCGTAAGTATTGCCAAGCGGTTCATTGGACGGGGCATGAGCCTGCTGGACCTCATCCAGGAAGGCAACATCGGTCTGATTAGGGCCGTCGAGAAGTTCGACCACACACGCGGTTTCAAGTTCTCGACGTATGCAACCTGGTGGATCCGACAGGCCATCAACCGGGCGATCGCCGACCAAGGTCGGACGATCCGGATTCCTGTCCACATGGTGGAGACACTAAACCGTGTGATCCGCCAGCAACGCCGGTTGTCTCAAGAACTCGGACGTGAACCTACGGATGACGAAATCGCGGTCGAGGCTGGTGTGACTGTCGATCGTGTTCGTGACCTCCTCAAGATCAGCCAGACCCCGATTTCACTTGACACCAAGCGCGGTGGTGACGACGACAGTGATAGCGTGATCGGCGAGTTCATTCCTGACTTGTCGATGGATGCCCCGTCCGATATCGCGGTCCAAGGAATGATGCGTGACCACATTGCGCAGGTTCTTGAGAGCCTGTCTCCACGCGAAGCAGATGTCGTACGCCGGAGATTTGGCATTGACGACGGTCTGCAGCGCACGCTTGAGGAGGTTGGCCGGGAGTTCAACGTCACGCGGGAACGGGTCCGGCAGATCGAGGCCAAGGCTATGCGCAAGCTGCGTCATCCCTCAAGGAGCCGGCAACTTCAGGACTATCTGGAGAGCTGAAAACCCCTTTTTTCTAGTATCAAGTCAGCCGTTGTCAGTCGGTTGCACAGCGGGTGCCTTGGTATAGTCACTCCGGAATTGCGCGGACACTTCGTCGCCTATCTGTTCATTCCCTGATAGCTCAACGGTAGAGCGCCCGGCTGTTAACCGGTAGGTTCGAGGTTCGAATCCTCGTCAGGGAGCCTGTCCCCCCCCAAGTCAACGGATCTGGGTGTTCAACAGACGGTACTCCGTGTTGGGCTTTCGGTAAGACTCTTTGTAGAAGCTGAGGATTCAGTTATCTCTACCGCGGTCCGCCATGAATCGTTTCCGTCGCCGCTATTGGCGAACGACAGTGCGCGGTGATCTGAGGAATATGCAAGCCTCACTAAAGGCATCTGCAGACTCTCATGTCGCAGACTACTCTCATTCACCGGTGTTCTAATTCGTGTGGGGGTGCGCCCCACGGCTGAACGGTTAGCGCTGGTGTCTGCGCGCACCGCTTCCGGAGTTCGGCGCTAGACCGTTTGAGCTTTGCGTTGAGGGCGATGAACCGGCCTCCGCCCCTGTGGTCCTTCCCCGCAGCTAATGTCGCCGGTGCCCGCGCCAACCAAGGGCAACCGTTCACGGGGGTCAGTTGGGAACGCGCAACTGGTGACTGGTCCTGCCACGTCCGGTGCAGCCTGAAGGCAGCCTGGGATCAGGCGAGGGCGGGGAGGATCTGGGGGACGGCATGGCCGGCCATGCTCGCGGTGCAGATCTCGGCCAGATAGGCGAACAGGTCCAGGCCGTGCATCCGGCAGGTCGCCGCGACCGGCAGCATGGCACCGGCAAACCGTGCACCACTCCCGGACTGCGTGCCGAAACTCCCCTTGCGCCACAGGAC
>CANFGH010000038.1 GCA_947446285.1 Chloroflexota bacterium
ACTTCCGTCGGCTCGGGATCCCAGTGCAGCGGGTGCTCACGGACAACGGGAGCCAGTACGTCTCCGGAGTATGGAAGGCGGCGTGCGCGGACCTGGGCGTGGGTGCCCGCCGGACCCGGCCGTACCGGCCACAGACGAACGGGAAGGTCGAGCGCTGGTTCCAATCCGTCATGCGCGAATGCCTGTACCTCCACCCGCTGGCGAGCGAGGACGAGCGTCAACGTGCACTGGACACCTTCGTGGAATACTACAACCACGACCGACCGCACCTCGGCATCAAGGGCCTCACCCCCATCTCCCGCCTCGCTTCCCTGTCAACAACGTTGTGAGAGACAACAGCTAGCGAGCCGTCGTGAACTGGGCCGGTACGTACCCCGTGCGTCCAACGCTGTCGCGGACCATCAACCAGTTGCCCTTCCCACCTGATCCATCGTCACCCACGATCCCTGAGGTCACGATGGTCAGTGATGTGCCTTCCCGGAATGCAACCTTGGGTACCGTCCGGTCATCCCATTGGGGACTAGTGCGGAATGCGACGCCGCGACCACCGGTATTGGCGACGACGACGCGCAACATCCCGCTCACGGCCGCTTGGGCTGGCGACACGCTGACTTGGGATTGAGCGACTGGTGGAGCAGGTTCGGCAACGTGCTCGGCGGGCGACGTCGCTTCCGTACTCGGCATGCTGGCGTGCAAGAACTCCGCACCATCGTGCGTAGCAATGGGATCAGTTCCAGCGGTTTCGAGGGACATCACTTCGGCCACGCCACCCAAAGCCAGCCCGGGTTCATCCGAATCGACGGCAACTGAGGACGATGCGTTCATTGATGGGTCGGTGTCAGCTACCACGCCGTCCGGTGTGAGCGTAGGTGTCAATTCCACAGTCGGCGCGGCGAGGGCGTAGTCGATTTCGTGGCTGAACGCTGGCTGTGCGACGACCCAGATACCCGCTGCGAACAGGCATGCTGCCGTGACCGATAGGAGGTAGTCGCCGGCGGCTTGGCGTGATCGGAATGCCCAGAAACGCTGTGTGCGAGGCAGGAGAAGCCGTGCAAGGGCGGCGATGTAGAGCGCAGCAAAGACGACAACGCCGATTGTCGATGCATAGACTGCCCACCCCCACCAAGGCCATGCGTTCCCTGGGAGCGCCAGGCGCGGACGCGATGGCCTCGTGGCCAGTGGCAGCTGGGGCGAGAGTGAGACCAGGGTTTTCCGCGTTTTCGCCTCAATTGGTGCGGTTTCGGCGCTGGCAACGTGTTCGGTGCGGAGGTCATCAAGACTTGCCGGAAGCGCGTCGAACCACGCCGGATGCAAGACCTCACGATCGGTGGCGAGACGCACCGAACGCATGGTTCGGGGACGCGCCCCGAATTCGGGGTGTGAGGCGGCTCCTGCGTCGGCGATTTGGGCGTTCGCCCGGGTTGTTGACGAGTACATCAGCGCAACGAACGGTGGAACGGTCCCTGTCGCCCTTTCCGATCCAACACCTTCGCGGGTCAGAATTTCGGAAGGTGAAGCCGGTGTGGTCGTCACCACCGTGTCGCTCGGTGGGGCCATGCCAAGATCCGGCCCGAGAACGCCGTTGTCCTCCGAGATTGGAGATGCGCTGCTTTCCGTTTTTTCGATCGCAGGTCTCGTCGCCACCATCTCGCTGGTCCCTCCCGACACGACAGCCTTTGCGATCACTCGCATTGACTTGGCATTGCGTTGGAACCTGATCGCACCGCAATTGCGGCCGCGGCAAGTTCGCTTTCGTCAAAACCGTCCGGCGGCAATAACGCGCCGGATGTGTCCGTGATGCGCCAGAGCGTCCGCTGGGTTGCCTATCGCCGTCGGGGACGTGGCGGGATGTCGCGCTAGACTTAGGCAACGGGCGGCCCTGATGGGAGCTCAGGAGTGTTTGTTCGGACAAGTCCGGGGTAACAAGAGGGAGAGTTGAACCATGAGCCTCAAAGAGTCAGATACGGGGTGTGCAGGAGCCGTAACGGCGCTTGACCGGTTGAATATCACCCAACGGTATTTGGCAACCGAATTTGCCGATGGCTATGAGGATGGAGTGCTGCCCCGACGCGACCTGATCGAACGGGTTGCAAGAATGACGGGAGGAATTGGCACGGCTGCGTCAGTCCTGCTCGCACTCGGCGTCCGTCCATACTCTGCCCAGGCGCAGTCGTCACCGCCGGCGTATTCGACGCCGGGTGACGCATCCAGCCCCGCTTCGGTCACGCCCGATGATCCTGCTGTCGTCGCGTCAGACGTCATTGTCGTGAACGGTGAAGTGGAGGTTGCGGGCTACCTTGTGAGGCCGCGCGGTGATGGTCCATTTCCCGCGATCATGATCTGTCACGAGAATGCTGGAACCGCCGAACACTTCCGCGATGTCGCCCGGAGGTTCGCGAAGGCCGGATACGTCGCGCTACACCTTGACCTGCTTTCCCGTGAAGGTGGTACGGAGGCTGTTCCGGCAAATCAGCGTGGAGCGGCCCTGACCGCACCCGGCAAGGCAGATCTTTTCGTGGGTGATTTCCGCGCGGCGATGGCAATGTTGCGTGCAGATCCAGCGGTCCGCGGAGACGCAATCGGGATGACGGGCTACTGCTTTGGTGGCAGCGTGACGTGGAATGTCGCGTGTCGCGAACCGGGATTGCGGGCCGTGGTGCCCTTCTATGGGCCACCAGGGTTCCCGGACGAACTCGGCGAGATTCGGGCAAGTTGTCTGGGCGTCTACGGTGAGACTGACGAGCGCGTGAACGCCAGCATTCCGGTCGTTGCATCGGCTCTCGAGGCGTCGGGCATCGTGCACGACTTGAAGGTGTACCCGGCAGCCGGCCACGCGTTCTTCAACGACACCCGCCCGCAGGTGTACGCCGAGGCTGCGTCGGTTCAGGCTTGGCACGACACGCTTGAGTGGTTTGCCAAGCATCTGGCGTGAACGGGCCGTGACTTGGGATGGTCAGGGTCGTTCGGGTGGGCGTCGTCGATTTCCCGTGGTTGGGGGAGTGCTAGTGGGAAAGCCCCGTTGCACCCCCCCCGGCAAGTCGCGCATCACTGCTTCAACGGCGGCTTGACGCTCCAGACGTGAAAGTTCCGGCGGAATGGACGGATCAGGCACGAGGCTTGAGGCGTCGTAGTCGGAAAGGTCGTCGTCATCGTCGGGTGGCTCATCGTCATCATCGAACCCGTCATCCAGAGTGGGACTTGTCAATGGCTCAGTCTCTGGGGACGATGGTCTTGCCGGATCTGCGGTCCGGTTGGCCGGTTCGTCAATGTGCCTCGTTCCTGACGCATCCCCCGAAGCGTGCAGGGATACTGGGCGCTGATCATCCCGGCGCGTGCTGGGGTGGTCAGGCATGACGCTCAGGTACCGGCGTGTGCCGGGCGCGGTCAACAGCGTTTCCTGCCACGAAGACGAATCCATACCTCCGTCCCGTGAGGCAAATCGGAGTGCCTCGCGCAAGCGTCCCTCGTGCGCCTCCATGTCGGAGAGGCTTGAGAACAGGTATTCAACCTCGAGGTCTGGTTCACCAGCACTGCGGGTGTCGACACTGACAAAGCGTCCCCCGGGCCAGCCAACCGGCGCTCCAATCGCGTCAATCTGACGGATCGCAGAGATCACGTCGGGACGCCGACGTGGCTTGCACGAATAGCCGAGGCGAAGGATCAACGTTGCCATCGGGTGCAATCATCACGTGCGGCGCACGGCTGTGCAACCCGGAAGACGCGGCCGTTCACGCGCCGTTGTCAACGACCGGCAAGTCCGGCGCAATCCCATCAGGTGCGTCGTCACCCCCATGACGATTTCTCCAGAGTTGCCCCCTCGAACCTGCCACCACAGACGTGAACGGGTCAAGTGCGGACAGGAACGGGTGTGGCGTGGTGTCACTGGCGACTATGTTCAGCGCGTGAGAGGCCCGGGTGGCCGCGACGTAGAAGGCATGGCGGGCCTCGTCGGTCAGTGCGTTGTCCTGCCAGGTAATCGGGTCCCGGGAGTGGTCCGGGCACGTGGGCATCAGGATGAACACCGTTGGAAAGTCGAGGCCCTTCGATCGACGCATTGTCATGAGTTTCACGGTTGGCGCGCCCATGAGCATCTCGGTTCGACCGTCAATAATCGTCGAGGCGACCATCCGGTCCGTCCGGCGGTTCCGTATTTCTGTGCCGCGCGCATCTCCAAGATAGATGACCCCGATGAGCCCCGGGTTCACCTGGGTTGCGGCCTCGACGACCGCATCGAGCAACGCGTTCAACGCATCTCCGGACGACGTCTCGATGCAACGCTTCGGCGCGGGTCCGGGTCGGTCCGGATCGATAGCTGCCTCGGCAACGTCGTCGCGGGACTGATCGGCAACCCGCCATGCCTTCGCGAGGTTCCAGACCTGCTGCGTGGTGCGGTAGTCCTTGCTAATCCATCGACGGGTCGTCACGTGTGGTGCGATGGCATCCCTATTTGCTCTGAAAGGCCGGTTGTACAGGCGTTGGACCGGGTCAGCGAACGCAAACAGGCCAGTACCGGTACCCGGCAGTTGCCGACGACACAGGTCGATGATCCCCGGGGTTGCATCTTGGACTTCATCAATGATGATTTCCCGATATGGACGCACCGATGTTGAGGAGGTGGTCAATGCGTCTGTCGCAAGCCGGGGCAGGTCGTCCCAATCGGCGATGCCTTTGTCTCCGAGTTCCGCCTGGACCATCTCCCAGACAGACCAGATAGCGTGACGCGCGCCCTCCCCGAGGCGTTCACCGCGCCATCCACGGTCAATGCCGAGATAGGCTTCGCGCGTCATCAGGTTTGACTGCTTAATAACTGCTGAAATCTCTTCGTGGACGAACCGCCCGTTGCGTCCGCCAAGCGCGGTCCTCTGGTCGTTCGTCAATTGCCTGAAATGCCTGAAATGCCTGAAGGTCAATTGGCGAAGGGTGTCCGGTGTGGGACCGTTCACGTTGCCCGGGAGTACCGGGATTTTTCCACCCGAACGGACAATCAACTGCAGGCACCAGTCATGCATGGTCATGATCTCAACGTGGGACGGAAGGGGACCGTTGGCGAGCGCCTCGGCCATCTGTCCGACTGCCTGGGCACGTGGACGATTGAAACACAGGGAGAGGACCGGTCCGGCGGTCGGTTCAGACGCACATCTGACAAGGCGGTGCATTGCAATGACGGTCTTTCCCGTTCCTGGCCCACCAAGAACCAAAAACGGTGTCGCGGGGTTCATATCGACCAAGTCACGCTGACGCTCATCGAGAGGTGTGAAGTAGGTTTCAATCCCGCGGGCCATCATGTGCCGGAACTGGGCCAGGCCGTCAACGGCTCGCATTGTCTCGGCGAGACGTGGGACGCCTACCTGTCCGATGAGTTGGTCCACCGACCCGTATCGGGGCACATCGGCAATTTCGGCCAGGACGGTTTCGGCCTTGCTCGCATGTGCGTCCGTCCAGCGATCGGCCGCCTGGTG
Organism: Chloroflexota bacterium; assembly: GCA_947446285.1. Lineage (GTDB taxonomy): Bacteria > Chloroflexota > UBA11872 > UBA12225 > UBA12225 > UBA12225. The sequence goes on from CANFGH010000038.1 coordinate 5,460, forward strand.
ATGGTCAATGTGGACAACTGCGAGTTTCCGTCTGGTTGATTGGCACCGGGATGAGCCTTGTCTCGCCGTCGACCCGTGCGGACCAGAACGAGCGTCTCTTTCCGTCCCCAAGCTTCTCGACGTTGAGCCCAGGTGACCGATGGTTGGTGGAAAGGCGATCGACGTACGCATCGATGCTCTGGAGGAGATGGGGGTTCCGACTGTGGCGCTGAACGGATTTGGTGAATGGGGAGGTCGCCCAAATCCGCTCGACCTTCAGTATCAAAAGCGCGTCTGCATTACGTGCACGTGAATTCATGATGGTTGCAGCAATCCCTCAAGAAAGTGGTTGATATGACCGTGCGGTTCTATCACAAATCATAACGTGCGAAGTGTAGATGTCAAACACATTGTGCATCCGGCGACGGTCGACACCGTCCACCACCAGTGGCGAGTGTTGGCGATGTGGCCTGATCATGGAGTGATGACCAATGGAGAAGTTTCCAGGACGGGAGGGGGTTGGGGAGAATCGAAGCATGGCATCCGGCATCTGCGCTGCACGGTTCCACTAATGGGTACCGACGGAAGGCATCCGGTTTGGCGGGTCGGCTCGGTCCTGCGCCACATCCTTGGTTTGTCCCAACCGGAGAGGGCGCGGGCGTGGCGCGACGGGGTTGTCGAGGTCAATGGCCTCAGGGTGGAAGCACAACACCGGCATTGCGTTCCCGGTGACATGGTGTCAGTGACCTTTCCCGATATCGTTTCCACCGTCATTCCTGAGCCGGGACTGAGCCTCGAAGTCCTGTATGAGGATGCGTATCTCCTCGCGGTGGCGAAGCCCGCGGGCCAACTGGCCCATCCCGCCCGCAGTGAACAGACGGGCACGGTTGCAAATGCCGTGGCCGCCCGGTACCGCCTCGAAGGGCGATCGGTGGACGCCGTGCGTCCCATCCATAGGATTGACCGGGACACGTCCGGCGTTCTCCTGTTTGCTCGCGACAGTCGCACGGCGAGGCTTCTCTCTCTCCACCGTGACCGGTCACCACTCGAACGTGATTACCTGGCACTTGCCTCAGGCAACGTACCGGCGTCCGGGCACATTGCCGGGTGGACGGGTCCTGTAATGGGGCATCTGACCAGGCAACGGATGGTGGACGAGGAAGAGGTGAGGGTGGCTCCTACCCATTCACCGACCGGCGATCCGTTGCCGAAGGTCGCCGGATGGAGTGAGACCAACTTCCGTGCGGTCGCGCGCGGGCGCTCGGTCAGTTTGGTCGCCCTGCGACCGCGATCGGGTCGTACCCATCAATTGCGCCTGCACCTTGCGTCTGCAGGGCACCCGATCATTGGTGATGGCCTGTACGGCGGCACGAACGAATACGGCATGGAGAGACAGGCGCTGCACGCGTGGCGGGTGACCTTCCACCACCCGGAAACTGGCGTGAGGATCGAACTGGTTGCCCCGCTACCCAGTGACATCCGGCACGCGGTGGCCCAGGCGCTGCGCGTCTGACGGACCGCGCGACTGATCCAATATGAGCCAGTCGCGCGATTGGACGCTGCCGGTTTGGCACAGTTCGTCAAACCGCGATGACGCGTGGATGCGCGTGACGAGGTTTCGGTCGGGCCCTGAAAGGAAGGTCACGGTGGCATACCGAGAAATCGTGACAATGCATCCCAACGGGGTGCGCGTACAGGCTGCGCTTGAGGCGTGTGGGATCCGGACCAGGATTGTCGAGACACTGGAGGGTTCACCAACTGCCGTCACGGCGGCGGCACAACTCGACATTGAAGTCGGACAGGTCGCGAACTCCCTGGTGTTTGAGGCCGATGGCGACCCGTTGCTGGTGATCACTTCCGGGCAGCACCGCGCTGACCTGGGGCGGATCGCTGCATTCGTGGGGGCACAGACGGTGCGACGCCCCGGTGCGGAGTTTGTCCGGGAACACACCGGGCAACCGATCGGTGGCGTGGCGCCACTCGGTCACCCGAAACCGATCAGGACGGTTGTCGATCTGCACTTGGGGTCATGGGACGTGGTGTGGGCGGCCGGTGGGCATCCACATTATGTCTATCCGACGACGTTCGCCGAGTTGATGCAGGCAACCAACGGGCAGGCTTTTGATGTTGGCGTGAAGGAGTAGCGGGGGTGCCTGTTCACGCGGATGCCCGGTTGTCGGATGGAGTTGGCGGGTGAACGCGCGCCAGGTGAGTCACTACATTTCCCTGGCGGTGATCTGGGGGATCTCTTTCACCCTGATCGTGCGGGTTGTGGCCGTGTTTGGTTGGGTCGGTGCGGTCTCGCTCCGGGCGTTTGCCGCCTGCGTGATCGTCGGCTTGCTTTCGGTTGCAATGCGGCGCCGGCTGAATTTCGGAGGCGCGTGGCGACCCCTCGCGATGGTTGGGTCAACAACCGTGGCAGGGCAACTCCTGGGGCTCTCCTATGCGGCACCCCGGATTGGAACGGCAATGGCGGCAATCATCGTGGGAACAATCCCGCTCTTCTCAATGGAGATCGGGCAGGCTTGGGGCATCGAGAAGGTCACGCGCAATGGGCGGATTGGACTTGTTGTCGGGATCGGGGGCATCGTCTTGCTCGTTGGCTTTCCTTCGGTCCCGTTCACGTCAGACTTCGCCATCGGCTGTGCGGCATCACTCTTCGGATCATTTTCGGCGGCGATCGGCAGCAATGTCGCCCGCAATTCGCTTCAGGCAGTTGGGTCGTGGGAGCAGACGATCGGCGCATTCCTGTTCGGTGGGATCGTGGCATTCCCGCTACTCTTGGTGGTGCCGGTACCCGTCACCCCAACGCTCGCTGATGTTGGGGAACTCTTCCTCCTGGCGGGACTTTGCAGTTGCCTCACCTACATCATGTACTTCCGGCTGGTTGCTGAGGTCGGAGCGACAATCGCGATCAGCGTCGAGTTCGCGGTCACCCTGGTTGCCGTTGCGATTGGCGCGGTGCTCTTGGGTGAACGGCTGACGCCCGCCCAAATCGTGGGTGGGGTCACGATTTCGGTTGGGTGCGCGCTCGTCCTCGGCTTTGTCCCCGCGCGGTGGGCGGCTGGATGATTCCCGTCGGCGCAGCACTTGCGTACAGTAGGCGAACGATGTCACCCGTCAGGGAGCAGTGGGAGCAGTGGGAGCAGTGGGAGCAGTGATGAGTTTCGACATTCCAACATTGCGCGCGCAGTTTCCATCACTCGCCTCCGGGATTGCTCATTTCGATGGTCCCGGTGGCACGCAGACGCCGCGTCAGGTCGGCGAGGCTATTGCGTCGACCTTGACGGGACCACTCTCGAACCGGGGTCGGTCGCTCCTGTCGGAACGGAATGCAGATGACGCCGTGACCGCCTTCCGGCAGGCGTTCGGAGACTTCCTCGGGATAGACCCACGGGGCATCGTCTATGGGCGCAGTGCCACGCAGATTGTCTACGACTTTTCGCGCAACCTCGCGAAGGGGTGGGGTCCGGGAGACGAAGTGATCGTCTCGCGCCTCGATCACGACTCCAATATCCGTCCGTGGATACAGGCCGCCGAGGCAGTCAGCGCAACGGTGCGATGGCTTGGGTTTGATCCGGAGACGGGCGAGGTCGACATGGCGTCCCTCAACGCGATGCTTGGTCCACAAACGCGAATTGTCGCGATCACCGCGGCATCGAACCTGATTGGCACCAAGCCATCGGTTCGGGCGGTTGCCGATTTGGCGCACGCGGCCGGGGCGCTGACATGGGTGGATGGTGTGCATCACGCGGCACATGAATTCGTCGACATGACTGCACTCGGGGCAGACTTCTACGTCTGTTCTCCGTACAAGTTCCTTGGCCCCCACTGCGCAGTCCTCGGGTCAGCACCCGCACTCCTGGAGACCATCGCACCCGACAAGTTGCTGCCTGCGACGAACGTCGTTCCGGAACGATTCGAATTCGGCACCCTGCCGTACGAGATGATGGCCGGTGCGACCGCGGCGGTCGATTTCATTTCCGGGATTGCACCGGGCCTTGCGGTGGCGAGGCGGGACCGCTTGCGTGCGTCCTATTCGGCGATCCATGTGCACGAGACGCGTCTGCGGAACCGAATTGAGTCCGCGTTGGCAGAACTTAGTGAGTGGTATGAGTTGCATTCACGTGCTGCCGACCGCACACCGACACTGCTTGCGACCGTCTCGGGTGGCCGGTCGGCGGAGGCGTCACGGTTTCTTGCATCCCGCGACGTTCAGGCACCGGCGGGTTCCTTCTACGCCTACGAGGCGTTCAAGCATCTCGGTTCCGGGGACACCCACGGTTTGCGGATGGGCCTGGCTCCGTACAACGACGACGACGACGTCGACCGCCTGATCGATGGCCTGCGGTCATTCGTCGGCGCGTGATCGGGATGCGTGTGGTGCGGTCAGGCGAGAACGGTCGTGTTGACACGAAAATGATGGGTCCGAGGACGCGATCCTGGGCATCGGCTCACTTGGTAGGGACTCCAGGTGTGGGGCGATGACGACCACAGGTCCACGCAGGGCTGACGCGGTGCGGAACCGTGCGCTCATTTTGGATGCCACTCGCGAACTCGTGCGTGTGCACGGTCCTGATGTTGGCATGGACCAGATTGCCCGGGCGGCGGGTGTCGCGGTTGGCACCCTGTACCGCCACTTTCCGACAAAGACTGATCTCGTCGGGGCGGTGGTCAGCGAGTTCTTCGATGTCGTTGCCGATGATGCGGAGGCGACCCTGGCGCGGGTACTCGCTGGTGCACCACCGGCGGGTGCACTCAAGGCGTTTCTTTCCCGGGTGCTCGAGGCCGGCGCATCGAACCAGGTGGCGAAGACGGCAGCCAAGAAGTTGGGTGCTTCCGGCGAGAACCCCGAGGCCGACGCCAGGATCTCGGTCGCGGTCAACGGGATCATCGCTGCTGGTCGGTCGACCGGCGACTTGCGGGACGACCTCACCGTCCTGGACATCTACCTGCTTGCCGGGACCGCACCCAGCGAGGCATCCCCAACCGTTCGCGAACGATGGTTGTCGGTGGTCACGCACGGACTGTTCGCTCGAGGAGCGACTGCACCTCCCGGTTCCTAGACCGACGTGGTTGAGGCTAGGTTGGCTGACTGCCGTGAGTAGTGCCGACACATGTTCTGATCTCATTCGCGAAGCGGTCACGGCCCAGGCAACTGGGCATCATCGTTCCTAGCGGGTCACCCGGTTCACCTTTTGGCCACGACCGCCCGTGCGATCGTCATTGCCAGGCGCCTCGGCGAGAACCGGCTTCCCGTCGCGAGGAGAGTGTTCAGTCCGCCGTCAACGATGCTCGGACGATCCTGTTCGAGACCGCGGAAGGTTGTCGCAACGACCTGTTCGACCGATCGCTTTGGTCTCGCTGACATGCGCGTGCTGGTGGCATTGGCGGCCGTGAAGAACGGAGTGTCAGTGGCGCCTGGGCAGATGGCGACCACACGAACCCCGGTGCCACGGACTTCGTCCCAGAGCGCTTCGGTGAACGAAAGCACGAAGGCTTTGGTGGCGGCATAGACCGCCATCGTCGGGAGTGGTTGGAATGCGGCCGTGCTGGCGACATTCACGACGACACCACGCCGGTTCGCGACCATCCGTGGCAACGTTGCACGGGTCAGTTCGACCAGTGCCGTGCAATTCAGGGTGACCATTGAGGAAAGTCGGTGAGGGTCGGCAGTTGCGACGTCGCCGTGGTCCCCGAACCCCGCGTTGTTCACGACACCGTCCACGTGATGGCCGGCACGCCCAATGAGTTCGAGAAGCCCTGCGGTGCCGTCCGGCACGGCAAGGTCGGTCGAAATCGGTTCCGCAGTAATCCCGTGGCGCTCATGGAGTTGGGACGCCAAGGTTCGCAGACGATCGCCCGAGCGAGCCACGAGGATCAGGTTTGCACCACGCCTGGCGAACTCTTGCGCGTACCCCGTGCCGATCCCGGACGATGCGCCGGTGATCAGGATGGTTTGCCCTTCAAATCTCATGGTGCATGCTCCCGTGTTCGTGCCGATGTGATGAAGCGGTCTGTGCGTCACCGCTCATGCAGGTGTGTTGGCAACCACGTACCCGTCCGACTGGGCGCTTTTTCGGTGGCAATACCCGCCGTAGCGCGCTCAGGTGGTTGTCCGCGAGGGTTGTGACAAGTGGTCACATGACGTGTCAATACTGGCAGGAACACCGCGTTCAGGAGGCTGCGTCTTGGTTCCGTTCGTGCCTTGGACGTCCCGGACCCCAACGTGGTCCGAACCACTGACCGTATTGGTCTCGGCGCGTCACGCAGGCTGGGCATCGGGACCGGCATCGCGCGGGCGGTACTTGAGACCCCGCGGGTGAGGCACCTGCCCAAGCGGGTGGAAATTCTGCACGGCATCATCCCATCGAACCACGCGTAGGGGCATCACGCCGCCGTCCTCGAACTGGACGACTGGTTCGCGTCCTTGCGGTCCGACCGGATAGCTGTCAAGTTCAAGGTCTGAAAGCAGGGATGCCCGACCGCTTGCCAACTGGTCGACGATCCGTCCGGCGTGCGGGGATGGAGGCAACCATGCCTTTGGGATCCACGCCGGAATTTCGGTGCTTGAGTGGAGTTCGGACTTTTGGGTTGAGAGACCGTCCGGCCACCCGCGATGACCCCGGAGTGTGGCGTACGCACGGGCAAGCGCGATTGCGCCTTCCTGATGGCGGCGCAGGGCCCCCTCCATGTCGTTGGCCACCTGGCGCACCTCTTCCGCCTGGTGAACCAGGGCTCGGGCATCAAGCCCCGTGTTCCCCGGGGTGACCGCCTCCCTGATATGGGAGGCTTCACGTTCCGCCACCGGCATGTCAGGCGGGACGACCGCATCAAGACGTGCAAGCAGATGACGCACTTCGTCACGGAACGCCTCATACTCGGTGAGCCGACCAGACATCCGGCGGAGCATGTACATGCCATCTTCCAGGAGCGAACCCAGAGACGCGCGCCCCTGCCCGGAACCCGCAAGCTGTGGCTCCTCAGTGAGGACCCGCTTGAACTCGTCGGTGCCTCCACAGACATCCGAATAGCGCGTCACGCGATGGGCTTCGGGCATGGGTCACTCCTTGCGACGCGAACGGTGCGAACGGCGTGGGGCGCAGGTCCGTCTGGCCGTCCTCCCCGGTTCCCGGGTCAATCGTTACCAGTCTCGCCGTGGCGCTGTGCCCAGAGTGTAGTGAGTTGGCGGTTCGGATCCGAGGGGGCCATGGACCGCCAAACCTGGGAAATCACCCCTTGAGGTCTTTGCCGCTGAGCACGCGGTCAGTGCCTACCCCGAGTTCGTGAAGGATTGCGCGGCCGAACCCGATGTCGCCGGCGCGTTCCAAGTGGTGAGCATCGCTTCCAAGGGAGAAGCGCGCACCACGTTCGGCCGCTCTCTCGATGAACTGTCGGTGAGGCACCCGGCTCTTGCTGTTGAGTTCGATTGCGACGTCATGGCGCACGCACAGGTCGATGGTTGCGTCTAGCCACTCGCGGGCGAGACGGTCAGGTTCGGGATCGCTTGTGGGATCAATCGCAGCCGGTGAAATTCCGGTCGCGTCTGCCTGTTCCGGAAACAGGGCAAAGTGCCCCAGGATGCGCACCGGCATCGTCGCTAGTGTGACGGCAAGCATTCGCAGCCACTCGTCGAAATAATCCCGACGATCATATTCGGCCACCGTAGGCACGTATCGCGGATACATGCCGAAGCGCCAGTTGAGATATGCGGCAGACGTGACGCGCCCTTGCGGTACATTCACTTGATGCAGGCTCGCAATAAGGTAATCGAACTCGTCAAGGACACCGGAAGCGACGGCGATACGGGCCTCGTCACTCACGTCACCGACCGAGACCTCCGCCCCGACGATCACTGGAAGTGCGGACAGTGATGTGATGTAGCCCGTGAGATCTTCAACTGACCGCAGGCGGCGGTTGTCCATCAGGATGTGATCGGAAAGGCCAAGGACCACACCGTGCCGCGAGGCTTCGGCAATCATCGCGTCGTGGGTCGCGCGCCCGTCCGAGAAGAATGAGTGGCTGTGCCAGTCGATGGAGAGACCGTCGGTGTGCACCGAGTGGGGTCGTTCGCCCGCGAGGATGCGTGGTGTTGATGGCATCACCAACATGGTACCGGCGACGTGTCACGGCAATGTATCCGGACGTCTGACTTGCGAGCCGCACTCGTTTCGGGTTCTTTTGACGATCAGGTGCCCGGTGCCCGGTGTACGCTTCGGTGAATTCGGTGACTACGAATTGGCCGGGGGGGTCACGCCATCCCGATGACTGGTGATGCGCGGTCACAAAGAAGGGGAAGAACTCATGAAGGCGATGCAAATCACCGCGTTTGGCGGTCCCGAACACCTTCACCTTGCTGAGGTACCGACGCCCGAACCGGGACCCGGAGAGGTACGCATTCGGGTGACGCGTTGCGGCGTGAACCCAGTGGACCGGTCGCAGGTCTTGGGACGATGGACATGGCTCGAGTTGCCTCATATCCCCGGTTCTGAAATTCTCGGGGTGGTCGACAAGGTGGGACCAGGGGTCGCCACCGTCAATGTCGGCCAGCGTGTGGGAGTGGCTCTCCGTCTGTTCTGCAATCAATGCCACTACTGTGTGCGCGGTCAGGAGCAGCTGTGCATGGCTGACCCGCGCACGACCGTCTCACCGGCTATTCCTGGGGCATTCACCGAAGGTGGCTATGCGGAGTACACGATTGTGCCGGCCATGAATGCAATTCCCGTTCCCGCCGGGGTGGACGATGACAGCGCATGCGCGGCTACCCTCGATGGCGTCACTGCGTGGCACATGATTGAGCGGGCACGGATTGCGGCTGGCGACAGGGTTCTGGTGGTAGGCGCGTCTGGCGGACTGGGAACGCTTTTCCTCCAACTGGTCCGCCAACGTGGCGCCATTCCCGTTGCGGTCACGGGGAACATCGCCCATTCGGCCGCCTTTCATGCCCTTGGTGCGGAGGCGGTCATTGACCGGACAGCGGGAAACGTTGTTGATGAGGTGCGTGTCTTGACCGACGGACGGGGCATGGACGTCGTGCTCGACCCGACTGGGGCGGCGTCATGGACCGCAAGCATCGGTGCGTTGGCACGCGGCGGACGCTATGTCACCTGCGGCATCCTCACTGGCGCCGAAGTCACCCTGAACCTGGCGCCGTTCTACGCACAGGAACAGGAAGTGATCGGGTCGACTGGGGGGTCACGGCGGGATCTGATCGACTGCTTCGATGCAATCTCGAGAGGCATCTTCAAGTTCCCGATCCACGCGCGGTATCCGCTTTCCGGTGCGGCTGACGCGATGCGTGCGCTCAGCGACCCGGCTCGCTTGGGGAAGGTTCTGCTGGCGATCAGCTAAGGCGAAGGTGTTTCGCCCGGACACGTTTAAACGGGGACGTCCCGGGCGGACACGCCACGCCGTGGAAGGATGGTCTTCATCTTGATGTCTGGATTGCGGGTACTTGGCTCGACAAGTGGGCTTGTTCCGGGAGATCGGTTTTGCACGTCTCTGGTGGTGAACATCGGGGACGGGGTGGTCGTGCTGGATGCCGGGGCACCGCTTGCAACGCTCCTTCCCCAGGCGGGCATCGAATTCTCGGCAATTCGTGCCTTGCTCCTGACCCACTGGCACGCTGATCACAGTGCGGGGCTACCGCTGCTACTGCAGAGGCTCTGGCTTCACAATGCGATCACGGCACCAAAGCAGGGAACGCCACCCGTGATCATTCCGCTGTATGGTCCGCCCCTTTCGGCATACCGGCTCGACCTCCTCCGCTCGTTCTACCTTCTCCCGTTCGACGACGTATTGCGACGCGACATCTTTCCGTTACCGGTCACCGACATGGCTCCGGATGAGCTGATTGACCTTGGTGGCGGTGCGTCGGCGTCCATGTACCTGACAACCCACTGGACCCACGCGCACGCCCAACGGCTGGTCAACGAGAATTTCGGGGTTCCGCCAGTCGGGTACGGCATCCGTCTGGAGGCGGGAGGCCACACACTCGTGTACTCCGGGGATGCCGGGTCTCCCGAGGATTGCCGCCCCTACCTTGCTGGCGCAGACCTGCTGGTGCACGAGCTTGGGCATTTTCATGCCGGAGAGGTGGCACTGGTCGCAAAGGACGCCGGGGTGCCGAGGCTCTTGCTCGTTCACCTGAGCGAGGAATACCACGGTGACATCGGCGCAGACCGGGCACTCTCCGAGGCACGGAGTGCCGGTTACCACGGTGAAGTCATCGTGGCAAACGACGGTCTGGAGGTCCCGTTCTGACCATCAGCGGGTTTCGCGACGGTCGGGCACACACGAATGGTTTTCAGGCTCGAGTGGTTTCACCACCGGATAGCCTCATGGTAGAGGCGCGCGCGCGGGATTTGCGGGATAGCAAGGGTCGCGCGCGCGCAGCAGGTCGGTCAGGGAAGCTGTTTGAAGGCCTGACCGTCCTTCATGATCAGGTGCATGTTCCCCGTGTCCTGAAGGACGCGAATGTCGGCGAGGGGATCGCCGTGGATGGCCAGGATGTCGGCACGCATTCCCACCGCGATGGTTCCCGTGAGGTGATCGAGTTGACAGCAACGGGCTGCGACGGAGGTTGAAGCCACGATTGCCTGCATCGCCGTCATCCCGCCGAAGACCATCCGCTCAAGTTCTTCGGCATTGGTGCCATGCGGACCGACCCCGCTATCCGTCCCCATTGCCACGGTGACGCCCAGTTCAACCGCCAGTTTGAAACTTGCCTGATGGTCGGCCATGACGGCGCGACCTTTCTCGACCGCCCAGGCAGGCACTGATGTGGGGTCTGCCTCGCCTCGCCGTACGACCCACAGCGGTGCGACCAAGGTCGGAACCAGATAGGTCCCCCGCTTGCACATCTCCTCACAGATCTCTTCGGTGAGATAAATCCCGTGCTCAATCGAATCGACCCCGCACCGCACCGCATTCATGATCCCGACCGAGGCCTGCGCGTGGGACATCGTTGTCCTGCCAGCGGCGCGGGCTTCATTGACGATGGCCGTGATCTCCTCAATGCTGAACCCCGGCCGGCCGGGTTCGCTGCCCGGGCTCATGACGCCGCCGGAGGTCATCATCTTGATCTGGTCGGCGCCGGCGCGGATCAACTCGCGGACACCTTTGCGTGCTTCGTCCACGCCATCCACGATCGTCCAAGGGTGTTCGGACATCGGAGACGAGGCGGTGTCGGCGCGAAGTCGTACGCCGCTACGGGTGGTTGAATCCCCGTGCCCACCGGTCTGCGAGAGCGCACCAACCGAAATCCTGACGCGCGGGCCCGGAAACAGCCCTCGTTCAATCGCGAGTTTCGTGCCTCTTGGCATGCCGCCGGCGTCGCGCACGGAGGTGATCCCAGCCTCAAGTGTCAACCGGGCGTTGACAAGCGTCTCGGCCACTTGCAGGGAGTAGGGGGTCTGCAAGCGATCCTCAAGGCCTTTGGGAACCATGGCAAGGTGAACGTGACTGTCTATCAACCCGGGCATGACGGTCAGGTGACGTGCATCGATCACGGAACTTCCGGAAGGAGCGTCATGGCCGTCTGCGATTGCAGTGATCGTGCCACCGCTGATCGTGATCGTGACATGATGCCGGGGATCGTTCCCGGCACCGTCGATGAGGGTCCCGGCGAGGATGGTGGTCAATCCAGTGCCAAGTGAAGTCATGGGCAATCTCCTCCGCGCAATCGTATCCGTGCCGGCATGCCGGCATGCCGACGCCGGAAGGTTTGGGAGTACCCTTTCCGGGTGATGAAGATTGATCCCTTAACAAACCTGCCAGAGGGCCATGCCCTCGCCACGCATCCCCTGAGTGCGACCGGCATTGCGGGTGGCATTGCGGATCGCAGCGCACCGGACCGGTACGCCACGATGCAGTACCGCCGGTCGGGCCATAGTGGCCTCCTGTTACCGGCCATTTCCCTGGGCGGTTGGGAGACCTACGGTGGCTATCGCGGGGCCGAGGTTGCCCAAGCGTGCCTCCACCGGGCGTTTGACCTCGGTATCACGCACTTTGACTTTGCGAACAATTACGGAACTCCGCCTGGCAGTTCGGAAATCATCTGCGGCGAAATCATCCGGCGAGACCTGCCTCGCGATGAACTCATCATCAGTTCGAAGGCCGGCTACCGGATGTGGCCCGGACCCTATGGCGACATGTTGTCAAAGAAGTATCTTGTGGCGAGTTGCGAGCAAAGCCTCAAGCGGATGGGGCTCGACTACTTCGATATCTTCTACCTGCATCGCACCGATCCGGTCACGCCCCTCGAGGAAAGTCTGGGCGCACTTGACCAGCTCATCCGGCAGGGCAAGGTTCTTTATGGTGGTGTGAGCAGTTTCAACGGCGCGCACTTCGCTCAATCCGTTCGGATCGTGCGTGAACATGACTGGGCGCCGGTAACGATCCACCAACCGTACTACAACCTCTTGCGCCGGACGATTGAGTGGGATCTGCTCCCACAGACCGAACGGGCAGGGACGGGCGTCATCGCGTTCTGTCCGTTGGCTAGTGGCCTGCTCACCTCGAAGTACCTGAGTGGTTCCGTACCGGCGGATTCGCGCGCTGCCCTTCGGTGGGGTGAAGAGACCACGGCGCAACGCCTCACCGAGCGTGACCTGAGCACCGTTCGGTCGCTTAACGAGATTGCCAAGGCGCGGGGACAGTCGCTGGCACAAATGGCCCTTGCCTGGATCCTGAGGCTGCCGGGTGTCACGAGTGCATTGATTGGCGCGTCCCGTCCTGAACAGATTGACGAGAATGTCGCGGCCCTCAATAACCTGTCGTTTTCAATCGAGGAGTTGGCGTCGATCGACGCACTGACCAAGGCGCGTCCCTAGTTCCGAGCGGGTCAACGGGAGCGGGCGTGCCGGCTGGTGCGTCCTTCTCCCATCACCCGTGCCACTGGCCCGAATGCTTTCCGTGGTCATGATTAGCCGGTGGGCACGACGCGTATGTCTGTCCCACCGATGAATGCGACGGCATCATCAATCATTCGGTGCGTGCCGTACTGCGGTTGGTACCCAAGCAGCGAACGGCATCGCGTGAGGTCGAACTCATAGTAGGTGGGGGTGCCCGCATCCCGGGCATCAACATAGGTTCGCCCGAGTTTCGCCGCCAGGTAGGGAATGGTGGTGTCCCAGTCGAATGCCTCGGGAGCACCCAACTGGATCGCGTGGCCTCGGGCGGCAGGGTGGTCAAGGGCCGCAACGCAGCCACCTACGATGTCGCGGACGTCCGCGACATGCTTGCGCCATGGGCGCCCGTTGCGATCACGCATCACCACGAGGGCGTTGTCGGCGACCGGCCCCGGGCCAATCACTTCCAGTCCCTTTCGCTGCGCTTTCATCGGGGCGAGGTGGAACTGGGGGAAGGTGGCAAATTCGCCGGCGCCGACGACCAAGGCGAACCGGAGCGCAACAACCGGCATGCCAAAACTCCGGGCATACCCAAGTCCGAGATCTTCGGCGAGTGACTTGGTGACTGCGTAGTACCCGGCGGGCTTGGCAGGCATTGTCTCGCTGACGGGCGCCGTCATCCCGTCAGGAAGGTACTTTTCGTAGACAGCGTCCGTGCTCGCGATGGCGACGGTCGCGAGATCAGGAATCGATTTTGCCGCTTCGAGCACATTGAATGTGCCACGCACATTGATCTCGAAGTACTCCGCAGGCGTGAATGGCCCTCCGCCCTGGAATGCCCCACCCAGATGGTAGATGGCTTGGACGCCGGCACAAGCGCGTGAGATCGCGTCCGGGTCGGTTAGCGTGCCCTCGACGAGTTCCAGCCCAAGCCCGGCGAGCTTCTCGGTGCGGGCATCACGCGCCCAGACAAGGCCTCGAACGTCGTGACCCTGTTGCACAAGCGATGACGCGAGGTTCGCGCCAATGCGTCCAGTGACGCCGGTGATGAGGATGCGCATCGGTGCTCTCCTATGCCATGTCGAGGTCAGGGAACTGGGACGGACAACGTACCATGGGACGACTCAGTTTGGCCTCGGCAACGTGAGGTGGTGAAGGGAACAAGAGCAATTCATGGGTGCGACGGACCCGGTGCCGGCGAGTGACGGCATCATGGAGGCGGGGCGCCCTCGGCAACTCCTGACCGGTGCACTCCTTGTAGCAATGAGCACCGTCGCCTTCGAGACGACCGTCGTCGGCGCGGCCCTGCCGTCAATCGCCGGAGAACTCCAAGGATTTGCGCTTTATCCGTGGGTCTTTTCCGGGTATCTCCTCACGACGACCACCACAGCGCCCCTCTACGGAAAGATGTCCGACGTTTTCGGGCGTCGTCCGCTCTTCTTTCTCGGATTGACAATATTCACGCTTGGCACGTTCCTGTGCGGGTTGGCGTGGAACATGCCCATGCTCGTCATTTCCCGCCTCATCCAAGGAGTTGGTGCCGGCGCGGTCATGCCGCTGACGCTTACGGTCATGGGAGACATCTACTCAATCCAAGACCGTGTCCGGGTCCAGGCGATCACCTCAAGCATGTGGGGCTTCTTCAGTCTCATCGGACCCTCGGTCGGCGCATTGATGACCCAATACGTGTCGTGGCGCTGGGTGTTCTGGTCAAACCTTCCGCTGTGCCTGCTGTCGATCGTCTTTCTCGGTATTTACCTCAAGGAGAAGATCAGCCGGCGAGTGGTCACGATTGATTACGCGGGGGCATTCACCCTAACGGCGGGCCTGGTCTGCCTTTTGCTTGTCGCCCTTGAGGGAGGACGGTCTCTGCCGTGGGGTTCTCCCGAAATGTCGGCATGTATCACCGCTGGTGTGGCCCTGCTCGTGGTTTTCGGATTTGTCGAACGGCGGGCACCGGAACCGATCCTGCCGTTTGCGGCGTTTCGCCTCCCCCCGGTCGCGGTTGGCAATGCTGGCAATGTGCTGGTCGGCTTGACGAACTTCGTGCTGGCCTCATTTGTGCCGCTGCTCGTGCAAGGGGTCCGGGGTGATGGCGCGACCGGGACAAGTGCCGTCCTGACCCCACTAGCGTCAGCTTGGTCGATCACGGCGATCGTGAGCGGGCGGATCTACCTGGCACTCGGGTTTCGCATGTCGGCATTCCTGGGAACCGGGACGATCGCCTTGGGGTGCGTTGGCCTGGCCATGACTGGCACGAATGCACCGCTCTGGGCTATCGCGCTTGCCATGGGCGTCACCGGCATCGGTCTTGGTCTGTCGTCGACGGCGTTTCTCTACGCGCCCCAAGTCGCGGTCCCGTGGAACCAGCGAGGCGCGGTGACCTCGTCAACGCAGTTTGCCAGGAATATCGCCGGAGCGATCGGAGTCGCCATTGGAGGCGGATTGCTGAACAGCCGCCTCATCGACGCGGCGGAAGCGTCCGGTGCATCACAGTCAGAGGCGGGGCCCCTCGTATCCCAGTTGTTGTCGGCGTCGGACCGTGCCCAGATTGACCCGGTTACGGTTGCCACGTTGACCGGGATACTTGGTTCCGGGTTGATGACGATCATCACGGTGCTAGCAGCCATTTCGGTCGCCGGCACCGTCTTCATGATCGCCTTGGCGCGTGACCCCAGACCCGCAGGAGCCAGGACCGTTGCTGCCATCTCGGTTCACGACTGACTTCGGCTGGTCAGGTCCTCCCTCCCTCGTCGAGTGAACGAGGGAGGTCTCGGCCTTACGCCAATGTGATGACTTGACCCGTCATCGCCGACGTGTTTGCCGCGAGGCAGATCTCCAAGCTTCGGGCGGCATCGTCGTAATCCTGACGCAATGCCGATCGGTCCCCTGTCCGTGACGCATGAAGGAATGCGTGGGCAATGGTGATCGTCGGGTCAATCTCGGAGGGGATCGTTTCCACGGTTCCATCTCGGAAGAGCAGTTCGAAATCGTGGCCCCGGATCTTGACTACCAGCCCTTCGGCCACGATGTCATGGCCCCACGAACCCTGGATGCCCGGAAACGCACCGTATGTCGTGGCCACACTTCCGACCGCACCGCCCTTGCATTCAAAGCTGACGCTGTAGGAGTCCCAGTTGTCCCACCCATCGGCCTTCTCGTAGAAGGCTTCGTTGTACCGGGCGTACATCGAGACTGGTTCGCCCCGGTCGCCAAGAAGGTAGCGCGTGAGGTCCAGCGGATGGATCTGGTTCTCGACAATGTGTCCGCCACCCCAGGCCCGATCCCAGTTTGCCTTGATGTCGGGCTTCTGGCGGTAGCCCCACGTGTGGATCAGGGCGATCTTCCGGCCTGCAAGCGCCTCGCGCGTGCGGGCGGCCCCGGTCGCGTAGCGGTGTTGCTGGCAGACCATGACAAGTCGGTCGGCCGTGGTGGCTACTTGCCGGAGACGGGCAACCTCAGCGAGGTCAAAGGCGACTGGCTTTTCAATCATGACCGTTGCGCCGACGCCGATGGCATCGATGGCCTGGTCAACGTGAAGGGGTGGCGGTGACGTCAGGAAGACGGCCTGGGGTTGGGTCATCTCGAGTGCTTGGCGGTGGTCAGTGAACACTTCCCCACCGATCTCGGATGCCAACGCCGATGCACGGGCGGTATCGGGATCGACGACGCCCACGACCTCTGTCCCGGAAAATGCAGCCGTGGCACGTCCGTGGACAATCCCGCGCCGACCGGCGCCGACGATGACGACATTCATGGTTGGTTCACCGGTTCCTTCCAAGCAAGAAGCAAGGGGTTGCACCTGCGAGCGGTTGACGGAGGAGGTGCAACGGGCACGATTGTCCCAGAGCCTTGCGAAGGCGGAGTATAGCGTCGTGCCCACGCGCGGGTTCACGTGCCGAGCAATGCAGCCGTCGGCAAATGAAACGCCTCGGCAATCGTGCATCCCAGGCGCGCGATCCCCGCACCCACGACAGTGTGCGCGACTGCAAACCCGGATGCGAATGGCAGAACCAGCACAGGATGCCCGTTCATTGCGAGTGGTGCATCTCCGTCGAGCAGCCCGGCGATCGCCATGGGGTCGGTCGTTCCGCGGGCCTCCATCAGGACTGCGTGAAGGAATGTTAGGTGTTCAAAATCTCCAAGAGGGGGGTCTGGCAGCCCAGCTGATCCCGCTAGTGCAGTCACACCACAGGCATTTACCGGGAGTTCGACATAGGACCTGAACCCCGATGCATGGGCGATCACACTGCGAGTGTCATGCCAATCACCCGGACGGGTAAAGGGGATTGCCCATGGGGTTCCCAGGTCTGCATGCAACGCGCTCACGAGGGTCGACGCGAGACCCTCGCGGACGAGATGATCTGCGAATGTTGGCACGGAGGTTGGACCGGTTACCGCTGACCGGTACCCCACTGCCAATTCCCTTGTCGTGGCTGATGGCAGTCGGGCCAAATTGCCTGGTGATGGCCAGAGTTGCACCGCGACCGTGCCCGGCGTATCGCCCCAGGCATCAAGGCCGTGGCAGGAAAGCATGCTGTGGGCGTTTGAGGCATCGGCGGGAAAGATCCATGCGGTTGCATTTGGAACCGGAGGGGTGCGACCGGGAAGGGAGAGGAAGTCTAGGGCTGCCCGCACTGTCCGCTCGACGATGCCAAGGACATGTACATTACGGAATGGGTCAACTGGCCATTGAGTCAAGGTGCGATTACGCGACGGATTGAACAGACCGAAAACCTGCTGGCTTGCGAGGATGGTCGAGCCATCAAGCCTTGCGGTATCGCGAACGGCTCCGACGGAGGCTGAATCTTGGCGCATCGCACCATGGAACCCGCGCATTGCCGGGTCGGTCCCGTCGATGAACGGTCTGGCGCGATCAAGCCGGGACCGGGCCGGCAAACTTGACAGAAAAAGATTTTCAAGCGCCTCGCAGACCCCTTGAACCGTGACGGGTACGCCAGTTCCCAAGTCACACGTCCCTTGTGACGGGGATCGGTGTCTTCATCTGGCGGATCATCAGGAATCCTACTCCGGCGGTCGCCGCGTAGGCGATGATCGCGATTCCGTTCACTGGGCCGTACCCGTAGGCGCCGGCAATCACGCCTCCGATCAGGGGCGAGGCAACGGCGAAGGGAACGGTCAGGGTGCTGTAGGCCGCGACGTATCGGGCGCGGGAACGTCCGGCTCGTTCAGCGAGTGCGAGAGGCAGGGCGGTGTCCGCCATACCGAGGGCTGAACCCGCGAACCCCACGAAGGCAAAGGTGCCAAGAAGCCAAACGACATCCGGTGCGAAGATTGCCGAAAGCGCCGCACTTGCCCCGAGAAACGCACCAATCGGGACGAGCACGGCATGGCGGTATCGTCCGGCTACCTCACCCCACATGAGTGTTCCGGTGAGACTGCTTGCAAGCATGACGGCGCCGAAGGTTGCGCCATCCGCGTC
Source organism: Chloroflexota bacterium (assembly GCA_947446285.1). Classification (GTDB taxonomy): domain Bacteria; phylum Chloroflexota; class UBA11872; order UBA12225; family UBA12225; genus UBA12225. Next base: position 23,733 of record CANFGH010000038.1, read on the forward strand.
AGTTGCGCCGAGGCGTCGGACCGCGGAGACCGCGTAGTACGCGGGGGCCATGCTGGCGAGTGCTGCGAGCGATCGACCAACGAGCAGCAGTCGGAATGTCGCGTCGGTGGAGATGACCTGGGCAAGGTCGCGCCACCATGCCGGATGCGAGACTACCCGACCAACGTTTTCTGCTTCCTCATCGCCTTCGCCCGCCCACGCGGGATCATCTGGCTCCGGTTCCCTGACTTGGGCAAAGACGACGAGCACGAAGGACACGAAGAATGTCCCTAGCGCGAAGCAAGTGACGTATCCCCAGGGGAACGGAAGGTTTGCAAGAAGCCATCGTGCACCGAATGCACTAGCCACTCCGCCGACCGCACCACTTGCCTGTTGCAGCGCGAAGTAGCGTGCGCGCCGCAGTGGCGGGACAACCGCGCCGACGATGTCGAAGTAGGCGGGCAGGACGATGCCCTCACTGAGCCGAAACAACCCCAGTCCGATCAGGAGCGACGCGAGCACCAGGCCAGGTTCCGTATCACCGTAGATTGCCGTCGCCACGATCGGCGCGAGCATCGGGATACGTCCAATCCCGGCGGCGATGAGCACGAACCGTTTTCGACCTCCGCGTCGCGCGGCGCGTGCCGCCCATCGTGCCCCGAGAATTTGCGGGAGTGCGAGGCCGACAAAGTCGATGGCCGGCACCGCGCCAGCTAGCAGGTCAATTGGGGTGAGCCGTGCAACGAAGACGGGAAGGATTGACGATGGTGAGATGAACGTGAACCCAAAGGCGAACACGAACCCATCAATGACCAGCCACCAGAAATTCCATGACGCATGCCTGACGTCCGGCAGGCGCTTTGGGCGTGATTCGTCGCTCAATTCCGCACCGCGGGACCGAACGGAGCCGAGACACCCGGGCGCGACCGCGGGCCAAGCATGCGTACCACGGTCGCGCCACTTGCAGCGGCAAGACAGTACGCGACGATCGACACGCCGTTGACCGCATCGAACCCCGAGATAGCTGAGATAGCACCTCCGACGACCGGCGCGGCAATTGAGAACGGAATGATGACCGTGTTGTATGACGCGACGTACATCCCGCGTGATGCCTCGGCCCGTTCGGCCAGCTGCATCGGAAGGGACATGTCACACATGATCTGGGCACTTGTGCCGAAACCCATTGCCACAAAGACTGGATACATGCTTGTGATCGAGGTTGCGGAGGTGGCAACCAAGGCGCCAAGTGCGCCGATGATTGGTCCGCCAACGAGGAACCATGGTCTTCGTGACCTCGCGACAATCTCGCCCCACACGAGCGTGCCGACGAGTTGCGAACCAAGTGCGATCAGACCGAAGGTCGCAGCGTCCGTGTCACTTGCCGCCAGGCGACGGATGGCGCTGACGGCGTAGTAGGCCGGCGCCATTCCCGCAATCCCGATCAGGGCACGCGTCAGGACGAGGCGCTGGAAGCTGCCATCCGTGCGCCAGATTGCAACCACTGATTGGTGCCAGGCGGGGCGGTCTGACTTGTCGTGGCGGGCGGGCGGGACACCTGCAGGGGCCGCCGGTCCGGACACGCCTTCCGGGCGTGGTTCGCGGACCTGGAGGAATACACCGGTGACTGCGACCACCAGTGTCAATCC
>CANFGH010000039.1 GCA_947446285.1 Chloroflexota bacterium
GGGGGTAGGCGGGTTCCCGCCTTGGTCCCCCATACCCACCATCTTTCTCGTGCGAACGCCTGGCCTCCCACTCCGAATCATGGGCGATTGGGTAGGGCTATGGAGGATATACCGGCACTCGCCGGAGCGGCCTCGATCACCCGCAGGCTGTCCAGGGCAACCAGCAGGTCGCGCCGCCACTTCTCGGCCGACGTGGCCCGCGGAATCCTGACTTGTCCCCCCTTGACCACAGCGCGCGTCCCGAATGCCTTGTACAACGCCACACGGTCGCACACGACGAATGGCGAGAGTTTCAGCACCAGTTCGGGCCCGGTCACCACTCCATCCTGGGTCTCGATCGCCCGCACGAACCGCGCCCTCGCCAGGGCCTTGATCCGCAGCAGGAAGAAGAGGTCGGCTACCGGCGTCGGCAGGATGCCAAACCGGTCCGCGAACTCCACCCGGGCCGCCTCAACCTCGGCCTCGGTCTCCAGCGTCGCCAGCCGCCGGTACAGGCGGACCTTGACATCACCATCCCCGACGTAACTGTCCGGCAGGTGCGCACCGAGGGGCAGGTCGATGATCAGGTCCGTCGCCGGAATCGTGCGCTTGCCACGCAGTTCCTCAACCGCCTCGGCAACAAGGCGGCAGTACAGGTCAAATCCGACGGTGTTCATGAACCCGCTTTGCTCCGGTCCGAGCAGGTTCCCGGCGCCACGGATCTCCAGATCCTTCATCGCAATCCGGAACCCCGCACCGAGGTCCGTCGCCTCGAAGATCGACCGGAGCCGCTTCTCGGCCGTCTCGGTCAGGCGCCGGGCCGGGTCATAGAGCAGGTAGGCATAGGCCTGCTGTCCGGACCGCCCCACACGTCCCCGCAACTGGTAGAGCTGCGCCAGACCGAACATCGCCGCATCCTGCACGATGATCGTGTTGACATTCGGCAAGTCCAGACCACTCTCGATGATCGTCGTGCACACCAGGACGTCATGCGACCCCTGGCTGAACTCGACCATCACCTTCTCGAGTTCGTCCTCATCCATCTGGCCATGCCCGACAATGATGTCAACCTCAGGGACCAGCTTGCCCAGCTTGCGTGCCACCGCATGGATCGTCTGCACGCGGTTGTGGACCACGAAGACCTGGCCACCACGGTCAACCTCGCGCAGGATTGCCTCCCGGACCAGTGATTCGTCCTGGCCGGTCACATACGTCTTCACCGGCAGGCGCGCCTCGGGCGCCGTCTCGATGACGCTCATGTCCCGCATGCCCACCATGCTCTGGTGCAAGGTGCGCGGGATCGGCGTCGCCGTCAACGTCAGCACGTGCACGTCATTGCGCAACTGCTTCAGGCGTTCCTTGTGCGTCACGCCGAACCGCTGTTCCTCATCCACCACCAGCAACCCGAGGTCACGGAACCGGACGTCCTTGCTCAGCAACCGGTGGGTGCCGATCACCAGGTCCACCGATCCATCCACCAGACCCGCAACCACAGCATCCTGTTCCCGCGTCGTCCGGAAGCGGCTCAGGACGTCCACCTTCACCGGAAAGGCCTGCATCCGCCGACTGAATGTCTGGAAGTGCTGCATCGCAAGGACGGTCGTCGGCACAAGCACCGCAACCTGCTTGCCCTCCTGGACCGCCTTGAACGCCGCCCGTACCGCCACCTCGGTCTTGCCGAACCCGACATCCCCGCAGACCAGGCGGTCCATCGGCTTGGTCCGTTCCATGTCCTGCTTGACGTCGGTGATCGCCTGCATCTGGTCGGGTGTCTCCACGAACGGGAAGGCCTCCTCCAGGTCGCGTTGCCACTGCGTGTCCGGGCCGAACGCATGCGCCTGCGCCACGTCACGGGCCGCGTAGAGGACCAGCAGTTGCTGCGCCACTTCCGCGACCGACTGCTTGACCCGGTTCTTTGCGCGCTCCCACTCGCCCCCGCCCAACTTGCTCAAGGCCGGGACGTGCTCACCCGCACCCACGAACCGCTCAACCCGGTCAAGCTGGTCGGTCGGCACATAGACCTTGTCCGCCCCCTGGAACTGCAGCAGGAGGTACTCGCGCTCCCCACCCTCCGCCTGGCGTCGCACCAGACCCTGGTACTGGGCAATCCCGTGCTCCACATGCACAACCATGTCGCCAACCGTGAGTTCCCCCAGGAAACTCTCCTTGGCGTACCGGCGCCGACGCACTGGGCGTCGTGGCCGTGCCCACCCGAAGACCTCCACATCCGTCAGGACCACCAGCCCCAACGCGTCGTGGACCCACCCCTCACCCGCCTGTCCCTGCACCAATGTCAGGCTTGGTCGCGTCGGTTGGCGCTCCAGGGTCTCAACCGGCGCAATGTCGAGTCCATGGTCCGCGTAGAGTTCCGCCAACCGCGACGCCTGTTGTGACACGATCACCACGCGGTTCCTGGCATGCAGGCGCCGGCGCGACATCTCGACCACGTCCTTGATCCGGCCACCGTAGGTCGGTGCCATCTCGAACTCCGTCAGGACAATCGCCGCATCCGGATGCACCGGCACAAGCGTCGTCGTCTCCGCCGCCGGTCGTGTCTCATCCGCTTCAAGCACCGGATCAGGTGCGTCCGTCGCCGCCGCCGTCTGGCCCCATCCCTCCCCCTGTCCATGCTGCAGCTGCAGCTGCAATGGCAGCGGATCAGGATTGACCTGCGTCGCATCCTCCTCGGGATCCCCGTCCGGGGCGGTGGCAGGCAGCGGCGCACCAACCACGAGTTCCGTCGATCCACCCGGCGTCCGGTACGAAAGATGCATCGTCGCCACGTCCGCGAGGCGTCGCAGGGTCGATGCCCGGTCGTGCCACGCCGCCGCAAACCCCGATGGGATCGAACCATTCCCCATCAGCCGGTCACGCCGCTCCCGCGTGTGCTGGTCCAGGTCATCAAGACTGTCGAGCACCGTCCGGGGTTCATCAATGATGACCAGCGGATCGGGAAGGTAGTCGAGAAGCCAGCCAGGACGGTGGCCTCCGGCATCAATCAGGTACCGGGCAAAGAATGGCAGGGCCGCAAAGAACGCGCCACCCTCAAGGTCACGAACCTGCCAGTCCCACTCCTCGCGCACCTCCGGTCGAAGCGTGTCGCAGTCCAGCGCGTTCAGCACAACCGCGGCACTGGCACCATTCCACAATGGAAACTCCGTCGCCGGTGCCAACTGGAACACCTCCAGCGTCCCGGTCGACCGCTGGGTCACCGGGTCGAACATGCGCAGGCTTTCCACCTCGTCGCCGAAGAACTCCAGGCGAACCGGCCATTCCGCCAGGGGCGGAAACAGATCGAGGATGCCACCGCGACGACTGAATGATCCCGGCGCCTCCACCAGACCGACACGGGTGTAGCCACTCGCCGTGAGTTGCGCCACAAGGCCGTCCATGCTGATCGTCGCACCCGGAGTCACCCGCACCACCCGCGGCGCAAAGTCCTCGGGCGAGGCAACCATCTGCGTCAGGCCCGCGACGCTCGTCACGATCACCGTCGTATCAAGCGATAGTCCCGCCTGACGCGCACCGGCAAGGTGGACCAGGACTCCCGCACGCGATCCGACGGTATCGGCAGCTGCGGGCAATTGCTCATAGGGCGCCGCGTCAAACGCCGGAAGGTAGTGCACGTCATCCGGACTCCGCGACCAGGTTTGAAGATCGTGTACCCACGCCTGCGCCTTCGACGGATCCGATGCCAGCAGCACGATCGGGCGTCCGGCACGCGCCTGCAGCGACGCGATGACCGTTGCCTTCGCCGCCTCCCGCACGACCGCACTGACTTGTGGAGCCATCAGCGCCGGTGAACCGTCGATGATCAGATCCGAATCGAGTGCATGTGGCGGCAGCGCAACGCCGGCGAGATCAACGAGGCGGTGCATTGACGGTGACCCGTCGAACAGCGGAAGGAGGCCGGAGAGTCGCATGGTGCCGTTGATGCCTTTCTCGTGCTCCATCGAGGGGAGCGCCGGTGGGTCAAGCGCAGCGCAATGAATTCAGGGGCGATGGGGAGGCATCGTCTGCCCGTCACCACCAACTGCGCGACCATCCGTGTCCGCCACGGTCGCGACCGACGCCCCACGTCCCGGTTCGGTGCCATTGTGACGGTTCATCGTCACGCGCACCCCTTCGCGTACCCAATCGGTCGCCGCATCGGCGGCCCGATCAACCGCCCCGGACATCAGTGACCGGTCATCGGGCGTGAACGATCCCAGGACGAACTCGATCGCATCCATTCCCGATGGTGGCCGGCCAATCCCCACCTTGATCCGCGCAAACGGCACTGTTCCGTCCGGACGCGCGACCGCACCCGATGGCTCGCCCTTCCCTGTCCGCGCAGTGACCCTTGACAACAGGCGGGAAATCCCACCGGCCGCACCGGCTCCCGTCCCTTGCGCTGGGGAGCTGGCAGCGACGCGCGGGGTGCGCCCATCCAGCGCGGGTGAGGGGCTGGGGATGGGGGCTCCGGCATCACCGGCCACCGAAGCTTCCAGACGGGCCACCGCCTCACGGATGCGCGGCGTGGTCCGCGCAAGGTCCCGCAGGTGCTGTTGGATGGACAGGATGCCCCGGTGTCCTCCGGCACTCCCGGACGGCCGCACGCGGATGCGTCCCGCCGCCAGATCAAGGTCATCGTAGATCACCAGAATCTCGTCAACCCCAAGTCCATCCCGTTCGATCAATGCCCGGACCGCCTTGCCACTGTCGTTCATGAACGTCTGGGGACGAACCAGTACCACCGGGCCACCATCGATCACCAGACGGGCCACCTGACTGTGGCGCGCCGTCACCGCCGCACCCGCCGACCACCGCTTCGCTAGGACGTCGAGGACAAACCACCCGGCATTGTGGCGCGTCGTGCGGTAGGTCGGACCCGGGTTCCCCAGGCCAATGATCGCCTTCATCGTGATCGTGGTGGTCGTGTGATCGTTCTGGTGGGTCGCAGCGCGCCCTGAAGACTACCGTGTTGGCAGAAGCAGCGTGTTGCAACCACGGTTGACCGGGTGCATCAAGAAAACCCCACACCACTGCGGTTGTGCTCGCCAGACCCATTGGGGTGAGGCGCATCCATCCCATCACGGTCATCCGCAGGTGGGTCATCGTGGGGTAGCGCAGGTTCCCCGGAGACCGGCCAGATTGCTGCGGACAACGCCGACCACTCGGCCAATGTCAGCGTTTCCGCCCGGCGGGTGCGGGCAATCCCGGTCGTCTCAAGGGCCGCATCAACGCGTTCAGTGCCAGTTCCAAGGTCGGCCAAGGCATTGTGCAACTGCTTGCGCCGGTGCGCGAAGCCAGCCCGGACCGTCTGGAGAAACCGGGCCGGCGATGGCAGTAACGGAACACAGGGTTCGTCGTACGGTCTCAGGCGGATCACCGCCGAGGTCACATCCGGAGGCGGGAAGAACGCCTGCGGCGGCACCTCGAACAGGACTTGCACGTCCGCCATCACCTGCACCTGCACACCGAGCACCGACAGGTCGCCCGGACGCGCCGCCATCCGGTTCGCCACCTCGCGCTGGATCATCACCACGATCTCACGCGGGCGGTCAACCGCCGGGAATGACAGCATCCGCCGGATCAGGGCGGTCGCCACGTTGTACGGCAGGTTCGCAACCAGCGAATAGGGCCGACCCTCGAACAGCGTCGCCGGATCAATCGCCAAGGCGTCAGCCTCGACGATCTCGAGGTTGGGTGCATCGACCGTTGTCCGCAATGCCCGCACCATGCGCCGGTCAACCTCGACGGCAACCACTCGCCGCACCCGTGTGACCAGTTCGGCAGTCAGGGCGCCGGCACCCGGGCCAACCTCAAGCACTTCAAGGGTCGGATGGAGGCGCGCGGACAGGACAATCCGGTTGAGGACCACATCATCGGTCAGCAGGTGTTGACCAAGCGTCTTGGTCAGCCAGATGCCATGATTTGCCAGCAAGTCACGGACAGTCGACACATCCGTCAACCGCCGTGCACCGACCGGCTTGGCACTGACCGGAGCCTTGGGAATCGTCTGGGGCCGGGGCACACGCGGACGACGGGTGCCATCCCCACCCCGCCTCACCAGATCTGTATTCGCTCCGCTTGCCCCACCCAGACCCGCCGGTTCCGTATTCGCTCCGCTTGCCCCACCCCGACCCGCCGGATCCGCGTTCGCTCCGCCTGGCTCACCTCGGCGCCCGCGGCTCGTGGAGGCCCCGCCTCTCCGTACACCCGGTATTCGTCCACGCATCGTCAGATCGTACCGTTCAACCGGGTCAAGCCGGACACGCAAGGGAAGTTGACGTACGCCTGACCGGGTGGCGTTGGGCAAGGGTCGGCACAGATGGCGTGGACCAGTCTCGCCTCCCGGTGTGGGCAAGGGTCAGGGAGTGTGGGCCGCCGGCCCATCGAACGTCGTCCGCACAAGGCTAGTCAAGAACGTAGACGTTGACCGCGCGTCGCCCCCACTGGATTGCCTCCCAGTAGGTCGAGAACCCGAGGTCAACCCGATACCCCTGGATGTCGGAGCCGGTGTCCGCCGCAACACCGAAGCCGTAACCGGGCACCCACACACGGGTGAAGAACGGGATGACGCGCGGATCGATCGCGACGATGCCAGGGGCAAACCGCACACCAGTGGCAGTAATTCCGTAGCCGGGATCGCCCGGGCGCTTGCCAGTGCTTTCCGGTCCGGGGTCATACGCGGTCGAAACCATCTTGACAACCCGTCGGGCATTCAGGCCAGGAGGAGGGCCGTGGGTGTCGAGGCCGAGCAGTCCGGCACCCGGGACACCGATCGAGGAAACGGAAAGTGCTGGTTCCGCAACGATCTCCGTTAGCGGGGTGCGCACCAGCGTGTCCTGACGCACTTGCTGACCAGACTCCTCGCCATTCTCGATCGTGGTCAGGATTGTCCGCTGACGCAACCCGTCCAATCCGCTTCGGAGGGTGATGCGCGCGCCCGGGGTCAATCCCGGGAGTTTCACCACTTGCGTCTGGAACGGCAGCGTCTCGAATTCGATCCGTTCCTCTTCCCGCACCCGAACCACCCGGACCGTGCCGAAGACCGGCACCGGTGCATCCAGTCCCGGTTCAACCCGGTCAAGTGCACCAAGGTCGATCGATTGTTCGGCCAGAAGTTCGGCAACCGTCGAAACACGGGTACGCATCGTCACCACCGAGTCACCCTCGGCAACCGTCACCGCCGGGGCACGCATCACCGAGACACGCAGTCCGGGCATGAGCGGCGCCTCGAGCGTCGGCACGACCACATCCGCTGCATCCACATCGATCCCGACCGACCGCAAGGCCTCGCCTACCGTCGACGCAGCCGCCCGGACCTGTTCCGTAATCCCATCCTCGGACAGTCGGAATGGTGTTGCGCGTTGCACGACAATGCGGCCGGCATTCCCGTCAGGCGATCCGTGCTTGACCACATCTCCATAGATCTGGCCGAGGCGCGCAAGGACAAGCGGTGCCGCGCGCATCGGCGCCGAACCGGGCACGACCGCCCGCGGCGGGACAACTACCTGACCGGCCCCGATCTGGTCGCCGGTGTCCGTCAACATGGCAGGCCCGGTCACGCTACGCCGGATACCTCCGGCCACGACCTCCGTCAACGCGGGTCCGCCATGGGGAATCACCAGGATGCGGTCATCGGGTTCAAGCGTGAACCCGGCGTCGGCCAGTGCCTCCGCGATCGTTCCGTTCGATGACGAGGCGCGAACGGTCTGACCATCAACCTCGACCAGCGTCCACCAATCCCCTCCACCGTTGATGCCGCTACGAAGCCGTGCAAGCACCACATGGCCAGCATGGGGCGCGACCCTCATTGCGCGGCGGAGCGATGCCTCGGCAACCCCGAGGCGATCCGACGCATCGGCAGCGACCGTGCCGGCAAGCACCACCGCGGACGCGAGTGGAAGCGGGACGGTCACGACTGGTTGTTCAAGGGTCACGCGCAGCAGCAACAGCACCACCGCACTCGTCCACAGCACAACGGCCATGACCGGCGCGATACCGTGCCAGCGTCTCCGGGGCAGCGCCTCGCCCGGGTACTCAAGACCCAGCACCGACCGGTTCGAAAGTGTGTCGCCCACGCGTTCGCCGGGCATGGCGGTCAGCAGTGACAGGCGTTGGAAGGTGCGCACCCCACCGGAGTCACCCAAAGCGACCATCCCCATGGACGGCCGCGGTGGGATCTGTTCCCGCCGCAGCGGTGCGGCCCCGGTGAGCGAGATGCGCGGTCCAAACCGTTCCAGTTCACCGCGTGCCCAGCGGGCATCCATGCGCCCCATGCGAACCGGCAGGGCGGGAAGCCCCTTCACGCGCATGGTGGGTGTCTCCACCCGATCCATTGTGGTCCCGATGAGTCTGCTCCTGATCGCCTTCCATGCGCGGCTACCGGACCAAAAATCCCCGGACTATCCCGCGCACCGCATGGGCATGCACATGACCCCATGCGTGAGACGTTATGTAAAACAGCACCCTGACATTTGCCAGACGATGAACGCATCGTACACGACGCGGCCGCGATGCGGCCGCTAGGCGGCCGCTAGGAGGCATCACCGATGTGCCAACCGTACCGGACAACCCACCCGCTTTGCCCACGATCAGACCTGAACGACATAACGTCGACCACACGCGTCACGCGTACGCAACCGTGTGTTGCCGCATTCGTTGCCGCGCCTGATCACCAGGTAAAGCGCCACCGAACCCCATGAAACGGCAAATCGGGCAGGCATCCCGTTGGGGATCCCTGCCCGACCATGCGTGCATCCGCGTCACGGCACCCACCCGGTGCGGGTGCCAATCCGGGGCTACTTCTTCTCTTCGATCAGCTTGTTGGCCTTGGATGCCGCGTCGTCAAGCGCAGCCTTGGCGGTCATCTTGCCGGTGATCGTCGCCGTCAGCGCATCCTGCAGGATGCCACGGATGTCCTGCCACGCCGGGATCTGCGGCTCGGCGCGAACCAGGTCGCTCAGGTCGAAAGCCTGCTTGCCCTGCGGATCCTTCTCCCAGTTGGCCTTGACCTCAGGGTTCTCAGCCGCCGACTTCCGCAAGGGCATGTAGCCGGTCTTGATCGGGAAGGCCGCGGAGTTGTCCTTGTTCGTGAAGAACTTGATCCACTCCCAGCCAGCCGCCGGACGTACCTTGTCCTTGTTGTCGAACACGACGACGTTGCCACCGAAGAGGACGGAAATCGGCTTGTTCGGATCCTTCTGCGGGATCATCCCGACCGACCACTTGTACTTCTCCGGTTCCTTGCCATCCGCCGTCAGGGCCTTGCGAACCCACGGACGACTGGTGGTGGTGTCGTGGAAACCGGCCACCTTCCCGGCACCGAAGTCGTTCTGGTACGCGCTGTCCTTGTTGTTCTCGTACGCCTCGCCGTTCTTCACCATCTCGGCCCACATCTCGAAGATCTGGACGCCGGCATCCTGGTTGAAGGTCACCTTGGCCTGATCCTTGTCCAGGACCTCGCCACCGTTCGCGAAGATGAACGCGTCAATGTATGACGTGTCGATCTTGACATGCGCGCCGTACACCGAGGCCTTGCCGTCGGCACCCTTCTTCGTCAGGGCCGTCGTCGCCTTCTTGAAATCATCGAAGGACATGATCTGGCCCTTCTGGCCATTCTTCGCGACCCCGGCAGCTTTCAGGAAGTCCTCGTTCCAGTACTGGACGGCGAGGCTCTTGGTGAAGGGGAAGGTGAGCATCTTGTTCTGGAACATCGGGTACTTGTTCGACTCGATGTAGATCGGGAAGATGTCCTTCAGGTCGTCGGCCGAAAGCGCCTGTCCACCCTTGAGGGCATAGTCGTCCAGTGCGACGATGGCCTTGGCCTTCATGTACTCCACGGCCATCGACTCGTAGGCAACCGCCACGTCCGGGGTCTGGCCAGCCTGGATGGAGGCCATGGCCTTCTGGTAGACACCGGTGTAGCTCCCCGGGATCGTCTCGGCCTTGACGGTGATCTTCTTGCCGTTGCCCTTGTTGAACTCGGCCACGATGGCATCCAGGGCAGCCAGGTTGCCACCGGACTGGGTGTGCCAGAACGTGATCTCGGTCGGCTTGTCAAAGTTCACCGTCGTGCCGGCAACCGTGGGGGCCATGGTGGGCTGCGCCGCCGGAGCCATCGTCGGGGCTGCCGCTGCCGGGGCCTTGGTCGGCTCAGCCTTCGCCGCCGCCGTCGGGGCCGCCGCCGGGGCTGCCTCGCCACCGCACGCGGCCAGGAATGCCGCCAAGCCACTCACCCCACCGATGCGCGCCATCATTGTTCGTCGGGAAACTGCCATTGTCGGGACTTCCTTCTCTCTGTCCTCGCGCGACACACGCGCGGGCCTTCGGGCACATGCGGGTCACGCCTCCGCGCGACACACCGCCAAACACTACCCCTTCAAACCGGTCCGGGTGATTCCTTCCACGAAATACCGTTGCGCAATCAGGTAGATCACTGCGGTCGGCAGGATCACGAACGTCGACGCCGCCATCAGTTCCGCGTACCGCGTCCCCCCATCGGTACTGAATGCGGACAACCCGACCTGGATCGGTCGCATCGCCGCACCACGCGTCACCAACAGGGGCCAGAGGAACGCGTTCCACGCCGCCAGGAAGTTCAGCAGCCCGACCGTGATCAACGCCGGCCGGGACAACGGCACGACGATCGACCACAGGAACCGCAGTTGCCCGCAGCCATCCATCACCGCCGCATCCTCCAGATCCTTCGGGATCGTCATGAAGAACTGCCTCAGCAAGAAGATCGCGAACACACTCCCCAGAAACGGAACCACCTGCGCCTGATACGTGTCATACCACCCCAGCCACTTCGTGACGATCACGAAGTTCGGGATCAACGTCACCTCCCCCGGGATCATCAGGGTTGCCAGGAAGACGGTGAAGACGGCGTTCTTGCCATGGAACTCCATCCGGGCAAACGCGTACGCTGCCAGCGAAGCCACCACCAGCACGCCAACTACCTGACACACCGACACGATGACCGTGTTCAGGAAGTACCGTCCGAATGGTGCCGATGCCCACGCCGATCCGTAGTTGGCCCACTGCAGGGCCTTCGGCCAGAACGTCGGGGGGCTCGCCATCACTTCGGTATTCGACTTCAGCGAGGTCACCAGCATCCAGTAGAACGGGAAGACCGTCAAGGTCGCCCCGGTCAGCAGGAACCCATGAACCGCAACCCTGAACAGTGCGCGCAGGCTCCCGCCCGGACGCGCCGCCACACCGGATGCAGATTGTCGGGAGGCAGTCTCCGCACCGACCATGCTTGTCCAGAACCTCGCGTCACACTGTCAGGCGGCCGCACAAGTGCCGACCCACTCCGGGCAGGTTCATCGTACGCCCTGAAGGTCACCGCACGATGAATCGCCCGCCTGTCAACCGGTAACCACTCAGGACCGGCCTCAATCGTAATTGACTCGCCTGCCCACGAACCGGAAGTTCACCCATGTCAGCACTAGGATCAGTGCGGTCAGCACGAACGCCATCGCCGACCCGTACCCGACGCGCGTCTGCTGGTAGAACGTCTTGAAGATCAGCATGAGGACCGTCCGGGTCGTGTCGAGGGGCCCACCACCAGTCATCACGTAAATCTGGTTGAACGCCTGCAATGCACCGATCGAACCAGTGATGAGCAGGAAGAAACTCGTGGGTGACAGCAGGGGCAGCGTCACCCGGCGGAAGATCTGCCACTCGCCGGCGCCGTCGATCCGTGCCGCCTCGTACAACTCCTTCGAGATGTTCCCCAGACCAGCCAGATAGATCACGATGTAGAAGCCGAGGTAGTGCCAGATCGACATCACGCAGACCGCGACCATCGCTAGGCTTGGCCCGCCAAGCCACGCCGGCACTGCGGTTCCGAGCGAGTGCGCCACCATCTGGAAGACGCCGTCCGGTTCGTCCAGCCACAGCAGCGATGGCAGACCCATCATGGCTAGGATCTCATTGAGCAGGCCACCATCACGCTTGTACAGCCACCGCCAGACCAGCCCGGCCGCCACGGTGCTTGTGATGTAGGGCAGGAAGTACGCCGTACGGTAGGCCCCACGCCCGCGGATCGGCTGGAAAAGCAGGTACGCAATGCCAAGACCGAAGGCCATTTCAGCCGGAATCGCCAGGATCACGTACCAGACGGAGATCCCGATCGAGTTCCAGAAGTCCTCATTGGTCAGCAGCCGGACATAGTTCGTTGCCCCCACGAACTCTTCCTGGATGAGTCCCCACCGGAAGAGGCTGATGTAGAAGGCAAACGCCGCCGGGAAGAAGTTGAAGAGGGTCAGGAAGACCAGGGCTGGGGCAAGGTAGAGGTACGCCACTGCGGTCTGTCGCCAGCGACGACGACGCAACCCCGATACCCGGACCGCTTCGCGGACGGCATCGGCACTGACCGCTGTTTCGCCCTGGAGGGTCACCATCGGTGTCAGTTTCCCGGCGCACTATAGCAACGCCATGACACGCGCCGGGTTGCCCCACCGTCCAAGGGCAACCAGCCCCAGTCCCACCGCTCCGCCCAGCAATCTCCATATAATCGCGTGTGAACCCGGATCAGAACCCCACCGATGGCGTCGCTGCGGTGACCGCCCATCCGCATCGTGACACCATCGTCGTCCTCGACTACGGGTCCCAGTATGCCCGCCTCATCGTGCGTCGTGTCCGTGAGTGCCGCGTCTATGCCGAACTCCTCCCGTGGGACGCGCCAGCCGACCGCATCCGCGCCCTCAACCCTCGTGGGGTCATCCTGTCGGGTGGTCCGAACAGCGTCTATGACCCCGGCTCGCCAAGCCTGCAGGACACGGTCCTCGACCTCGGTGTCCCGGTACTCGGCATCTGCTACGGCATGCAACTCCTCGCCCACCATCTCGGCGGACACGTGCGTCCCGTCGACCGGCGCGAATTCGGTCACGCATCAGTGACCCTCACCGACACCGGGCATCCGTTGTTCCGGTCCCTTCCCGACCAGCCAGATGTCTGGATGAGCCACGGAGACCAGGTGACCGCGTTGCCCGACGGCTTCCATCCCATTGCCTCCACTCCCACCTGCCCGGTGGCGGCCATGGCAACCCTTCCGGGGACCCGGCATGCACCCATCATGGCCCTGCAATTCCATCCCGAAGTTGCCCATACCCCGCAAGGGCTTGCCCTCTTGCGCAACTTCTGCCTCGACATCGCCGGATGTTCCCCCACATGGACACCCGGATCCTTCATTGATGAGGCGGTCGACGCCATCCGTGAACAGGTGGGATCCGCCCGCGTCCTTGCCGGTGTCTCCGGTGGGGTGGACAGTGCCGTCGCCGCCGCCCTTCTCCATCGGGCCATCGGTGACCAACTGACCTGCGTGTTCGTCGACAATGGCCTCCTTCGCAAGGATGAGCCACGCAACGTCATCGCCAGTCTCGGCGAACATCTCGGCGTCCACCTTGTCGCCGTCGATGCCGCCGAGGACTTCCTTGCCCATCTCGCCGGAGTAACCGATCCAGAACACAAGCGTCGCGTGATCGGCGAACGGTTCATCCGCGCATTCGAACGCGAAGCCCGCACCCTCGCCGCCCAAGGTGGCCCCTTCGATTTCCTCGCCCAAGGCACCCTCTACCCGGACGTCATCGAGAGTGCGACACCGGAAAGCAAGTCCGCCGCCAAGATCAAGACCCACCACAACGTCGGTGGACTGCCCGCCGATCTGGCCTTCCGCCTGGTGGAACCGCTTCGCTACCTCTTCAAGGACGAGGCACGCGCCGTCGGCAGCGCCCTCGGCCTCCCCGATGACATCGTGTGGCGCGATCCCTTCCCAGGTCCGGGCCTGGCCGTGCGCATCCTTGGCGAAGTCACTGCGGAAAAGACCGCCATCCTGCGCGAGGCCGATGCCATCTTCGTCGGCGAGATCAAGCAGGCCGGCCTCTACCGCGGCCTCGGCCAGGTCTTCGCCGTCCTGACTGATGCACGCAGCACCGGCGTCCAGGGCGACTACCGGACGTATGGCCACGTCGTGGCCCTGCGCGCCATCACCACCGACGACTACATGACCGCCGACTGGGCGCGCCTCCCGTACGAGGTCCTTGCCCGCGCCGCCAACCGCATCGTCAACGACGTTCCGCAGGTCAACCGGGTGGTGTACGACATCACCTCAAAGCCACCTGCCACCGTCGAGTGGGAATAACCGCCTGGTTCCACCCCATCAGACGTGTGTGGAACCGGGTACGACGCAAGCCCCTGGCGTACCCGGCACTCGCGGCGACGCGCATTGCGCCAGCGTCACCGGTCATCGTCCGCAGGTGGGCAATCCGTCCGTCCCGCAACCAGAACACCAGCAGTGCCGGCATCCATCTCCGCGTCGTGCACCGCCGGGTAGCCAAGCGTCCGCCAGGCCTGGTTGTTTGCCCCAATGAAGATAGGGTTCCCCTCGAGGCGCATCACCCCGGCGTGCCAGGTCCCGTCATCGTGGAAGTGGGGCGCCATGTTCTCCCGGGTGCACTCCCGCGATGACGGGATCGTCGCGACAGACGCCCCGGCGAACCGCCTTGTCGCCATGTTGCCATGTTGCCATCACGCATCGCCTCGTCCTTCCATCAACTGCCCGCACCCGGTACCCAGACCAAGGCACGGACATCGTTGCTGAGGACATTCTGCTGCCAGAATGGCGGCCAGATCACCCCGAGGAACCGTCGCACCGGGTGCGACCGGTAGACCGTCCAACGGGTCGGGTCGGCTTGGTCGGCAACCGCCATTCCCCCACCCCGCGTGCCGACCCAGATGCGCCCATCGGGTGTGCGTGCCATCGCCTGGATCCACGGATGCGGCAATCCCCCCACACCGGACGCCGTGACCGACTGCCACCGCAGCGGATCACGCGCAGCACGGCGCTCATCGAGGATCGTCACCCCACCTTCGGTCCCGAACCAGATTCGCCCGTCGCCATCCTCGATGATCGCGTGTACCTTCGGGTGCACCAGTGCACTGTTCACGGCCGTGAACGTCTGCCAGTTGGCGTGGTCATACGCACCGAGTGCGGGGGCGTTCGGCTGTGGTGTGAAGACCGCCGCCCCGTTCTCGGTGCCAATCCAGATCCGCCCGCGACGGTCCCCAGTGATGGTGAAGACAAGGGTGTCCGGCAGGACCCCATCCGTGTTGTACCGCGTCAATCCAACGAGCCACGACCCGTCACCACCACCCTGGACCGCCGTCTCGGCCCACTCCACCTCAGCGCGCGCGCCATCGGCACCCACTGCCGTCTTGGGCGAGAAGACGTTCACCCCACCGGCCCCACCAAACCACGTCCGGCCGGCACCATCCACGTAGACCGTGTCGAGGATCTGGTGCAGCAAGGGCGCGTTTCGCCCCATGTACTGGTAGGTTCCCCGGCGCGGATCAAAGGCCGCGCCACCATTCGCCGTGGCCGCCCACGCAACGCCCCGCCGGTCGACCGCCACCCCAAAGACATACAAGTCCGGCAGGCTTCCATCCTCGATGGTGTGGACCGTCCACCGGCCGCCATCGAGCGTGGGTGCCTGCACGAGACCGCGGGCCGTCGCAATCCACACCTCACCCTTGGGGCCAACCGCAATTGACCCGACCTCGTTGGATGGCAACGGCGAAGTGGGCCATGCCAGGGCCTCAAGCCGGGTCTCTCCCTCACGGTCGACCATCACGCGGTTCACCCCAGACGCCGTGCCGACCCAAAGCGAACCGGGGGTCGCCGTCAGGACTGGAACCTGTCGCGCCCCGGCCAGACCCGAACCAGCGAGTACCGCGAACATGGCCCCGGATACGCCGCCCACGCGCACGGCCCAGAACCGAAATCCGGCACGGAACTCACGCCACGCAAGGGTGAGTGCCCGGTGTTCGGCCACCGACAGGCGTGATTGGCGCCAACGCCAGAGCGCAACCCCTGCCGACGCCACCATGACCACGAGGGCGACGATGACCATCCCGGCCGGGAACTGGGCGCGCCCAAGCCGTGACGCGTTGATCTCAACCGCCACGAGCCCGGCGGCGCCATCGGGCAGGACCGCCTGGAAGTAGATGGGCGGAGTCAACAGCCCGGACAGGGCCAGGAATCCCGCCCACCACCGTGCCGCCCGGCCAAGTGCCGAGCGCCCCGCACGGTTCCAGAGGTACCACGCAACCGCCGCCCCGAGGAGTGCCACCAGTGGCGCAAGCTGTTGCCACGTCCCGGGCGACGTCAACCGCGCCACGAACGAGGCACCGATCGCCTGGATCCGCGCAAGCACTCGGAAAAGCAAATCAAACAATACGGACATGGGATTCGTGGATCCCTTTAACGACCGGCACGCGGGCGCCAAGGGCTACCATTGACAACGGGTCGAAGCACCACCCGGTAGGGACAACGAGTCCGGCCAGGCAACGACCCCGCAGCCAACCCGGATGCCGTCCAACGAGATCACACCAATGGCAAGCAATCCTGCGCGCGCGGCCTGGACATGCCTGGCCATCGCCATCGCCTTCTGGATCGTGGCGTTCCTCGTCCCGGAAATCCGCGAGTTCGCCGTCGTCAGCGGGCTTGCCTTCTTCTTCCTGATCGGTGGCGTCATCAGTTGGGATGGACGAGGGGGGCACTGACCCCGCAAACGCGACAGGGGCACCCCTCCGGATGCCCCCGCCAGTCACCGCCCTGCCGGGTCGGGGATTGCCTGCTGCGCGCGGTCAGTGACCGAGCGCCTCCTTGATCTGATCGAACAGTGGCCGGTTCTGGCAGACGTGCCGGTCCGGCAATCCACCTGTCGCAACACTCGATGTGATCTCATGCGTGCGCCGACGCACCGCCAGACCCGCCTCCACCGACTCACTCGACATGTGCGGTGTCAGGATCACGTTCGGCAAGGCATGCAACGGACTGTCCTTGGCAAGTGGCTCGACCTCGGTAACGTCTAGGCCCGCCCCGGCAAGGTGTCCGGACTTGATCGCCTCGATGAGCGCCGCCTCATCCACGATTGGTCCGCGCGCCGTATTGATCAGGTACGCGCCCTGCTTCATCTGTGCCAGTCGTTCGGCATTGATCAAGTGGCGGGTACTCGCTGCCAGGAACGTGTGCACGCTCACGAAGTCGGAATGCGACAGCACATCGTCAAACGATGCCATTGTCACGCCATATCCGTCAGCCACTTCCTGGGTCACGTAGGGGTCATACGCAAGCACCTTGAAGCCGAACGGACGCAGACGCTCGGCCGTGAGGCGCGCAATCACCCCAAACCCGATCAGCCCGACCGTCTGCACCGAAAGACGGTGCACCGGAACCGGACGCTTCGGGCGACCGCGCTGGTCGGCCCACGCGCCAGACCGAACGAAATGGTCCGAGATCAGCAATTGCTGGTTCATTCCAAGGATCAGCGTCAGCGTGTGGTTCGCAACCTCTTCGCTGAACGCATCCGGGATGTTCGCGAACAGGATCCCGTTCGCCGTCGCCGCATCGACATCAATGTCGTCGTAACCCACGAATGGGCGCAGGATCAGGCGGGCATGATGGAACTGCTCGATGTCGTGCGCGGTCAGGCCGACACCCGAAACCACCACGTCAGCCGTCTTGAACGAAGCGTTGACGTTGCCGTGGGCATCGTGAAGTGGTTCCATGTGCAGGTCAAGGCCCTTGGCCAGCAGTGCACCATGGACGGAATCGTTCGGATCGATGCTTCCACTCCCGCCACGGGACGTGAATGCCACCTGGCCAACCTTGTTCCAATGATCCTTGTGCCACCGCGATGGCAACGTGAATGTCGACACGATATCGCTCCCCCTGCTTCCGGCAGGCATCCGGTCGTCCCGGTCTCCGCACTCCCCGGAAGGCGTGGGTATAGTGCCACACTGATGAGTACGACTTTCGCGCCCCACCATGCCGGGGAAGTTGACGCGTACCCCCACGATTACGCTTCCCTCCTCGCCCTTGACCACGCGCACCTCCTCCACCCGCAACACCATCCTGCCGACCACGCCGACGCGGTCATCTTCGACCGCGGTGAAGGCGCCATCCTCTGGGATGTCAATGGCAAGCGCTACATCGACGGGTTGGCGTGCCTGTGGAATGTCTTCGTCGGGCACGGAAGGCAGGAACTCGCCGACGCCGGCGCCGCCCAGATGCGGAAACTGGCCTTCGTCAACTCGTATGTCGGGTCTTCCAACGAACCGGCGATCACCCTCGCCGCCCGTCTGGCACGCCTCGCACCGGGTGACCACCTCAACACGGTCTTCTTCACCACCGGAGGCGCCGAATCCAGCGACACCGCCTTCAAGACGGTCCGGCGCTACTGGGCCCTGAAGGGACAGCCGGAGAAGTCGACGATCATCTCCCGCATCAACGGGTACCACGGCACCACCATCGGTGCGACCGCCGCCACCGGCCTCGCCGCCTTCCACCCGCATTGGGGTCCACCCGCCCCGGGCTTCGTCATGGTTCCCCCGATGGACATCGACGCCATCGAGGCCGTCGTCGCCGACCACGGTGCCGCAACCATCGCGGCAATCATTGCCGAACCCGTCCAGGGTTCCGGTGGGGTCTATCCGCCTCCGGCCGACTACTTCCCGCGCCTGCGCGCCCTGTGTGACCACCACGGCATCCTCCTGATTGCCGACGAGGTCATCACCGGATTCGGGCGTACCGGAACGTTCTGGGGGCTCGACCAGTGGAACGTCGTGCCAGACGTTATCTTATTCGCCAAGGGCGTCACCTCCGGGTACCAGCCACTCGGCGGGATCATCATCAGCGACGCAATCCGTGCAGTCATCTATGACCAGCCATCGGCAAGCCGGTGGTGGCATGCATTCACGTATTCCGCACATGCGACTTGCTGCGCTGTCGCGCATGCCAACCTCGACATCATCGAGAACGAGGGTCTGGTCGCGCGTGCCGCCACCATGGGAGCACGCCTGCAGGCCGGACTGCGTGCCTACGCGTCCCACCCTGCCGTCCGTGAGGTGCGTGGCCTCGGCCTCATGGGTGCCGTCGAGTTCAACCCCGGGGCCGTGCCCGGCGGCGTCCCAGCCCTCGCCAAGGCAATGCGAGAACGAGGCCTTTTCACCCGCACGCGGAACGACATCGTCATGTTTGCCCCACCCCTCGTCATCACCGAGGCCGAACTCGACGAACTGCTCGCGATCTTCCGCGAAGCCGTCAACGCCACCATCGGCCATTGACTCCCATGCCATCACGGTTCCGGTCGCGGGTACCGCGCCGGGAGCGCGATGAGGGTTCCGCATCGTCCAAGGTGTGCGGTACCGTTGCCCGCATGGACATCGACCCCAAAGCCATCGCCTCGCGTGACGTCTACCGCCTCCTCATCGGCGGCGTCCTGCCCCGGCCAATCGCCTGGGTCAGCACCATCGCGCCCGATGGCACGCCAAACCTTGCCCCGTTCAGTTTCTTCACCGTCGTCTGCGAGAACCCGCCAACCCTGTGTGTCGTTCCCGCCCGTCGCGGTTCCGATGGTGGGCGCAAGGACACGCTCGTCAACATCGAGGCCACCGGAGAATTCGTGGTCAACATCGTCGGCGAAACCCTTGCCGACGCCATGAACCTCTCGGCAGCCGCCGTTGGCCCGGAGGTTGACGAGTTCGCCCTCGCGGGACTTGAGACCACACCCTCCGTGGTGGTCCGACCACCGCGGGTGACCCTGTCGCCCGTGGCCTATGAATGCCAACTGGATCGCATCGTCCATGTTGGCGGCGAGGTGCCAGGTGCGGGAAGCCTTGTCCTCGGCACCGTCGTCCGCATCCACGTCGCCGACGACGCATGGGACAACGGGCGCATCCTCACGGACGTGGCACGCCAGATCGGCCGTGGTGGCGGGGATGACTACATCCGCACCACCGACCGCTTCCGCCTGGCGAGGCCCGTGGTCGCGCCGGACGGGACCATCACGATCCCGCCCCTCGCATAGGACCCCCTTGTGTGTTCAGGCCGAGTACTTCCGGATGAAGTCCTCGTCAAGTTCGATCCCGAGGCCTGGACCCTGGGGCAACGGCACATTGCCCTCCTTGTCGACCATGATCGGCACCGTGGGTGTATGGGCCGCCGGCCACGGAAACTCGCCTGGCTTGTCACGCATGATCTCGACCCACGGCGAGTTCGGCACACCCGCCGAGAAGTGCAGGTGGGCGTAGGTGCAGATGCCTCCACCGCCGTGATGGGGCACGCACAACTTGGCACGAACCTCCGCCAGCGCGGCGATCTTCCGCAACTGGCCGATCCCCTCCGATACCAGGGCATCCGGTTGCAGGATGTCGTAGCAGTTGCGGTCGAGGAGTGTCCGGAACTCATGGAAGTAGCTGTTGTTCTCGCCACCCGCGATTGCCATGTCCACGCTGGAGTTCAGCTCCGACAGGCCGTCGTAGTCGTAGCGAGACAGCGGTTCCTCAAGCCAGACGAACCCCATCTCTTCCAGTGCCCGGGCGGTGTACTTCGCACGCTTCAGGTCCCAGATCACGCCCGACTGCGATGACGGCGTGACCGGCGTCTGCGCCTGGTTGCCGTCGGCCATGAGGTCCATGCGTCCGTTCGCGGCGTCGGCGACCGCCTTCGCCAAGGCAATGTCCTCGGCAACCGTGTCGTTATGCAGACGCAACTTGATCGCCCGGAACCCCTCCTCGATGAACCCCAGGGTGTCCTCAGCGCGTTCCTCAGGCGACCCAACCTCGATGGTCGAGGCATATCCCCGGATACGGTCGGTATAGCCACCCCACAACTTGTAGAGGGGTTGCCCGCAAGCCTTGCCGATAAGGTCCCAGATTGCAGTCTCAAGACCCCATGCCCGGTGGAACTTGCGGATCACCCGTGAATGCTGTTCCGTGGCAAAGATGTCCGACCCAATCAGGCGTGCCCCGGCCGCCGCCACGGCGTCGGGGGCATAACTGTGGCCAAACCCCACCAGGCCACTGTCAGAAAAGACCTTCACGACCGTGAAGGACGTCGAGGTTGTCACCTCACCCGGATCCCATGCGAACTGCAGGGGACGTGGCGTCGGCACGTTGCGCAAGTGATGCGTCTCGATCCGGGCAATCTTCATCGCAACTTCTCCTGATCCTGCATCTCGTCACACCCGCACCCCATCGGTGCGGGCCATCGGGCGGGCACTATACTCGACCAACCCCCATGCGTTGGCCAACGTACGCACCCTCGATCCCCGGTCACGCCGACCTTCTGGCCACGTCAGCACGGTTCGCGCAGACCGCCGACCTCCATGATCGTGACGGGACCTTCCCGTTCGCGAATTACCGGGCGCTCCACGACCTTGGCTATCTGGCCCGGTCAATCCCGCAGGAGTTCGGTGGTGGCGGGGACAGCATTGCCAACCTCTGCGCCCTGCAGGCGGTTCTCGGGTGGAGTGATCCAAGTACCGCCCTCACCGTCGCGATGCATCTCCTGTTCATGGGACGCGTCGGCCAGGCCATTGTCGATGGGGATGCGTCCGAGGCAGGTGGATGGGATGACGCACGCTACCGCCACGTTGCCGATGCCGTCATCCGCGAGGGCGTCCTGATCAATTCGGCCGCGACCGAACCGGAGATTGGCAGTCCATCACGCGGGGGCCGGCCGGCAACCAGTGCACACCGCCTCGCCGGTGGGGGCTACGAGATCACCGGTCGCAAGACCTGGACAACCGGTTCCCCGTTGCTTCGCTTCATCGTTGTCTCGGCAACACTCCTTGCCAATCCCAGCGACGTAGCGTCCGGCACCACGTCTGACGCGATGGCCCAGTTCCTGATCGACCGTGGTCCGATCTCCCCCAACGGAACCTTTACCGGGCCACCCGGGACCTCGATTGTGGAGACGTGGGACGCGATGGGAATGCGTGCCTCCGGTTCGCACGACGTCGTCATGGACCGGGTGATGCTCGATGGCGACGGCCTGATCAGTGCCAAACCGTTCGGTCCGCGTGCACCCTCCGCCCAGGCACCCACGATCACTCCGCCCCCCATGGCCACTTCCGGCGCCGGGTGGGCACTCTTGGTGCCTTCGGTCTATCTGGGAGTCGCGCGGGCCGCCCGGGACGAGGCCATCCGCTTTGCCCGGGACCGTCGTCCCGAACCACTCGGTGGCGCATCCATCGGGTCACTTCCGGTCGTGCAGCGCACCATCGGTGAAATGGAAATGCTTCTCGCCCAGGCCGAAGCGACTCTCTTCGGTGCGGCGACCGCATGGGATCACGCCTCCCAGGCCGAGCGTGGCACCTTTGGTCCACCCCTTGCGGTGGCCAAGTACACCGTCAGCAACCATGCCGTCGCCATCGCCGACCTCGCCATGCGCGTCGTTGGCGGTGCCGGTCTGGCCCGGAGCCATCCGATCCAACGGCATTACCGGAATGTCCGCGCCGGTCTTCATCACCCACCGATGGATGATGTTGCCCTCTCGACCCTCGCCCGCGCCGCCCTGACCGAAGGCGACTGATCACCCCACACCGGTCCGCACTTGCCGTGCCCGAAGCACGCCCAGGCCAATCCCTGCCAGCAGACCGGCAAGGTGTCCTTCCCAAGAGATGTACGACCGTGTCGGGATGATGCCGAAGATGATCGAGGAGTACCAGAAAATCGTCAACGCCGCGAGGATCAGGGCCACCGGACGACGTTCCACAACCCCACGGGCCACCAGGTAGCCCAGGAACCCGAATGCAAGCGCACTTGCCCCCTGGTGGACACTGTTTCCCCGACCGATCAGCCAGGTGCCAAGTCCCCCGAGGACCGTCACCGTTGCGATCACCGTGACGAACTCGGCGACTCCCCACACCATGATCAGCGCGCCCATCCACAGCAGCGGACCGGTATTGGACAGCAGATGCCCGGGCCCACCATGAAGGAATGGTGCGAGCAGGATGCCCCACATCCCGTCGAACTCGCGTGGACGGACCCCGATCGCGTCAAGCCGGCCACCGAGGATCAGCCAGTCGAACAGTTCGATGACCCAGAGGCCGCCAACGAAGCCAGACAGCACCTTGGCGCGCGCCATCAGGCCATCGCGCCACATGCCTCCAGGCGCCAGTTCGGTCCGCAACCGGGTGCGCATCGCCGACTACCCTCCCCCCGGAACCGACGCGGACCGCGCCGGAAATACCCGCTTTTTCACCCCACAGACCGCCGTTACCTCGTGGGTATACTCGCCGCATGCTTGACTCAGCCGACCAGATAGGGCAGGAACGGACCACAAACGACGGTCCGATCATCCCCCGCGCCACCGACTTTGCCCAGTGGTACCAGGACATCATCGCTGCCGCCGAACTCGTCGACCAGGCGCCCGTACGTGGCTGCTACATCCTACGGCCGAACGGCTATTTCATCTGGGAATCAATCCAGCGCGACCTCGACGCCCGCTTCAAGCAGCACGGCGTGCAGAACGCCTACTTCCCCCTGCTGATCCCGATGAGTTTCATCATGAAGGAGGCCGAGCACGTCGAAGGGTTCGCACCCGAACTCGCCGTGGTCACCCATGGAGGTGGTGAGGCCCTCGAGGAACCACTCGTCGTCCGTCCCACATCCGAGACGGTCATCTGGTCGACGTTCCGCAAGTGGATCCGAAGCCACCGTGACCTGCCGCTCCTGCTGAACCAATGGTGCAACGTCATGCGGTGGGAGAAGCGCCCCCGCGCCTTCCTGCGCACCGCCGAGTTCCTCTGGCAGGAGGGTCACACCGCCCACGCCACTGCCGAGGAAGCCCGCCAGTACGCCCTGGAGAACCACGTCATCTACTACGACTTCCTCGAGGAATGCCTTGGGATTGGCCCGATTGCCGGCGAGAAGCCCCCGCATGAACGCTTTCCCGGTGCCGTGGCAACCTTCACCCTCGAACCGATGATGCAGGATGGACGCGCCCTCCAGACCGGCACGTCACACGACCTCGGCGACACCTTCGGACGCGCCTTCGACGTGACCTACCAGGGCGAGGACGGCCAGTCGCACCCCGTCTTCGCCACATCGTGGGGAATGAGCACCCGCACCATCGGCGGGGTCCTGATGGTCCACGGCGATGACCGCGGTGCCGTCTTCCCGCCAACCGTCGCACCGGTCCAGGTGGCAATCGTGCCCGTACCCGGACGCGATGACGCCAGCACCCGCGCCGTCGAAACCGCTGCCACCGACCTCAAGCAGACGCTCACCAAGGCAGGCCTCCGGGTCACCGTCGACTCCCGCCCGGGAATGCGCCCCGGGGCCAAGTTCTTCCACTGGGAACGCCGCGGCACACCGTTGCGTCTCGAGATTGGCCCGCGCGATATCGAAGCCGGTCAGGTAATGGCTGCGCGTCGCGACACCGGTGAGAAAATGGCCGTGCCCCTCTCCGGTATTGCAACCGCGGTCCAGTCGACGCTCGACGCCATCCAGATGAACCTGCGCATGCAGGCACATGCCCGGCGCGAAGCCCGCACCTACACCGTGGACACTCGTGCCGGGATCGCGGAGACGGTCTTGAAGGGCTACGCGTTCACCCGCTGGTGCGAGTCACGCGAGTGCGCTGCCGACATGCAGGCGCAGTCGCGCGGAACCATCCGGTGCTTCCCGTTCGAGAAGCATGGCAACGAGTTCCGCCCAATCCCGAATGACCCAGGTCCCTGCGGCTGGTGTGGCAATCACGCAACCCGACGTGTCCTCGTCGGGAGATCCTACTGACCGGCCCACCCAACGTTGCTGATGAGGCACGAAAACACCGACGCCGGCTTGGGGACCACGATCTGGTCACCAAGCCGGCGTTTTCCTGTCCCTGGCACCGGACGCCGGAGCGTCCGGTCTCGGCACCTGGCGATCAGACGGCGACTGCCGGTACCTCGATCGCCAGGCTGACACCCTTCTTCGCGGCAAGCGAATCAAGCGTGTCGGCAATCCGTGCCCGCGTCAGGACGTGGCGGCGACGCCCGCGTTCCACCTCCGCAACGAGGCCCCGTGACAGGCCAGACGCTGCTGCCAGGTCGCGTTGCGAGACGGCAACGATCTCCCGGCGACGTCGCAACTCATCACCATCCGGCGCGCTGTCATCCGGAGGCAGGGGGGCGCGCGGTTCTGACCGGCGACGAACCGCGGCAATCAGCCGTGCCGTCGGTGCCTCGACCGCCGGTGCCGCCTCTTCGGTCTGGCTTTCGGCGTTGACCGTCTCGGTCGCGACCTTCGCCACGACCTTCGGGGTCCCCGTGGTCGGTGCCGCTGGCGGACGAATCGGGATCGGCGCCGTATCGGCTGCTGATCCCGTTCCCAACAACGCCGGGACGTGAGCGAC
>CANFGH010000040.1 GCA_947446285.1 Chloroflexota bacterium
AGGGCGGTTACCCCCGGGTCACACCCGTCGCCAGAAAATGACCACGACTGGATCGTCGAGGCAATCGGGTTAGTAAAGACGTACGCCACCGGACAAGGCGAACCCGATGTTCCCGCTCTCCGGAGGGTTGACTTCCGCGTACGACGGGGGGAAATGGTCGCGATCATGGGGCCGAGCGGGTGCGGCAAGACGACCCTGCTGAACTGCCTGGCCGGGATCGACGCCATCGATGGTGGCGACGTATTCATCAACGGCACGTCACTCTCCCGAATGGACGATGCGACCCTGACGCGATACCGCGCGAAGTCGATGGGCTTTGTGTTCCAGAGTTTCAATTTGTTGCCGGTGCTCACGGCGGTCGAGAACGTGGAGTTCCCTCTCCTGCTCACTGGGGCACCGCCCGCCGAGGCACGTGGGCGTGCCCGCAACGCACTGCGGGACGTCGATCTCTCGGACCGCGAGGCCCATCGGCCTTCACGATTATCGGGTGGACAACAGCAACGGGTGGCAGTCGCACGGGCCATCGTTGCATCACCCGCAATTGTGTGGGCCGATGAACCGACCGGAAACCTCGACAGCGTGAGTGCCGGACAGCTCATGGCGCTTCTGCGAGAACTGAACCGGACCCGCGGGCAGACGTTCCTCGTGGTGACCCATGCCCGCGACGTCGGCCTGCAGTGCGACCGGATCGTCCATATGAAGGACGGCCTGATCCTCCACGAGGAAATCACCGGTGTTCCCGGTCCGATCAGGAGCGCTCCAGCAGATCCAGCGCGCCATTCTGGATCGGGAAACTAGGACTTGGAATCGTTCTTCGGCGTTCCCACCACCTACCTTGCCGCGGGTGCGATGGTCGTCCTCGTCACAGTCCTCGCCGGTCTCGGAACCTTCGCCAGGCGTCGACCCATCCTGCTTTCGCTTGCACTGCGCCAAGTGCCACGCAGGCCCGCGCAGTCGGCCCTGATCGTGGTCGGGCTGATGATCTCGACGATCCTGATCACCGCGTCGCTTGCCACTGGCGACACGCTGACCTACTCACTCCGCTCCGCCGCGGTCGAGGAAATCGGCCGATTGGACGTGGTAGTCACCTACAGCAATGTGTCTCGATTGGCGAACCCCACGGTCATCGCGAACGGGGACCCATCATCGCAGACAGCGATGTTTCCTCGGGAGGTATACAACCAACTTCTGGAGGCACGCACGTCTGATCCGGTGCTCTCCCGCGATGTGACCGGCATGATGCCCGCGGTGTGGCTAACCTGCCGCGCGGTGGACCTGCGCAGCAAACAGGGCGCTGGGGCGGCCATCAGGGGCATCCCGGCTGATTACGACCGAGCCTTTGGCGATCTGGTAGACGCCACCGGAAAGCCGATTGACCTTGGACGGTTCGCACCCGGTGATGCGGTCCTGAATCGCGCGGGCGCCACCACGCTGGGAGCCGAGGTTGGCGACGAACTCACCTGTACCGGCACATCTGGGGCATTCCGGTTACGGATCGCGGCAATAGCGAGAGCGGTTGGCCTCGGCACCGGGTCGACGGTCGCGCTGACCGTGCCACTGGGATGGCTTCAAACGTCACTGCCCCCAAGCCAGTCCCAAGGCGTCAAAGATCCGATCAATCAGATCTGGGTGACCCTGCGCGGGACTCTCATCACAAGTGCGGAACTCGCGCCGGACGTCGCAACTGCCCTACGCAGCCGCCTCGTTGATGAGGCTGCGGACAGTGCCCTTCGGACGATGGTCTCCTTGCCCGAGTTCCGTGTCGGCCTCGCGAATCGGCGTCCGAACCTCCAGTTGCGCGTCCAGCGCGCCCTAGACGAACTTGACGTGCTGCTCACCGGGCAGGTTCCCGCCATGCGGAGTGCTCCAGGTGCAGGCGAGTTCCCACTGACAGTGCCAAAGGATGCCAAGGAAGCTCGTGAGCGTCTCGACCGTGTGTTGCGCGTCGGTGGTGTTCGCGCCGCGTTGGTTCAAGCCGCCCGAGATCTCCCAGACCCGGCACGCGGCCCCGAAATGGAAGCGTTGCTGCAACGGACCACTGGGTACCTAGCACTTCCCATAAAGGAGCAGATACTGGTCGGCGCGGACCGGGCCGGAAATGTCCTGAGCACCATCTTCCTTCTTTTCTCACTCCTGTCGGTCGCGGCTGGCCTCCTTCTCGTCTTCCTCATCTTCGCATTGCTTGTCGCCTCCCGACGGAGCGAACTTGGCATCACGCGCGCACTCGGCGCGTCATCGGGCGATCTGGTGGCGCTTGTCACCCTTGAGGGGGTCGCCTACGCCACCTTAGCCACCATTGCTGGCGTGCCCGTTGGCCTTGGGGTCAGCCGCCTACTGCTATCGATCCTTGTCTGGGCAGTTGAATCGGGATGGGCCGGGTTCACCGGTTCCGGGGCGCGGGTCGCAGAATTAGCCAAGTGGGACGCGGCCCCGCGCAGCATCGTTCTCGCCGGTGCGGTGGGTCTCCTGCTCACAATCGCCACGGTCGCAATCGCCGCCTGGCGAGTGACGCGCGTCACTATCGTCACCGCAATCCGCGACCTTCCAGACCCACCCCGCCGAAGCACGCCACGCCCCATCGCCGCGCAAGCAGAGCATGGGACGGCAGTTCACCTCATGGCCCGCTTGCGTGACATCGTGATCATCGGCTGGCGTCGTTGGGTCGGCCCAATCGGCATCCTCTTGGCGATCTACGGCGGTTACGCCGAACGCGGAATCTGGTTCACGATCGGACTCACGCTCGTGGGCATCGCCATCGGGTTCCTAGTGCGTGATCGCGCGGCGCAACGTCTTGAACACGACGATGCCCGCCGGCTTGGATTCTCCGTCGGTGCTGCCATCGCCGGCATTCTCTGGCTGCTCCCATTCGACTTCCAGACCCTTCTCGGCCTCGCGGCGTTCGACGGCGGGATCGAATACTTTGCCGTTGGTGGGCTCGCTTCGGTTGCCGCCGTGATGATTGTGACCAGTCTCAATGGGGACCTCGCTCAACGTGCAATTGCATCCCTGCTGACTTCATTTGGCAGACCGGCGCCGTCCATCAGACTGGCACTTGCGCACGTCGCGCGCTATCCGTACCGGACGGGGATGACCGCAACGATGTTCTCTGTGGTCGTGTTCATGCTGACAATCATGCAGGTGCTGACTGCCTCGATTTCGGATGCACAGGGCGACCGGTTGATCGCCTATGGAGGGTTCGATGTTTCGGGTCAGACTTCGAACCAGACCGTGATCCTGGGCGCGGCCCCGGTCGACGACCTCGCCATCTCAATTGCCGGAAGCAATGGCGCCGCCCCTGCAGCAACCACGGTCCCCACGACCAGCGATTCGCCGGTACCGATTTCCCCCGAGGACCGGACGCGTGCCGAACGCACCGCACTACTCGGACGCGAACCAACCCGCCTCGCGACGGAAGCGGTTGAGAACCAGACGTTGCGCCCACTTCTCTCCGGCGCAGGGACACGGGTGACTTCGGCGGTCGCGCTCCTGCAACTCTCTGCACCACGCCCAGCGTGGGGCGGATATGCAGGCGCAGGCATCGATGAAGGATTTGCCCGGACCAATCAGATCATGCTTGAGAACCGAACGTCGTCGTATCCCACCGACAGGGACGCATGGCTTGCCGTCGCCCGCGACCCCTCACTTGCAATCGTGGACTCCGGTGTGCTGCCAAGGCCTGAACTTCGCGGACGCACGCCAGGTCTCGGCATGATCGGCTTCGTCCTGAATGGGCTGCCTCGTGGGCCAGGCACCATGCTGGCCCAGGATATCTGGGTTGCGAATCCACTCGGTGTCGGCGGTGCCGTTGGTGCGAAGCGGATGACGGTCATCGGTGTGATCGATCGCCGCGCATCCTCGAACTTCCGGGGCGTGCACATCTCGATGAATACCCTCCGTGGCCTCGGGCAACCGTTCCGACCTGCCTTGGCGCGCTACTACTTCAGACTTACGCCTAGCGCGGCCGTCGGAGACGCACGGGCAGCCCTTGGCGAGGCGTTCTTCGCCGACGGACTTCAGACAATCGACCTGGACGAAACTTTCCGCAACCAGACCGGGCCAATACTTCTGGGCAGCGGTCTCCTGCAACTCTTCGTGGGGCTGGGATTGATCTCCGGGGTGGCCGCACTTGCGGTGGTTGCGACACGGTCGACTCTGGAGCGACGCCAACAGATCGGGATGCTGCGGGCCGTCGGCGCGACACGCCACCAGGTCACCATCAGTCTCCTTCTGGAGGGGATGGTCGTCGTCGCCCTGGGCAGTGTATCGGGGACCGTTGTGGGCCTCTGGCTATGCCGGAACGTGTTTGCGGTGCAATTTTTTGATCGCTTCAGTCCCGGAAGCATCCTGATGGTGATCCCGTGGTGGCAACTCCTGGGAACCCTCGCCCTCGCCTCAGGCTTTGCTCTCCTCGCCACCCTCGTGCCGGCGTGGCGTGGGGCATCCGTGCCTCCCGTCGCTGCCATCCGGGCGGAGTAGGGCCGACCAATCCGCATCGAGATCCCACCGGATGCGTGGGCGACCATGTCGTCCGTGTCCAGACAGGGCATCACGGGCAAGTTCTTACGCAGCGCTTACCCAGCGTTGAGGTTCTCCTGTGGATTGCGTCCTACGCTTGTTGCAAGAGGTGTGGGATCCGGGTGCTGACCATCAGTCGCTTCGCGAGGGTCCCCCGATCTCTCCACGATCCATGAATTGAGGTAGTGCAATGAACATCGACGAGACCCACGCATCCCCGCAGTCCTGGAGTGCCCCCACTGTTCCTCCGGAACCACCACGTGAGGGGTTCAGCCGACGGTCACTCTTCCGGGGCGGGGCGATTGCTGCCTTGGTTGCTTCGGGTGCCGTCGGAGGCATTGCCGGAAGCGCCGTCACCGCGGCCAGGCTAGCCGGTGGACCCGGCGTGGCCCACGCTGGACCAAGCCTTTCGGCTCGTCTTCCCGCACAATCCGATACCGACATCGCTGCCCTCTACCAAGCGGTCAGCGGAGCGGTCGTTGCCGTGCAGACCGCAACCGCCGCCAGGCAGCGCACGGCACCGGGGGCGGTTCCCGGAACAGACGTCGTGCCGACGGGTGAGGGGACTGGATTCATTGTCGCCGGCGACGGCACAATCTTCACCAACTTCCACGTCGTCAGTGGCGCCGACCGGTTGACCGTGATCCTCTTTGATGGCACCCGTCTGGAGGCCAAGGTGATCGGTACGGATCCCGGGAGCGACTTGGCAGTATTGCGCGCAGACATCCCAACGGATCGGACTGGCATCGCCACCCTTGGCGATTCGGATGCGGTGCAGCCGGGTCAGATGGCGATAGCCATCGGGACGCCATTTGGCCTCGACCACACCGTTACCGCCGGGATCATCAGTGCCGTCGGTCGCGAATTCGGCACCACTCCGGGTGGTCGCCCAGCGCGTGGCTTGATCCAGACCGATGCGCCGATCAATCCGGGCAATTCGGGCGGGCCACTGTTCAACGCCTCCGGCGAAGTGATCGGGATCACGACCTCCATTGAAAGTCCAGTGCGGGGCAGTGTGGGCATCGGGTTTGCGGTACCGATCAACCGGGCGCGCATGGTGCTGACACAAGTGCGTGCTGGCAAACCGGTCGAACACGCCTGGCTAGGGGTCAGCATCGGCACACTCACCCCTGATCTTGCGGCGACACTCGGCCTGCCCGAGGAGGTCCGCTCCGGCCTTGCACTCTCGCAGGTGGTGCCAAACGGCCCGGCGGCGAAGGCTGGATTGCGCGGATCAGCGGCCCCGGATGGCACTCCCCGAGGCGATGTCATCGTGGCCATCGACGGACGTCCGGTGGTTCGCGTTGCCGAGCTCTCGGCGTACCTGGAACAGAAGAACCCGGGCGACATCGTCACCGTCGCCATCTGGCGTGGTGGCGATCGCAAGGATGTCGCGGTCACCCTTCAGGCATGGCCGACCTCGTCCTCGTAGTCGGTTGCCGGCTTCGTCTTTCGGCGTGATGGCCCGCTGGCAGTCGGGCCATCACGGTTTTCCCGCCCGGTGGGGCGTGGTCCGGGATGACGTTTTGACAGCAGTGCCTATCCGACCGCGACTTGTCCGGGATTGCCCGTCACCGGCGGCGTGGCACGAACCCGGCCCGGCTGGTCCGTAGCGGGCATCGCCGAGTGCAGGATCCACGCTCCTGACGCAATCCCACCGGTACCACTGGGAAGGGCACCATCACGCACGGGACGGTGCAGGCGGAAGGCGAGAGTGTGGACCGCCAACGGATCCTCGACTCCACCCGCACCCCGTCGCCCCTGATAGGAATTCGCTTCGCTTCCACCCCCTCGCCGCTGATCCACTTGCGCCTCACCTCCGGATGGCCGGGCAAGATCCGGTGCATTGGTGGCCGATGGGACGCCACGCGCGCGGAGGGTCTGCACACGCAGGGTCAGGCCACCAATCTCACCATCGCGCCACTCCCAATGGTGGTCTTCGAGGACCAGCCGATAACTCGCCGCCGGCCCCAGGACACCAGTCCGTTCCGTGAAGCCGCCAGTCTGCGATGACGCCCGTCCGCGGGCGCGTCCCGGTCCGGCAAGGACCAGGAGTGCGGTGCCCGTACGTGCCGTCAGGGAGGCGATGGTGCTGGCCGCCGCAAGACCGACCCGGGCGCCTTCGGGCAATGGGCAGACGATTGCATCGAATGCCTCGCTGCGAAGCATGATGAACAGGGCATCAAGCACCGCCCGAGTCGTCTCGCGCGGCGTCGGTCCGGGAGGTGGTCGCACGACGATCACCTGTGTGGGCAGGGCAAGTCCGGCCATCTGCAACGATGGCGGGAAGATCCGGCCGCCGTGATCACCCGGGATGTCGACCAGCGCCAGAAGGGTCGGTCGCAGGGCACCGGCCCACGCAAGCGCGAAGGTCAGGCGTCCGCCACCGATCTGCCCCGAAACCTCGAGGACGGGAGGCACGGTCAATGCGCGCCCGTCACGGGTCTTCGCACCCGGCCACCACGCCGGCAGGGCGGAACGTGCATCGGCAGTGTCGCTGGTGCCGGGAGTTGGTCGCAGGAGGTTCGGTGCCACCACGGACGTACCGGCATCCGGTTTGCGGGCATCAAGGTAAAGCAGACTCGATGCCCCCCAGCGTTGACGGACATCGTCGAGGACTCGTGCCAAGGCCTCGCGCGGGTTGCCAGACTCCTCAACCCCGCCAGTTTGCCCCTGATCCGTATCGGCTTCACTCGCACCGGCCTCCGGTCGCGATGGTATCGGGGAGGTCATGCCATGAGTATAGAACAAATGTTCTCTATCATGCCCAGCCGCATGCCACGGGCGTCACCGGAAGA
Organism: Chloroflexota bacterium; assembly: GCA_947446285.1. Taxonomy (GTDB): domain Bacteria; phylum Chloroflexota; class UBA11872; order UBA12225; family UBA12225; genus UBA12225. Next base: position 7,314 of record CANFGH010000040.1, read on the forward strand.
AGCAGGTATCGCCGAACGAGTAGAAGCGGTACCGCGCCGCAATCGCGGTCGCGTACGCCTCGCGAACCACGCCTGAACCAGCAAAGGCCGAGACAAGCATCAGCAACGTCGAGCGCGGGACATGAAAATTGGTCACAAGGGCATCGACAACCTGGAAGTCGACCCCGGGATACAGGAAGATCCGGGTCCATCCCTGCCATCCGGCCTCAGGCAGATTGGCCCGGGTGCCTCCGAGGGCACGAACCCACGTCTCCAGTGTGCGCACCGCCGTGGTCCCGACGGCGACCACCCGATGGCCATTCCGCCTCGCGTCGGTGATGGCACTGGCCGTCGCGTCGGGCACAATGGCGTACTCGGCGTGCATTTCGTGGTCGGTAATACGGTCGGCCCGAACCGGACGGAACGTATCGGCACCGACGTGCAGGGTGACCGGAACGACCCTGACCCCCCGGTCACGAACCGCATCCAGCAGGGCCACTGTGAAGTGCAGGCCCGCGGTCGGCGCCGCTGCGGACCCCGTCTCCTGGGCGTAGACGGTCTGGTACCGGGTCGCATCAGCAAGGCGGGTACGGATATACGGCGGGAGCGGCATCTCGCCGAACCGGTGCAAGACACGGTCCACCGACGAATCGAACCGGATCAGGACCCCACCGGAAGCCGTTCGTTCCCCGACCTCGACGGTGACCGGACCTTCATCCGACAGCTCCGCACCGGCAACGACCAGTTGCATCCCGGGACGGATGCGGTTTGCCGGCCGGACAAGCGCCTCCCACCAGACCGACCACTCACAGCCACTGGTCGACCCGTCGGACACCACGGGCGACGAACTGGCTCGTGGGCGCAACAGCAGGAACTCGACCCGGCCACCAGTCGCACGAACCGCATGGATGCGCCCGGCAAGAACCCGGCTGTCGTTCACCACAAGCACATCGCCCGCTTCAAGCAAGGCGGGGATGTCACGGAACGAATGGTGAGTGACCGACCCGGACCCCTTGTCGACGACAAGCAGCCTCGTCGCGTCGCGTGGTTCAAGTGGAGTCTGTGCGATCAGATCGGCTGGCAAATCGAAAGCGAAGTCATCGGTCTGGAGATCCGAATGCGGGCGTGAAGCGTCAAAGGCGGTTGTGGGAGGTCGAGCCTGCACGGACCCAGGGGGCGACGCCGACGGACCGTCCGTCACCATAGCCGGGGTTGGGCGGGTGGCTCGACGCCGCCAGTTGCGGCCCCGGGATACGGGATACCCAGATGCGCCGCTGCCATCTCCGTCGCAATGCGCCCGCGGGGCGTGCGCTGCAAAAACCCTTGCTGGATCAGGTACGGTTCGTACACATCCTGAAGCGTGTCCGACTCCTCGCCAACCGTCGCCGCCAAGGTCTCCAAACCGGCCGGACCACCCTTGAACCGCGTCAGGAGAAGCGTCAGCAGTTGGCGGTCCAGATCGTCCAGCCCTACATGATCAACCCCAAGGGCATCGAGGGCGTCACGCGCGACGCTCAACGTGATCACTCCATCGGCCATGACCTGCGCGTAGTCGCGCACCCGGCGCAGGAGGCGCAAGGCCACGCGGGGCGTGCGCCGGGACCGCCGGGCGATCTCGGATGCCCCGAGATCCTCGATCGCAATCTTCATCACCCGGGCCGCCCTGACCAACAGTTTGCGGATCGACTCCAGATCGTAGAACTCCAGCCGGAACTGGAGGCCGAACCGGTCGCGCAACGGCGCCGTCAAGAGGGCCGCCCGCGTCGTCGCACCAATAAGGGTGAACCGCTTGAGCGGCAGCCGTAGCACCGATGACATCGCCCCACGCCCCGACACGATGTCCAGGACGTAATCCTCCATCGCCGGATAGAGGGATTCCTCGACAAGGCGGTTCAGGCGGTGAATCTCATCGACGAATACGACATCACGCGTCCCAAGTTGGGTCAGGAGGCTTGCAAGCGCACCCTGGTGCTCGACGGCCGGACCGGAAGTCGTCTTGATCTGCACGCCAAGCTCTGCCGCAATGATCCGGGAAAGGGTCGTCTTTCCCAAGCCCGGCGGCCCATGAAGCAGGACGTGATCAAGGGCGTCGCCGCGTGCACGCGACGCAGCGATCGCGATCGACAACTGGTCCTTGATGTTCTCCTGGCCAACGTAGTCGGCAAGGCGTCGCGGACGTACCGAATCGTCATCATCGTCACCCGTCGCACTGACAATCCGCAGGGGAGGGGTCTCGTCGGTCATCGTGACACCGTGACAAAGGTCAGCAAGGGTGCGTCAATCAATCGTGCAACGGACGTGCCCGGCAATTCGGTCATGAAAACGCACAGGCCAGGACCATCTCGATCAAATGTTCGCATGTAAAGCGCATCGCCGTCGAATGCAGGCACTTCCGCGCTCTGCGCCGACTCCACACGAAAGTGGACAGGTCAATCTGGCCGAAGGATCGACAGGGCAACCCGCACGCGGTCCTCAAGTGGCTCGCCCCGTGTCACCGCGGGCAACCGCTTGACCGCGGTCTGCGCCTGCGCCGCCGAGAACCCCATCGCCTGGAGCCAGGTCAAAAGATCAGCATCCTCGGTGATCTCAGGATCGTCGGAGACCGGCCCGAGTTTCTCCTTGAGGTCGAGGATGATCTGGGCCGCCAAGGTCCGACCGATACCCGGTATCCGCATCAGTGCCGTCGCATTCCCACGCACGATGTCGGCACGCAGGGCGGCCGGGGTGGAACCCGAGAGAAGTGCAAGTGCCTTGGCCGGGCCAAGCTTGGTGACACCAAGCAGGCGTTCAAACAGGTCAATCTCGGCCGAGGTCGCAAACCCGTAGAGGATCAATGCATCCTCGCGGACTACGAGATGGGTGAGCAACTTTGCAGTACTGCCAACCGCGGGAAGGGCAGCCGCCGTGGATGCCGGGATCAGCACCCGGAAACCGACACCGCCGACATCAATCACGGCGACACCTGGCGCAGAGTGGTCGAGGGTTCCGCGAAGCGAGACAAGCATGACCGGATGGTACTTGAGAGACGCTACATGTCCGCCGACGCACCGGCACGCGCAAGGCGACCGGCGGCGAGGCGAAGGTGGGTCAATGCAAGGGCCAGCCCATCAGCCGCGTCGTCCGGGCGAGGAATGGCATCGAGTTCGAGCAACACCTGGATCATGCGTTGCATCTGGGCCTTCGGCGCGCGACCGAACCCAGCGAGTGCACTCTTGACTTCAAGCGGGGTGTATTCGACAACTGGCACCCGCGCCTGGGCGAGGGCAAGCAGGATTACCCCGCGTGCCTGTCCGACCGCCATCGCGGTTGGCGCATTCCGCCCAAAAAACAGTTTCTCAACCGCCGCCCCGGACGGCTTATGGTGGCGAAGAAGCAGCGACACCCTGTCATGGATGTAGGCAAGCCGTTCAGGCGTGGGGGTCTGCGCCGTCGTCTCGATGACACCATGCGTGCGTGCGACATACCTCCCGTCACCACGCGACGAACCCGAGACCACTCCGTAGCCCGTGGTCGCAATTCCGGGATCGAACCCGATCACCACCGCATCACCCACCTCGGACGGCGAGACCGGGCCTCGCGAACCAGCCACCGCCGGAACGTGGCGCACCGGCTCAGCAACCGGAGCGACCCCACCCGTCGCGGCGATGGTTCGCCGCGCACGGGCCGTGAGTTCGTCAAGCCGCGACCCGGTCACGACCACGCCGCCCGCACGTCGCTAGGCCGCAAGGGTGGCGAGCAATTCCGGCGTCAGGCAGATGTTGCTATAGACGTTCTGCACGTCGTCGAGATCCTCAAGCCGTTCGACCATCCGAAGCACCTGCGTGGTCTTCTCGACATCCAGGGTTACCTGGGTCTTGGGGACAAATACCCGGTCGGCGGTATCAATCGTCAGCCCACTGGCCTCGAGCACCTTGCGGACCGCCTCGAGTTGATCGACTTCGGTGTAGATCTCCACGGATGTCTCATCTGGATTCACATCGACCGCCCCGGCATCGATTGCCACAAGCGTGAGTTCATCGACGTCCGCGCCGTTGGTCGGCACCACCAGAAGGCCCCGTGGTTCGAAAATCCATCCGACTGAACCGGTCTCACCAAGGTTGCCACCGCCTCGCGTGAACACGTTCCGAAGTTCCGCAACGGTGCGATTACGGTTATCGGTCAGCACTTCCACGAAAATCGCGACGCCACCGGCGCCATATCCCTCGTAGATGACCTCATCGAGCGAGCTGCCATCATCACCCGTACCGGTCGCTCGGGCAATCGCCCGGTTGATGTTGTCGGCCGGCATGTTCATGCCACGGGCGCGCTGTACCGCGAGGCGAAGCCGGAAGTTCGTGTCCGGATCGCCGCCACCCTGTCGGGCGGCGATGGTGATCTCACGGGCAAGCTTGGTGAAGATCTGCCCGCGCTTGGTGTCGTTCGCGCCCTTCTGGCGCTTGATCTGAGCCCATTTGCTGTGGCCGGACATAGTTGTGGTTCCCCATGTGCCCGGCCAGGCGCAAGATCGGCGGCGACGGCCGGCTACTCCCGATTATAATCGGGTCACACCGAATGCAGACAGACTGGCAACCCCTGATCGGCAGCAGCTTCGTCAGTTTCCTGTTGTCATTCATGCTCATGAAGGCTTGGCTGCCTTTTGCCCCCAAGCGTCCGGGCGAACTGCTGCTTGAGATACGCCTCACCTGGATGCAGCGCCTGCTGATCCATCGCACGCAGGGCATCATCCTGCTGCTCTATATCGTTCTCGGCAGCCTGCCGGGCACGGAAGACCAGTGGTTCCTGCCGGGTACCCAGCCGGCCGGCGTGGCGGCCTTGGTCGCAATCCTCATGCTTCCCCTCCGCTATGTCTTCACGACCAACGGCGTGGCAATAAACAACGGCACGACGTGGGGATGGAAGAGTTTCCGTCGCTACGACATCCGTCAAGGCAAGGCGCCGCTTGGACGAACGGAGTTGGGGTCGACGTCGACGATCAATCTCGTCGGTCGGCCGCTGGCCAAGGGCACCGCGCCCGGGCGCACCCTATATGTACCCGGCACGTCGACGACGGAAGTCGCGCGCATCCTCCGAAAGTGCGTCCGGTAGGGGCAGCCAGCGACTTCAACTGCAGGTGTGCGACGCGCCCTTGACCGTCCTGGTCAGTCAGCCGAGTTCAATGACCTGCGTGTCGTACGCGAGTGCAAACGTCGCAGGCAGTGACGCATTGGTGCGCTCGTGCTCGAGTGCGTGCGACATGTGCGTGAACAGGGTCCGGGTTGGGCCAAGTTCCTGGGCGACCGAAACCGCCTCCGACAATGAAAAATGGGTGGGAGACAGGTTTGGGCTGAGGGCGTCAAGGATCAGCAGGTCAAGTCCCCGTAATCCGTCCATCGTCTTTTGCGGAATGCCATTCGTGTCGGTCACATAGGCAAATGAAGGACCGCCATCGAGTGCCGTGATCCGGAAAGCCGTGACGATGTCTATCTCCCGTCCATGCCTGACGTCAAATGGCGTAATCCTGAGCGAAGCATGGGTGAACGGACGATCAACCGGGCACAGTTCGATTTTCGGCTTGCCTCCACCCTCCGGGCCATCAGTGAATGCGTAACTGAAACGGTGCCGTACTTCTCCAAGCGTCGCGGCGGACCCGTAGACCGGCATCGATGTTCCTTGGCGCATGGTGAATGCGCGGACGTCATCGAGACCCATGATGTGATCGCTATGCGCGTGGGTCAGCATCACGGCGTCCAGGCGGTCAAGTCGCGCGCGCAGGGCCTGCAAACGAAACTCCGGGCCCGTGTCGATTACCACGTTGGTGCCATCATGCTGGATCAGCAGGCAGGTGCGAAGCCGGTGGTTCTTCGGATCGGGCGACGTGCAGACATCGCACTGGCACCCGATCATCGGAACACCATGGCTGGTCCCGGTCCCGAGGAATGTCAGGCGCATCGCAGGTGGGGCCTTGCCATCAGGCAGCGATCATCCTGAGGATTGTGGGGATCCCCTCAACCAGGAGTTCCCACGTCGCGCCGTCGTCGGTCGAGACATACAGCTCACCGGAAAAGAGCGGAAGAAAGAACCGTCCGGGCACTAGCGGATCTGCAACAAGGGCCGGGGTCGGTTGGAAGTGCTCCGGGAGGCCCTGGACTGGCATCCAGTTGATACCCCGGTCAACGGTGCGCATCACCTTCGCGCCGGTCCGATGCGCCTCACGTCCAAAGAAGCCACTCGCGCCCCACGTTGCCACGGTGATTGCGATGTCCGGGTCAGACTGGTGAACGGCGATCGGACGGCAATAAAGCGGGTCCAGGGTGTCCGACCGCGCCACCCACATTGCCCCCGCAGTTTCAGAGAGATAGACCCCATCGGGCGTGGCTGCATAGACGACATGCGGCGCACCTGGACAGATCGCCAGGCCATGGATGTCAGGGTGGACTGATGCGGTGGGATCCGTCGCGCCGATCTCGTGCCAGTGACAGCCGCCATCAGGCGACATCACCACGCCGCCAACCTCAATCCCGGCGTACAGGATCATCGAACGGGTCGGGTGAGGCGCGATGGTCATGACGTGCGCGGTGTGGGGAGGAAGCGGATAGTCCCAGCGTGACGCCCCGGGCAACCCAGCCAGAGGCGTCCCTTCGGCCCAGGTGGCACCAAGGTCGTAGCTGTGCAAGATCGATGCAGGGTCAGTGCCAGCGATGAAGGCCCCGGCACCCCAAGTGAGCGCGGTGACCTGTGCATCCTCCAACATGCCACCGCATGGTGCCCAGTGACGTCCGGCATCGGTCGAGCGCATGACCCCGCGCCCGTGGGAAGGATGCAACGGCGCCCGCATCGGCAAGCCGTAATCGGGCGTGATCGCCGCGAGTATCGTGTCACCTTGAACCGCCACGGCCTCCACGCTGGTGTCGAGAGGGCCAAGTCTGGTCACGATGCCGTTGTCGGCATTGACCTTGAACACACCTTGGGTCGTGCCGGCGTAAAGTCGCATGTCGTCGCAAAACTGTACAGGGTTCAAGGGCCGTTGCTCGCCCCCCCCCGCAACTACTGCTTCATGCGGGGGTCAAGGGCGTCACGGAGGCCGTCGCCTAGAAACGTGAACGCCAGCAACAGGAGCGCGACACACAGTGCCGGAGCGATGATCAAGGTCGTCTGGCTGTAGATCGAAGAGAGTCCGTCCTGCAGCATGTTTCCCCACGATGCTGTGGGCGGACGCACCCCCAGTCCGATGAAGGAGAGCCCGGCTTCCCCAATGATTGCCGAGGGGACCCCGAAGGCGAGTGAAACGATCACCGGGGCGAGCGTGTTCGGGACGATGTGTTTCCACATGATCCGAGCATCGGTGGCACCCAGTGTCCTCGCCGCCTCGATGAACTCCTTCTGCTTGAGGGAGAGCACCTGTCCACGGATGAGACGGGCCAGACCCTCCCATCCAAAGATCGCGAGCGCGCTGAAAAGCAGGAGAAGCCCACCCATCTGCTGCCCGAACCATGTGTCCCGGTACGCAGCAGCCATGATGATCGCGAAGAGGATGTCGGGAATCGCGTAAAAGACGTCCGCGATCCGCATCAGGAAGTTGTCGACCCGGCCACCCAAGAACCCGGAGACGATGCCGATCACGCCACCGAGCACGAGGCGGATTGCGACCGGGACAAAGCCGACGATCAGCGAGATGCGCGAACCCCAGATAAGCCGGCTGAGTTCATCGCGCCCGACGGCGTCTGTCCCGAGAATGAACGACCAATCCCCGGTCTGCCAGACCGGTCCGATGTAGACCTTTTCGTGATACTGGTCATTCATCGAGTACGGCGCGACCAACGGAGCAAAGATCGCGATGAAGGCGAAGAAACAGATCGTTGCAAGCCCGGCGACTGCCATCCGGTTTTTCTTCAACCGTGCCCACGCATCGGACCAAAGGCCACGAGGCTTGGTCACCCTCATGCCAAGCGCCGTGGCCGACGCACGCGGAGATAACGCTTGCCTGCCTGCGACTGACTGAGTCATCTCCGCGTGGTTCCCATCAGAACGGTCATGTGCACCCCGGCAGGATCAGATTGGTTCTGTGTAGACGCACTCGTGCCTATTTGTACGAGATACGCGGGTCAAGCCAGGCGTACACGATGTCCACGGTGAGGTTCGCGACTGCGATCAATGCGGCGTACAAAAGGGTCGTTCCCAAGATGACTGAATAGTCCCGCTGCCCGATTGCCTGCACGAACATGCGTCCCATCCCAGGAAAACTGAACATCGACTCGATGAAGAAACTCCCGGTCACCAGCCCAGCCAAGGCAGGTCCGAGCACCGTCGCGACCGGGATCATGGAGTTGCGAAGGGCATGGCGAACAAGGATGAGGTTCTGGGACAGGCCCTTCGCCCGCGCCGTGCGGATGTAGTCCTGACGCAACACCTCAAGCATCGTCGCGCGCGTCAGGCGCGCGATGAACGCCGACAGCCCGACCCCGAGGCAGAATGACGGGAGCAGCCACGGTTGCCACGTGTTCCACGTGCGCGCCGCGATCGGCAGCCACTTCAGCCACAGTCCGAAGATGATCATCAGGAAGATTGCGAGCACAAATCCCGGTGTCGAAACGAAAAGCGTTGAGATAAACAGGCTGACGTAGTCGAGCCAGGTGTTGTGGCGCACCGCCGCGAGAATGCCCAGGGGCAATCCCAACGCCACACCGAAGACGAACCCAAACATCCCGAGGGTGGCAGTACGCCCAAAGCGGCTTTCCCAGCGCGATCCGCCGACCGATGGCGGCGCGAAGATGATGTCCGTCACCCCGCGACCCTTGTACTGGTACGAAGGTCCCAGGTCTCCCTGAAGGACTCCCTTGAAGATCGGTGCCCCGGAGGCGTCGTTTCCTGTCGGCCACGCGCCGATGTAGATCAGGTACTGTTTCCAGTCCGGTTCGTCCAGGTGGTAACGGCGCATCAGGAGTTCCTGCGTCTCCTTGGGCATGTCCCGGCCACTTGACGTCACGTCGAACGGCCCTCCCGGTGTGGACTTCATCATCACGAACGTGATCAGTGAGATCGTGATCAGGACGGGAATGATCCAGAGGGTCCGCCGGAAGACAAACTGCAGCATGGAAGCACACTCCGCGAAATTGCAAGGCACGCCTTGCTCAGAAACAGTACATGGTCCGGGGCGTCAGGCCGTTCCGGTGGTTCCCGATGCCGTGTCCAACGCGTCCGCGTGGGTCCGGGTCGCAAGCTTCATCACGACCCAGAGGATCCCTGCCAACAGCACCACACCAAGGTAGTCAATCGTCGGGATCCGCACGACCTCGTTCAACTGAGCGAGCCCCCGGTCTGCATAGACCAGCGCCATCGCCGCGATGTAGACGCCGCCGATCCCAGCCCTCGCGATTCGAGACAAGCCAAGGCCGTGCATCTGGGTCACGATGAACATCGTGGCAAACCCGAACGCAAACATCGGCCAGATCCCGGTCTCCTGCCAGTAGGCGACGATGGCACCGTGGACGAGTACCGTCACCTCAAGGAAGACCATCCACCACCGGTTCACGTGCATCCGGGTCAGGAACAGGCTGCCCTGCACCATCAGCAGGAACATGTAGAAGAACCCGATCAGGTGCCCGCTTGTCGCCTCCATCGGGTGGTACCAGAAGGTGTACACGATGGCCCAGGAGAAGTAATAGCCGTGGTACTTGCGGGCAAATTGGATGAGCCGACGGGAGAAGGGCAACGGCTTGGCGAAGAAGAGGCCCCGACGATTGTTCTCCATGAGCAGGACCCAGATCAGGAGGATGGCCACTGACCCTAATGCACTCCAGATGGAGACATCCTGCGCGAGCCCGTCGTACCAGACGTGAGTCTGCACGAAATGCAGGGCGATGAACAAGGCATTGATCCCAAGCGCCGCAACATTGACCGGATGCAGTCCGCGAGTGTATTTCCGGACGCGAACCTGCGCGTGGTAGATCAGTGCCCACTGGGCGATCTGGTGCGAGGCGTAGAACCCCCAGGCGGTGGTACGCGACCAGAAAGTCGGTTCGGGAAGGATCCAGAAGTACCACGACGCCCCTTGGTCTGGCAGGTGGGTGATCGCCTGCAAGCGGTCACTCGCAAGCCAGATCAGGCCGGTGAAGGCGGCACTGAACAGGACCCCTGCAAAGATCACTAGGTTGCCGAAGGTATCTGATCCGTGCCCGGGAACCCTTGAGACACCGGCAACTCCCCTGGACCCCTCGTCAAAACCGGATCCCTGCAATACGACCATTCGCGGCCCCTTCTCGATCATTCGCACTGGCGGGACCGCAAATCAGTCAGGGCCATACCGCGCGTCAGGCGTCCCAAGCGTACCGGGAGTCCGTCATTGGCTCCAACATGAAGACAAGTTATGGACGGGACATGCCACTGGATACCATTTGGCCATCTGGTTCCAACAGGGGGCATCGCAATGACGGATCGTGGTGTCGCGCCAGGCACAGCGGGGTTACGGGCCGGCGGCGTGCTTTCCGGACACGTTGCGGTGGTCACGGGCGCAACCAAGGGCCTTGGTCTAGCCATTGCGCGTGCATTCGTTGACTCAGGTGCTTCGGTGATGGTTGCGTCCCGCCGGGAGACGGCGGTGAATGAGATCGTGGTGGCCCTCGGCAACGACTGCGGCGACCCGACGCGTGTTCGAGGCATGGCCGTCGACGTCGCTGACCTCGCCCAAGTCGAAGCACTTGGCAAGGCTGCCAAAGACTGGCAGGGCCACCTGGACATTTGGGTCAACAACGCCGGGATCACCGCGCCATACGGCCCGTCGATGGCGCTGGATCCACGCTCATTCACCAGCGTGATCCACACGAATATCCTTGGCACCTACCACGGAAGCCTCATTGCACTCAGATACCTGGTACCAAGCGGACAGGGGAGGTTGATCAACATCCTCGGGCGTGGAGACCGGCAAGTCGTCCCGTATCTGGCAACGTATGGAGCGAGCAAGGCGTGGGTCCGCGCCTTCACCCTCGCACTTGCGTCCGAGTATCGCGCCACGGGTGTTGGCATCCATGCATTCAACCCGGGCCTCATGCGGACCGACTTCATGACCCAGACCGAGGCAATCGCCGGGTTTGGCGCCAAACTCCGGGCGCTTCGCGTGGTGCTGCGCTTGATCGGGACCGACCCGGACGTGCCGGCCCGGACGGTTGTCTGGCTGGCTTCACGGGCGACCGACGGCAAGACCGGCCTCGACAAGGCGGTGTTCGGAAGACTTGGCCTCGCGGGTCACGCCGCCCGGGAGGGCATCGCGTGGCTCCGCGGGAAGGTGGGGCCGGTGGAACTGCAAATCCGGGAGGTGCCTGCCTCGGGACCGTCCGCTCCGGTTCCTGGCTGACTCGGGGCTAGGAAACGGAACGGCCGGACCACGAAGGTCCGGCCGAGTGAAGGTAGATGGTCGCGATGGGGCCATCCTCCATAGCGAGATGATGACTAGCTGCCGAGTTTGAGGTTGTACAGGTCGTGTTCGCCGAGGAAGTACTCGAGCGGATCCTCTCGGTAGCCTTGGATTCGCGACTTGATGAGGCTCCAAGCGACACTGTGGTAGAAGAAGGCCACGGGTGCCTCAGAGATAAGCAACTGGGCTGCCTGACGGTAGTAGTCGATCCGCTTCTTGACGTCGAGTTCCTTGTCACCAAGGTCGCAGAGGCGATCGTATTCCTTGTTCTTCCACGACGTATGGTCGATCGAGGAGTTTGACGTAAATACAAGGCTATACCAGTTCTGCGGATCGGGGTAGTCTTGGCACCACCCGGCGACAAACATCGGCGGAGTGGTTTCGGGCTTCTTGAGTAAGGCGGTGTACGCACGTGCCTCGACTGGGTCAAGCAGAATGTCGATCCAGAGGACCTTGCGCAGACTGTCCGCCAAGGCTTCCATGCGCGCCTTGTTTCGCGCGTTGGAACCGTACGAGAGTTTTACCTGCGGGAACCCCTTCGCGAATGGGTATCCAGCGTCTGCGAGCAGCTTCTGCGCAAGTTCCGGGTTGTAGACCTGTTCCTCGAGTTCGTATTCGAAGTAGCCAGGAAATCCCGGAGGGAGGAACTGGCGTGCCGGAATGCCTTGCCCACCAAGGATATTCTTCACGTATCCGCCACGGTCAACGGCCGCCGAAAGCGCCCGACGCACCGTGGGATTGTTGAACGGCTTGATGGCGTTGTTGAACCCAACGTAAGTGGTGCAACTGCCGGCAAACTGGTGGAATTCCTTGGAAAGCACCGGATCGCCGTCGACACGCGCCTTGTCTTCGCGCTGCACCCCGGTCGCGTCGAGTTCATTGTTCAGGTACGCTGCAAACGCCACCGCGGGCTCGTTGATCATCGCGTAGTCAACGGTCTCGATCGGAGGCGCACCGGTGTGGAACTTGGCATTTGCCTTGAACTGTATGCGGTTCTGATGTTCCCACTGAGTGAGGATGTACGGGCCGTTCCCAACGAAGGTTGCCGGTTCCGTCCAGGTCTCGCCACCCTTGGTCACCAGATCTTCACGCGACGGCAATCCGCACCAGGTCGCGAGTACCGACATGAACCATGGCGCCGGGTCGGTCAGGTTGAACTCAATGGTGGTGTCGTTCAGGGCCTTCACGCCAACCGCGTCACGCAGCTTCTTGAGGTCGTCCGCAGACGTCTTCTTGAGGTCGGCGCTGTTGTACGCCTCGGCACCCTTGATGATGTACCCGAGGGAGGCATAGTCTCCGGCAACCGCCGGGTCGAGGTGACGCTTCCAGCCGTACTCGTAGTCCTTGGCGGTGAGCGGCTTGCCGTCGGAATACGTCAGGCCAGACTTCAGGGTGACGGTCAGCGTCTTTCCTCCATCTGAAGCTACCGGCAACGCGGCGGCTTGGTCCGGAACCAAAGTATTCGTCTTATCGAACTGAAGCAGGTTGCGGAACACCCGCATGATCTTTTCGATCTCACCGACGTAGGACGCCTTCTGGGGATCAATGGTGTCCGGTTCGTTGCCGGCATTCAACCGAAGCGTGGTTGCATCCGTTTGGTTCGCGGGCGCCGCGAAAGCCATCGAAGCGGGACTGTGCGCAATGAATGCTCCGGCAACAACCGCTCCGGTCCCGGCGCGACGCCAGAGGGTCCGGCGCGAAAACCCGTCTTCACGGGTCTGCATTTCTGATCTCTCGGCTACCACCTGCAATCCTCCTTCGAAGGTGTCCGATCCCGCAACGCGGGGGTCCACGCAACTGTCAAACGGTACCCCACGAGGTTCCGTGCCGTCCCGGATTTTCTTCATGATCCTAGGACCAATCCAAAGTTTGTGAAGCACCGGTCGCTCCGTCAGGGACGGTACATGGTTCGCCCGACATGACACCGATAGTAGGCTTCATTCCCGCAAACGTCAATAGGTGCCCGACCCGGTCAGGTCATGCCGGGTGAAGTTGGCCCATGCAGACCATCCAGACGCGCGCGCAACCGTGCCTCCACGCCCCGGTCGCTCGGCTCGTAGAAGCCCCCGCTAACGCCGTCAGGTAAGTATTGCTGTCGGACGAATGCACCGTCATGGTCGTGTGGGTACACGTAGGGGCCACGGCTACCAGTAGATACCCGGGGCGGTCCGTGACCATCCCTGAGGTGTGGAGGCACCTCCAGGTTCGCTCCCTGGTCGATAGCCGCCTGCGCCGCCCAAAGGCTTGCGGCCGAGCGGTTGCTCTTGGGCACGGACGCGAGAAATGTGGTCGCCTGCGCGAGTGCGTAGCCACCCTCGGGCATGCCGATGCGTTCGACGGCCAGTGCGGCCGAGGTCGCGACGACCAGCGCCTGTGGTTCGGCGTTGCCGATGTCTTCGCTGGCGAGGATCATCAGTCGGCGCGCGATGAACCTCGGATCCTCACCCGCACGGATCATCTTTGCGAGGTAGAACACGGCCGCATCGGGATCGGACCCGCGAACACTCTTAATGAACGCGGAAATGGTGTCGTAGTGGTCGTCGCCGTCGCGGTCATACCGCACCTGACGCCGTGTCGTCGCCTCGCCTACGTGGTCGGGTGTAATGGCGTCCGGGAGTTGCCCATTGGCATCCCTGACCATCTCGACCGTGGATTCCAGTGACGTGAGAGCCAGGCGGGCATCGCCGGACGCGAGGGCGACCAGCGCGCGCATCGCACCATCGGACACCCAATCCCGGTCAAGTCCAAACCCGTCGACGGGATCGGTCACCGCGCGACCGAGGAGTGTCTCGATGTCGAGATTGGTGAGCGGCTGCAGCTCATGCAGGCGCATCCGCGAGCGGAGCGGAGCGATCACATCGAATGATGGGTTCTCGGTCGTCGCGCCAACCAGGATGATCGAGCCATCCTCCACGTGCGGCAGCAACGCGTCCTGTTGCGACTTCGACCAACGGTGGATCTCATCGATAAGCAGAATGGTGCGCTGTCCGGCCCGGCGACGTTCAGACGCCGTCGCAACAATGCGTCGTAGCTGTGCCACCCCGTCGCTCACGCCAGAAAGGACGGCAACGTGGGCATTCGTCGACGCACCAATGACGTACGCCAGAGAGGTCTTCCCGGTCCCCGGCGGCCCCCACAGCAACATGGACCGGACTTGGTCCCGTTCCACCGCGATACGAACCGGGCGACCCGGCCCTACGAGATGCGTCTGTCCGATCACCTGGTCCAAGGTCCGGGGACGCATCCGCGCCGCCAGAGGCAAGTCACTCCGGTCAGCCACACGCGCGACTGACGAGGTGACTGGAGTGGCGCCAAATACTGGATCAGTCGGCTCGTCCGTGCCGAAAAGCCCTGCCTGACGGTGGGCAATCCCAGATTCTGACCGGGGAGACAGCGCGCGCGGCGAACCGGCACTCATCGCAAGGGACTCATCGCGGCAACATCAGGCCAAGCGATCTCTTCGGAACCAATCTACGCCAACCACCGGCGTACCGGGTGTAGTGCCGGTCAGACAAGAAGCTCGCGAAGGTTCTGGCTTCGCACGGCCACACGCAGCTTGTCAAGGGCTTCACCTTCGATCTGCCGGACACGTTCGCGTGTGAGGCCTACTTCGACCCCAATCTCCTGCAACGTGAGGGGATCGCGCAGACCAAGACCGTAGCGCAGTTCAAGGATGCGTCTCTCTCGGTCACTCAATTCGGAGAGGATGCCGTGCACTTCTTTCTGAAGAATGTGCCGAGCCGCGGTGTCCGCGGGATCCTCGAGTTCGCGGTCGGCCACGAAATCTCCCAAGGAAGCATCCCCGTCCTCCCCGATGGGCGTCTCCAATGAGAGCGTCCCCCGGCAGGCAATCATGATCTCATGAACCCGTTCGGAAGACATGCCCGCAGCCTCGGCAATTTCGTCGAGGTTTGGTGCCCGCCCAAGTTGCTGCTCCAAGCGGGGCATCACGTTCCGGAGCTTGGTGAGCTTTTCAACGATATGCACTGGCAACCGAATTGTCCGAGACTGGTCGGCGATTGCCCGGCTGATTGCCTGCCGGATCCACCAGGTCGCGTAGGTCGAGAACTTGAACCCACGCTCGTGGTCAAACTTCTCGACTGCCTTCATCAACCCAAGGTTTCCCTCTTCGATGAGGTCGAGAAGCGACATCCCGCGGCCGGCATACTTCTTGGCAATGCTCACGACCAGGCGAAGGTTCGCCTCGATCATGTAGTCCCGTGCCCGCTCCCCCGCGACCGCATCCTCACGCAAGGCACGCCGGTGCTCACGGGCTTCGGTGGGGTCCGCGAGCGCCTCGACGGCAAGACGGCCTCGCTCAATCGCCTTGGCAAGTTGGACTTCCGTCTGCGCATTCAGAAGCGGAACGCGTCCAATTTCACGCAAGTAGAGCCTGACGGCATCGTCACTCTCGGTTTCGTCACCCGGAATCAGGACAGGAGGGGTCAGCGGAGCCTGCTCGGACTGGGCAAGTGAAGCGGCCAAGTCCATTTCGGTTGGCCCGAGTTGATCAACGTCCGGATCAAAGGCGGACAGACGAGATGGCCTGATGTCGAACGACATGCTCCGGCCACTCGACTCCCGAACCACCGCGGGTCTCATCGATGTCTCAAGGTTCCGAGCAACCCCAAGTGGCGGGTCGACGGCAATCAGGTGGTCGTGACTCGGTGCCACTGGGCCGAGTACGCTGGCGCGGTCAATGACTGCGTCCGCCATAGTCCCCCCTATCGCCAACGCCCGACAGGCGCCGGTTCATGACGCACCCGAAGCCGAGCCGTCGAAGATGGGCCGACTGCCACCGCGCCAAGGCGTCGGCGCAAAACCCACCCACGCGCACCCCGGAAATGGCCACCCAGGCCACCCGTCACCCACCGATCCCC
>CANFGH010000041.1 GCA_947446285.1 Chloroflexota bacterium
CCGCTCTTCGAGTTCTCGGGTGCGTGCGCCGGATGTGGCGAGACACCGTACCTGCGGCTCCTGACTCAACTCTTCGGCGATCACCTTATCGTCGCGAACGCAACCGGCTGCTCATCAATCTACGGGGGATCGTTGCCGGCGACGCCGTGGTCACAGACAATCGACGGCATTGGTCCGGCTTGGGCGAACTCGTTGTTCGAGGACAACGCCGAGTTCGGCTTGGGTATCCGGGTCGCGGTCGATCATAGGCGGGACCATGCACGTGCGTTGCTTGACTCGGTCTCGTTGCTCGCTCCAGACCTTGCTGATGAACTCGTGGCACTCAGGGATGCCGACCAGTCGACCGAGCGAGGAATCGTGGACCAGCGCAACCGGGTCAGGGCAATGAAGGACCGTCTTGCCGGGTGGGGTGGGTCGGCCGTGAGAGAACTGTCATCGGTCATCGAGGCACTCGTTCACCATTCGGTCTGGCTCGTTGGCGGTGACGGGTGGGCGTATGACATTGGATATGGGGGGCTCGATCATGTGATCGCATCCGGGACGAACGTCAACATCCTCGTCCTGGATACCGAGGTCTACTCGAATACGGGGGGGCAGCAATCGAAATCCACACCCCGGGGCGCGGTTGCCAAGTTCGCAAGTTCTGGCAAGCGACGGGCAAAGAAGGACCTGGGTCTGTTGGCGATGACCTACGGCAATGTGTACGTCGCAAGAATTGCAATGGATGCGAATGATGCCCACACGGTGAAGGTGCTCCAGGAGGCCGAGGCCTACGATGGGCCATCACTCGTGATCGCGTACGCCCACTGCATCGCGCATGGCTATGACCTTGCGCATGGTCTGGATCATCAGAAGCAGGCGGTTGCAAGCGGCTACTGGCCCTTGTATCGGTACGACCCGAGGCGCGCCGAGCATGGGGAGAACCCGTTCGCGCTCGATTCGCGTCCGCCGACGCTTGCACTTGCCGAGTTCCTGGCGACTGAGGACCGCTTCACAACCATGCTGGGGTCATCGACTTCAGCGAACACGACCCTCGTCGGTACCGAAAGTACCGTCGAAGGGAAGGAAAACCCGCGCGGGGAATTGCTGGAACTCGCTTCCCAAGACGTTGCGGCACGGTGGAACCTGTATGCACAACTGGCCAAGGACTGGCGCCTGAGCTGACCTTAGCGCCAGTCATCAAAAGGGTTGCGTCCACCAATCATGGGAGGCGCAACCCGTGATCCTGAAATGTGTGACGCATGTGCCAAAAGCGCCATTTCCAGACACCGGCGGGCCTGATAGCCGCCAACCAGTTCCCATTGGGGTTTTTCGCCCCTCAAGCGCGCCACCATCGACGCCGCCATTCGATGGTGTGAGCGTACCCACTTGTCATCAGAAGGTGGTGGATCAGCGGGAATGACTTCCCACCGGTCGTCGCCTCTGACCGGGGGATTCACCAGCGGATGAACCCAGATATCAGGCTCGTTGCTCATCGGCCCCGGAATTGAAAGGGTCCCTTCGGTTCCGTGGATGTCAATTCGGTAGGGGATTTCGCGCCCATCTCCCTTGTACGACTCGAAGTTGGCAGCGAATGTGTCCCACTGATAGTAGGCAGAGATTCCGTTCCCCGCGACCAATCCCATGCCTTCGTCGCCTTGTCGAAGGTCTGCGGGAGTGCTGGTGCGACCGTCCTGAGTGATATGCGCTTGGCACCACGATGGCATCCCGAAAAGCTGCCACAGGAAGTCGAAAAAATGCGGTGCGAGGTCAATGAAGAGTTCATTCCCACCGTGCCGTCCACCCATCCCGTAGATACGCGCCACCCGGGGTTCGCCGATTCTGCCGGAACGAATTGCGGGAATTGCGACCTGCTGGATCGGGGGGTGCCCTCGCCACGGGTGGGCGACGACCAACGTAAGGTCGTGCGCTTCGCAGGCGTGGATCATGTCATCCACTTCGGCAAGTGACGCAGCCACAGGCTTTTCCAAATACACGTGGCTCCGCGAGCGCGCCACATCCATGACAATTTGGTGGTGATCGCCAATTTCGCGCGACGCTACCACCGTGATGTCTGGTCGTTCTCTCGCGAGCATCTCTCGGTAGTCGGCGTATCCGACCGGTGACCCATAAATGGCTCGCACTCGCTCACGTGCAGCCTCGTCCGGGTCCGCTACCGCGACTAGCCGCGTTCCCTCGACCCCTTGAAACGCCCGGTCAAGATAATGGCCGTACCCGCCGCGTCCAGTGTGGCCGATAATTGCGACGGTGAAATGGTCGTTGCTAGGATGGCGTGACAGAGGAGCCGGTGAAGTCATCCAATGCATCCCGACTGCCAGTTGTTGTTCCTCACGTGAACTATGCACCTTCCGCAGCGACCGGTCGGCGGGCGAGCTGCACGGCAGTGCCTGCCAAGACCATGCTAGCAATGGTGTCCCCCCACGCGGAGTACATCAGCCAAACTTCGCGTGACATGCCAAGAGCGAAGGCGGTATTCAGTGCTGCGAGGGCTGCCCCGACACCACTCATTCCTATGGCAAGCCTTCGTTGGTCAAGGTCGGTATACGCGAGATACATCGTGAGACGGCGACCAAGCCAACGCCCGTGAAAAATCGCATCTATGGCGTAGGCAATCGCGACCGCCCCGCCGATGACCGTCCCTTTCAACTGTATTGCGAGGTCCGATTGGACCGACCACGAGTAGGCGGCAGAAAGGGCGAGCATCCCCATTCCGAACAGCGCCATGCCCCCGAACAGGTCAATTCGCTTGCCGGTCATGCGCCTGATTCCCCACTGAAGCGGCACCAACGCGATGCCGGTTCCCGCCGACACGAGGGCCGCTGTTCTCAATCCTTCGAACCGGGCAACCACAAAGAACAACAGTCCCATTCCGATGTCCGTTGCAATCGCCGGAAGGCTTGCCCGCAGGCGCGCAACGTCGACACCTGGGCCGCTGTCTGGTGTGCCAATTGCTAGTCCGCTGACCTGTTCAGAAGGCCCGGTTGGTGTCGCCGAGGCGGTGCCCCGGGGCGGGCTGGGTGGAGAAGTGTTCTCTGGAAAAGCGGTGCGGTCAGTGCCAGTCACGGGATCTTGGATCCCCGCATCGGCCCGTCCCCACCGAGATGAGCTGCCTCGCCAGACCGAAGTGATCTGAACACGGCGTCAATCGTCTGCATTTGCGAAATGCTGTCATCGGGCGGAATACGATGAGGTGCGCCGGTCCGCACGCAATCAGCAAGATGTCGCAATTGCTCGCCGAATTGGTAAACCGGTTCAAACTCGGTTGACTGTGTTCCCTCAGCGGTCATTTGCACGAGGGTTACAGACTGGTCCTCGTTGTTCCACGGATTTTCAAGGCGCAACTGACCGTGCGTGCCACCAATCTCCACGTCGTGTGCACGCCAGGTGTTGTGCGCGACGGAGATTACCGCTGTGCGTTCGCCGGGAAAAGTCAGGACGATCGACGACGCGACGTCAATCTCACCTTCAAACTGCCCGGTGGCATACACCGAGGTTGGTTCGCACCCGAACACGTGCCTCGCATGGTGGATGTTGTAGCAGGCGAGGTCGTAGATACTCCCGCCACCCCTGGCACGGTCCCATCGCCAATTTGCCTCAGGACGCCGGTTAGCGGCCCCGACACTTTGGCAGAACGCGCTGCGAACGGAGACGATTTCCCCGATGATTCCGGCGTCGATGCGCCGTCGGATCTCAAGGTGGACCGGGTGGTGCCTGAACTTGAACGCCTCGGCAATCAGGGTTCCGGATGCTCGGCAGGCATCAATGAGCGCCACGGCTTCTCGCGCGTCCATCGTGAAAGGCTTTTCACAGAGTATCGCGCGGACCCGATTGGATTGGGCGAGGTGGATCCCCATAGTGGCATGGGAAATACCCCACGTCGAGATGATGGCGATATCGGGTGCGATTGCCTCGGTGAGGGCCTCAACGGACGGGTACCGGTTGGATACCGGCACGTGCCATTCGTCTCCGAAGCGTGTAAGTGCCTCAGCGGAGACGTCACAAATCGCGACCAACTCGACACCCTCGACCTCCCGGCAGGCTCGGGCATGGGCGCGTGCGATTCCGCCGGTTCCGATGATTGCGGCTCCTATCGCGGGTTGTGTGTACATCGACGGCTCCAGACGGATCACGACCGTGACCGGGCACTAATGACTACGCCCCGAGGCGGTCAATTCCGAATTGGTTCCTGATTCGCCTAACGACTTGCCTGCTCTCGGACCAGTTCGGCGTGACGTTCGGGGGACAGGATTTGGAGGAGTTCAATGCGGATTCCATCTGGGTCCACCACCATGGCAACATAGCCGTGGCGCTTCGCTAAGCGGGGACGGAACGCAATCTCGGCGCCCTTTGCCTCAAGGTCGGCGATCGTGGCATGAATGTCTTCCACCTGAACACAGAAGTGTTCGTACCGCGCCATTTCCAAGTCGGGTTCAAGATGTTTGTGGGTCCTGGGCTTTTGGAAGATTTCAAGTTGTGAACCGTCGTCACCCAATGTGACGTAAACGCCCCGTACGCCTGTTTCCGGCCAGTTCATTTCCTGGACACGACGGCTGCCAAACATGGTTGCGTACCAGGCCACCGTTCGTTCGACGTCAGTCACTGTAAGTCCCACGTGCTCTAGGCGTTGGACAATTCCCAAGATCGTGCTCGCTTTCCTAGCAGGTCGCACCGTGTCGAACATGCGCGTCGGACAGTACAACTCCCCAGAGCCTGTCACTCTGGTTCTTTGACCTTGAAGTACATCGCGCTCCATGTATCGTCAATCGAAACCTGACGACTTCCGGCAATTCGGTGAACCAATCCGGCATGGCGGTAGAGAATGTCACGATTGAGGTCGGTTCCAAGTTTGCCGGCCTTGGGGTATGCGATCCAGACGCTTCGCCCGGTACTCAGTGCCTCGTGGACGTGTCGACCAGATGGTCGACCTCGGCCAGTGTACGCACAAAGAGGATCACCCCGGAAGACGCCCCGTCCATGCTCTCTGGGATGTCGTCAAGCATGACATTGTCCGGTTTGCCCACCATCGTGGCGGTCGACCCCGGCTTGAAAAGCATCTTCTTGGCAAGGCTCATCAAAAACCTCCCGCGCGGCTTTGTTGAGCGTGATGGTACCGAAGCTCGATGGTTCCTCATCACGCACGCGCGATGAACAGCGGGTTTGTCCAAGCGCGGTGGCCGTTTGCGTCTTCCACTTGAATGCGTACGTACCGTTCACGTCCCGTCAGATGAAGTTCGGCACCGGTCAGCAGTTCACCTTCGAGGACCCCTTCCGGCCTGCCACTTGCACTTCGAAGTCGCCGCGCGCCAAGTGACGCTCCAAACCTTCCGGCGTTTAGTCGGGCGCCCTTCATGCCATCGGCGACCGCCGTGATTGAACGTACTGGACTGCATTCGACTTGGATCACATTTGATCCTGGTTCCCACTGCACGTCGATGATCTCGGGACCGGCACTTGCATAGAAGTTTCCTGCGCGGACCGCCGACAGGATTGCTTCGGCCGACCGGTCAGCAGCCCTCACCACTGTCCAACCGCGGACACTGTCGTAACCCGGGCGGTGGCAGTCATCGACGCCAATGCCAAGAACGTTGTGTCCGTGGGTGAGCAAGTCGTCCCACAACAGAGATGCATCCCCGCGACCGATATGCACGTCTGTGTCGGCGTTGTACACCTCAATTCCCAGATACCCGTGCAGTCCCTCGAAGTCACGCAAAGTCAGTCCGCTCCAGTATGGGTGGGCAATAACCGCCAGGCCACCAACCTCCCGAATGGCGTCGACGTACCACTGCGCTGCCGGCACTCCAGTTCCCTCGGTTCGCCGTGCGATGGACCCGTCAACTCCTAGTCCAGTGATGTGGTAAGTCGATCCCGTGGCCGTGGATGCGTCCTCAGTATTCACTTCAATTCCGCGAATCACCGTGACGGGGTGAGGTGTTCCGGTGTTTGTGACGGTAACTTCAGCCGGTCCGGTTGCGTGCCAATGGTCGGTCAATGCGACGAAGTCCCACCCGGCATACGCGTAATGAGCGATCAGGTGATTCGGTGTCATCGCGCCGTCAGAAACGGTCGTGTGGGCATGAAGAGTGCCCCGGAGCCACTCCCCAGGGGCCTTGAACGGGTTTGCCAAGTTCATCACTGCTTCTCCTCTTGGTTTGGTCTGACGAACGCGTGCCTATCGTGGCCTGCGACGAGTTCCGCGTCCACCCGTCGAGCACTACAAGTGTGATGCGGGCGGGTTTCGCCTCTCCAAGCTGACCAAAATGATGTAACAAGGAGGTAGTTGCTCTTGTCGCTTTCTTTCCTTCGGATAGAATGCACATTCTGACAGGGGGATAATCATGAGTGAACACGAGGTCGGTCGTCGAAAAATGGTATCGCGCCGTGCGGTTTTCGGGTCTATCGTCGGACTGGGGGTGATCGGCGCATGC
Organism: Chloroflexota bacterium; assembly: GCA_947446285.1. Classification (GTDB taxonomy): domain Bacteria; phylum Chloroflexota; class UBA11872; order UBA12225; family UBA12225; genus UBA12225. The sequence continues at coordinate 6,426 of CANFGH010000041.1, forward strand.
GGTGGCGAGACAACGCCAGCACCGGCTGCCGCCGTTAAGCCGGCTACGGTGGGCTGGATGATCTGGGGTGGTGAAGAAGAATAGAAGGTCCACAACGCCACCAAAGACGGGTTCGAAAAGGCATACCCAATCCTGAAACTTGACCTGACGGTCCTTCCTTTGGGCGACCCTACCGTCAATTACGACGACAAGTTGAGTGCCATGTTTGCCGGGGGCAATGCCCCTGACGTAATTCGCGTCAACGTCCGCAACTTCGAGAAGGCGATGCTTCCTCTGGATGACTACGTCAAGAAGGACAAGGATTTCGACCTCGGGGACTACATCCCAAGTGTTCTTGAGGCGGGGAAATGGAAAGGCAAGTTGCTGCAAATCATTGGCAAACTTGGCCCCCAAGTTCTCTACTTCAACGCCACGAAGTTCAAGGAACAAGGCATTTCCACCCCTCGGGAACAGGCCGAGAAGGGCACTTGGGATTTCGACGCCTTTCTTCAGGCGGCCACCAAACTGACGGTCCGTAAGGACGCCGACGTCAAACAGTACGGGTACATTCCCTATGCCTCGTTCTGGACCTGGATCAATCAGGGGGGAGGGAAGCCATTCAACGCCGACTACTCCGAGGGCTACCTGGATAAGCCTGAAAACCACGATCCGGTCCAGTTCCGTGCCGATCTTGTCACCAAGCACCGGGTGGCTCACACAAACGATGATCCGGCAAACCTCAAGAGTTGGCAGGGGTTTGTCGGCGGGTTCGGTGCCATGTTCATAAGCGGCCCGTGGCAGATGGCCCGGATCAAGGGGAAACTTGGCGACGCCTGGGATATCGCTCCGCCTCCCTTGCAGAAGAATGGCCGGCCCCACATGCAGGCCGCCGGCGAAAGCCTCTGGAACGGAACAAAGATCCCGGATCAGGCCTTCAAGTACCTCTCGTATATGGAGGGCAAGGAGGGCCAGAAGATCTGGTCCAAGGCTGGCACCGACCTTCCGGGTCGAAAGAGTGTCATGGCCGACTTCGCCGCTGGCAAGTTATTCGAGGATCCGACGCTCATGCCGGCTAACGGCAAGGTGTGGGCGGACATCACCCCCAAGTGCGAGATCTTTCCGATCATCACGAAGGACGCGACGGACGGATACACCAAGGCGTACAACGATGTGTTGGCAGGCAAGATCAACGCGAAGGATGCGTTTTCGGAAGCGAACAAGGTGGCGATGATTTCGCTCAAATCAAAGTAATGTCAGAGTAACTGAACCGCTTCACAGCGCCTCTCCCTTGAATTGCGAGGGGGAGGCGTGTAGGTCACAACGTCCCTGCTGACGCTTGGCACAGGGCTATGGGTTGACAGCCGCGCGCAGGATTCGAGCTATCTCATCCGGGGCAAGGTTCCCCTTCCTCGTCCATCTGATAGCGTCGTCAAGTTGGTCGTGGTCGGAATAACCCACGATGACCGTGGCGACTCCGGGTGTGGATTGCGCGAAACGCACCGCGAGTTCCGCAGGACCCTCCATGCCGAGTTCGTGCGCGACCGCGGACAACCTGTGCGCCCGTGCGATGTCATCGTCGTACCGTTCCCCGGCGATCCCTCCTGGTTCGCCGGCATTCGGATGACGCGCATCCTTGGCAGCGAGGGCGCCGGCGGCTAGCGATCGGATCACGATCACACCGACATCGTGCGCAATGGTGTCCCGGAGAAGTCCACTGAAATCATGTCCGCCAGGTGCTAGGTGGTGCGCCCATCCAGCACTTGGGTTCAGCGCATTCAGCAGAACTTGTGCCGTCGCGGTGCGTCCGGACCGAACCACTTCCCGCACGGCGTCCGTGTCTCCATTGGCGGTGATCCCGACCCATGAGGCCAAACCCGCATCACGAACTGTCTCGAGCCCATCCATGATGGGGCCGAAGACATCTCTGACAGTCACTCCGCGCCCGGATCGTCCGGTGATGCTTGTATGCAACTGGAGGAGGTCCACCCGGTCCATCCGCAGTCGGGTAAGACTGTCTTCGATGGAAGATCGGATGGTCGCTGGGGCGTCCATGGCTTGAGCTGGATCAATGCGCACTTTGGTGCCGATCACCGTGCCGCTTGGCACCCCGCCCAACTCGGCAAACACCCTTCCGAGGTTGGTCTCCGAAGCGCCGTTGCCGTAAAGCGGGGCCGTATCAAAGTATGTGATGCCTGCGCCGAGTGCTGTGGTGATGGCATCACGCTGTTCACGCGGGTCGCCCTTTGTGAGAAGCCCACCGATCGCACCGCATCCAAATCCCAGCACGGACACCGGGAGGCCAGTCACGCCAAGTTGACGCAGTTTCATGATCTTGTTTTCCTTCCCAATGTCCACGTCAGTCTGCAAAACGAGAACGGGCGGGGAGCATGAATGCACCTCGCCCGTTCTCGTTGACATCGCCGTTCGTGACGGACTAGGACTTCTTGTCCTTCTCGAACTTCTCCTTCATGGTCGTCCAGAGTTGCGCACCCTGATCGACGGCGTCCTTGGGATTCATCTTTCCATCCATGACGTCCGAAATCATCTTGGTGAAGTCGGCGCGCCACACGGCAGACCATGGTCCCTTGACCCCCGGTCGCGGTGATGCGTTCAGCATGACCTTGCTATACGCGTCCAGGTCGCCCCATCCCTCGACCGACTTCTTGGCTTCGGAGGTCTCGCCCATGGACTTGTAGCCGAAGTTCAGGCCCTGCTCGACCCACCAACGGTTGGCGACGTAGTACTTGCCATCCTTGTCCTTGCCACCCAGGAACGAGATGAGCTTCCAGGACTCCTGGGGGAACTTGGATGCGGAAGCAATGGCGTACTGCCGGCAGATGGCGGGAGTACCGGTCTTGCCCGCGACAAAACTCGGGTTGACGTAGTTCATCAACTGACCCTGAGCCGCCCCACCGGTGATGCTCGGGCAGTTTGACTGGCACCCGGCCGCGGTCGACTTCCCGTTGAGGCGCTTCAAGTCGTAGAAGGAGGTCCAGTTGTAGGTCGCCTTGCCGTTGTCGAAGGCTGCCGGCCCCGAGGGATCGTCGCCGTAGATCCTGTCCCCAGTGTACGCCTGGAACAGTTTCTCCACGATGTCCTTGAACAGCGGGTCCTTGCCGAAGATCGGTTCAAGGTTGTCATCGAACATTCGCTTGCCACTGGCGAGGTACCAGACTTCGACCTCTCCCTCGCCTGGCTTGCCGAAACGTGGGAACTCGACACCGTTGACTTTCTGACGCTTGATCTGAGTAGCCTGGTCGCGGAACTCGTCGAACGTCGTCGGAGGCGCCTTCGCCCCGATGGCCTTGAGATGCTCCTGGTTGTACATCGCAACCGACGGGCCAACGTAGTAGATCGTCCCGTACTTCTTGCCCTTGTAGTGGGTCTGCTCTGACACGAACGGATACTCGTCCTTGTCTAGCTCGGCAGCGCCGGGGAAGCTGTCAAGTGCAAGCACCCACTTCGCCTCGGCCCACTCGGCAGCATCCTCGTCGCGCATGTACATGGTGTCGTTCCGCTCGCCGGCCACCATGCTGGTGTTCATGCGCTTGCGGTAGTCCTCTCCGGATGGCCCAGTCTCAGGCCCCTCAACCTTGATACCCGGGTTCTGTTTCTCGAACATGTCGAGGTTTTCGCGAACAATCTGGGGGTTGTAGTCCCACATCGCCAGCTTGATCTTTACCTCGGCCTTTGCGACCGTAGGCGCGGGCGCGGCGGTCGGCGCGGCAGCCGCCGCCGCCGCCGTTGGCGCCGGTGCAGTCGTCGGTGCGGCGGCTGGCTTCGCGGCCGTTGGCGCTGCCGCCGGGGCAGTCTCAGCTCCGCAAGCAGCCAGGACACCCGCCCCAACCATTGCGACGGCGATGCCAAGCAGGCCCCGACGACTGCGGTTTGATGCCATGGGAACGCCTGTCACCCCAGACAGGCTTCCGGCAGTGCGATCTTGTTCGATGAAACTCATCGATCCCCTCCTCGCCGTATTTGGCGCACCGATACCGGCAACACGGTTGTCTCCGGCTGTAAGGCGGCAGGGTCGGCGTGCGCGCGATCATAGTGCTACACGCGCTTTTGGTCAAGCCCAGTCGCGCGTTGAGAAGCAGTCGGAGTGGCCGGGAAATTAATTGCGGTGTGAAGCGGGAACTGCCGACCGTGTACGGTGGTGGTCGCTTCACGGGAGGATTAGATGACCGTTTCGGGTTCTGAACCGGTTCGGATTGCGGTGTTTGGTGCGGGCCGGATTGGTCAGGTCCACGTTGCCAATCTATCGACTCGAGTTCCGGGTGTTTCGGTCTCCGCCGTTGTCGATGTCAGGAGAGACGCTGCCGCTGCATTGGCATCGAAGCACGGTGTGCGGGTGGCAACCGATGATGTTGATGCGGTCCTGAATGATCGTGAAATCGATGCCGTCCTCATCGCCTCGGCGACGGATACCCACGGCGTCCTCATTCGTGGTGCCGCCGCCGCGGGCAAGCACATCTTTTGTGAGAAGCCAATCGATACGACAATCCGGGCGATCGACCTGTCCCTGGAGGCAGTCGAACGGGCCGGCGTGCGCTTTCAGGTGGGGTTCAATCGCAGATTTGACCCGAGTTTCCGGCGTGTCCATGACTTCGTTCGCGCGGGAGAGGCTGGGACGCCCCACTTGGTCCGGATCACCAGCCGCGATCCCCAACCACCACCGGCCGGGTACTTCACTGGAGACCTTGGCATCTTTCCGGACATGACTATCCACGACTTCGATCTCGCACGCTTTCTCATGGGAGCGGCTGAGGGCGCAGATGAGGTCGTGGAGGTCTTTGCGACTGGCGCGTCATTGGTGTCGGCAGTCGATGGAGGTTCCGGCGAGATGGACACCGCGGTTTGCGTCCTGACGTTTGCCAGCGGCGCAATCGCGACCATCGACAATTCGCGTCGCGCCGTCTATGGGTACGACCAGCGCATCGAAGTCTTCGGTTCCGGAGGAATGGTCGCCGCTGGCAACGTGACTCCCGATAGTCACGTGGTGAGCAACGCGAGTGGCATCCGGTCTGCCGTGCCCCACTTCTTTTTCATTGAACGATATGCCGATGCGTACGCCAACGAGCTTATTGCATTCGTGCAAGCCGTCAAGAGCGGGTCAGCGACCCCGGTTACAGGTCACGACGGTCGGATGGCGGTCGTTTTGGCGATGGCTGCACAGCAATCGGTCAGGTTAGGGCGTCCCGTCCGGACTTCGGAAGTCGTGTGACCCGCGTATTCCGCTCCAGGCCCAGTTTCGGGTGAGCGTTGCAGTTCCGTACCGGTGAGGCATATGACCGGCGTCCACGCGCTAGAGTGACCGCGTCCATTGGTTCGAACCCTGAAACTTCGAGGGTGATGACGAGAGATGGATTGGTCTGCAGGGACACCCTGTGTGACCAGAGGGCGTTCACGGCCGGAGTAATCCCGCCTTGGCGACGGTGAATTCAGATGTTGCAGATTGCTAAACCGGGCCTTGCGGGGACGCGCGCCGCCTTCGACAGTGACGTACCGATCGCGATCCCGGGGACGACGCGCCGGGGCAGTCCGGCGGGCAGGGCATTGGCAGCAATCATCGGACACGGATACGCCGCACCACTCCTTCTCGCGGTCCTTGTGGTGGTGTTCCAGATGGCGATGGTCGGTCGCCCCCTCCGTCCCCTTGTTTGGCCGGTGGTTTCGCTTGAGGTCATTGTCGCCATCAGCGCGATTGCCACCGCGGCTCTTGTAGCGCCTCGTGGGTGGGCGATGAGGGACAGGTTCACCATGCGCCTGGCGACGACGTTCGCGGTGGTGGCCGTGAACAGCGTCTGGTTCATCCTCACTTTTCCCGGACTCAGTGATGGCAATGCATCGGCCGGGGCAGGATTACTGACGTCGAACCGCTCCATCGCTTCCGTATTTGCCGTGATCGACATCTGGGTGCTTCCTGTGGGGATCATGCTTGCCACGACCCGGCGCGACGGGCGGGCGAGCGATGCATCCGCGTTCCGCCATGGAAGCGCGGTCGCCGCGATGGTAATTTGCGGCGGGTTGGTGGCGTGGATTTCTGAGGTGAATCTGAGCGCACTTGAGGCCTTCGACGGTCCCCTCTCGACCACCGGATGGCTTCTTGCCCACCTGACCCACTTTGCCGTGATCGTCGCGCTCGTCCGTCTTTGGCCTCTCGCGGGAAGCGTGGAGAGCGGTCCAATCAGTGCAGGTACCCGGTGGCTCGCCCGTGCTCTCGTGTGGTGCCTGATGCTCCGACTCGCAAGCATGATCGGTGCGGAGCTCGACCTTGAGCGCTTCAATGCCGGTTGGTATGCCTACCGGGTTGCGCGGGCGGCTGCGTTCGCCAGTGTGAACGTTGCGCTCATTGTCGACGGGTGGCGCTTGTTCCGTGTTGAGCGGGAGCGCATGCACTTCTCACAGGAACTGTCGTGTGTCTTGGCGGGGCTCGGTGCCGAGAGCGATGTAAAACACATGTATAGTACTTGCCACGAATGGCTTGAGGCGGTGTTCGGGGCACGGGTCGTGCGATCAGCCACGGTTGCCGACGCGACCGGCAAGTTGTCGCTCTGGCCACTCACTTGTCCGGATACCGGTCAGTCACTCTCGCTCGTACGGAACAGCCCATTCGATGAAGTTGAGCGATCAGGCGCTGAAGCGTTTCTCCAGGGGGCGCGGTTGTCCATCGATCGGGCCCGGGTCAGTGAGGCGTCCACTCGCCTGAAGGACGAGTTCTTCACCATGATTGGGCATGAGTTGCGAACCCCACTCACTGCGGTCAGGGGATACGCGGAAGTCCTTCACGGCAACCTTTCCAATGCCGATGCGACCGTGGCCGAGAACCGCGAGTATGTGACGCGTTTGCAGTTGCAAGCCGAGACGCTTTCAGGGTTGATCGAGGGCATGCTCGACGCATCCCATTTCCTTGCAGGAACGAGCACGATGTTGCCGGGCCTGTTTGACGTTCGGGAAGCAGTTGGCCGCACCGTCGACGCGCACCGAGAAGCAGCTGCGGTTGGTGGGCACGTTATCCGGTTCGACCCTTCTGTCCAACCCGCCCTGGTTTCGGCGGTGGCGGCGCATGTGGAACGCATCGTCGGCGTACTCATTGGCAATGCGATCAGTTACACGCGGCCCGGAGGTACGATCAGTGTCTCGGTGGGTCCCTCGCGGCAGGGTGCAGATGGCGCCTCGTCTGCCCCGATGATCGCGTGCACTGTTTCAGACACCGGACCGGGTGTCGCCATCGCCGATCAGGAGCACCTGTTCACGCCGTTTTTCCGGGCGCCGGGCAGCGACGCCATTCCGGTGCGTGGTGCGGGTCTTGGCCTTTACATGGCGAAAAGGCTCGTTGCACTGATGCACGGCGAGGTGAAATTCGAAGCGTCACCCGGATCCGGGTCGCGCTTCACGGTGCTGCTTCCGGCGTGGAACCGATAGCCGAGTTTCCGGGCTACCGGTTCCTGGTTGGGGTTCAGGTCGGCATTGAATTGCCTCCCTAGATAGGCTTAGCGGCCCAAGACCTTGAGCCCCGCCGTCGCACCCGCTCCCATGAAACCGCTGTCACTGCCAGCCGTGAGGAACCGGAAGCCCATTTCGCGCTTCGCAACCGCTTCAGCCGGGGAGTTGCACGCCAGGCCCGGTGCCTTCCCAGTGTTGTGACACGCCTTGACGATACGCTCAAGCGCCCGATGGTGTTCCGCGTTGTCGCTCATGTGATTGGGGTGGATTCCCATCGAGAGTGCGAGGTCGGAGGGGCCCGCCCAGCAGCCGTGGACGCCAGGGGTGGCCAGGATGGCCTCGGCATTCTCAACCGCGGTCGCGCTTTCGATCTGCACCATGCAGAGGACCTCGTCATTGATCCAGTCGGCGTAGTCGGCGCCGTGGCTTCGCGCACGTCCGAAGCCCCATGAACGGGTGCCTGCTGGAGGAAGGTGGCATGCATCCGCCACGGCTTTAGCCTGCTCAGCGGTGTCGACCATGGGAACGATGATCCCTAGGGCGCCTTGATCCAGCATCCGGCCAATCTTGGTGTAGTCGTTCGACGACACCCGTGTCATCGGGACAGCCGACCCTCCTTCAATCGCCATGAATGCGAGGAATGCCTCGTGCTCGCCCCATGCACCGTGCTGCTGTTCCACCAGGATGAAGTCAATCCCAGTGCGGCTTAGTGTCTCCACTGCAAGCAACGAACCCAGACCGGCCGAATAGCCGTACATCGGTTCGTTCCGAGCGAGGGCATGTCTGACATGGTTGGTGCGCATCGTGCTTCCTTCCGGTGCCTCGTCAGGGACTGGTGCTGTGATCCTCAGGCCTGACCGGAGGGCACCGCTGGTCAATCTATCACAATGACCTATTGGGGACTTTGTCAGCCGTGGGCAGTGGTATCCCGTGAGCACGCAGTAACGATGGGTGACACCCGTTGGTCTGATCTGTCCAGACGTGGCCGGCACTCGTCAGTAGTTCTTGTTGACGAGAGTCCAGGCATTGACAGAAAGTTGATGACGAAATCGTGTGCAATACATTCAGCCTGTTGACCGCGAGTACAATCACGCAGCAATGCGGGCCGGAGCCGACCCGACGAAGTGTCAATTGCGGTCTGGCCAATTTCGGGGGAGAACGAGATGACTGGGAACTCTGGGTCGGCCTCGTGGACTGTGGCGATTACCGATGGGTTTAGCAACGCCTATGACGTTGAGCAGGCGGTGTTTGCCTCAGCGGGAATGCCTGTGAATGTGCGGTACCTGCGGGTCAAGACGGCGGCAGAGGTCGTTGCAAACTGTGCCGACATTGACGTAATCATCAAGGGATGGATTGATCTTCCGCGCTCGGCCCTTGAACAACTTCCCCGGCTGAAGGCAATCATCCGTGGTGGCATTGGCGTCGACATGGTGGACATTGCAGCTGCAACCGATCTCGGGATCCTCGTCTGCAATACCGCCACCTACTGTCTTGATGAAGTGTCAAACCAGGCGATGGTGCTGATGCTTGCCCTCAATCGGCAACTCATCGCACACGCTGATCGGATCCGGTCGGGAGGATGGGCAGTACGTGATGTCCCGCATCCGAAGCGTCTCCGTGGTCAGACACTCGGATTGGTCGGGATCGGCAACATTGGCCGGCAAGTTGCGGCAAAGGCATCGGGATTTGGCTTGAAAGTCGTCGCCCACGACCCGTACATCAACGCCTCGTTCGTCAACGTTGATGGTGCGGGAGATGTGCCGCTGCTTTCACTCGATGACCTCCTCGCTACATGCGACATCGTGACCCTTCACTGTCCGCTTTCTCCGGCGACCCATCACGTCCTCGGAGAGGCCCAGTTGGCGCGGATGAAACCGGGGGCACTCCTCATCAACACTGCACGGGGAGGGCTGATTGATCAGGAGGCACTCGTCGCGTCGCTCAGGTCTGGGCACCTCGGCGGTGCCGGCATCGATGTGACCACCCCTGAGCCGTTGCCTGCCCCCCATCCCTTGCGGGAGCTTCCGAATGTCCTCTTGACCCCTCACACTGCGAGCATTAGCGATGAGTCAGTTATCGAGTGCCGAGAAACTACAGTCGCTCACGCGCTGACGTTACTTCGGGGGAGCGTGCCTTCCGACGTCATGAACCGTGCGGTTCTCAAGGACGGGCACTGGCGAGGGGCGTTAAACACTTAGCGCGCACCAAACTGGGGGCTGACACTATCAATGAGAATTCGGCGGGAACTCTCTGACCGGCTGCGCCGGCTTTCACCCGTCCCCCAGTTGCCAGTACGAGAACGCATTCCAACTGGGGGCGCACCCAAGACGGTTGGAGACAAACCACCCCTGCTTGCTCACACTGGTGACCAAGGGGGTGTCCCGGCCGTCAGGCACGAAAACAACTCAGTCGGTGACGTGGTTCACGACGGTGCCGAACTGCACCATGCGGTCCTTGCCGTCCTGCGACCCGCAATACTGGTGGGTGACCTGCCCCTAGGGATTCGCCTGATTGAGGAAGAGGTTGCCTCCCATCTCGGGGTTAGCCGCGGTCCGGTTCGCGAGGCACTCGGCATCCTCCGCGACGAAGGGTTGGTGACAATCGCCGCGCGGCGCGGTGCTGTCGTGGTCGGATTGACGCCAGCGGACATCGACGACCTGTATGACCTCCGCATCGTCCTGGAGTGCCACGCAATCCGTCGAGCCACGGCGAACGTCCGCGACGCAGACATCGAATACTTGCGAGGCCTCGATGCCGGCATGGTCGCGCTGGCTCCCACGGAAACGGTCGCGAGGCCTGACGTTGCCTTCCACCGCCACCTGATGTTGTTGGCCCGCCAGGAACGGCTCCGGTCAGCGTGGGAGCGGATTGCCGGAATCATCGGCGGGCTGCTCTCGGTCACGGATGGGCAACGTCCCGACCTTGTGCTCCATTCCCACTTGATCGATGCATTGGTATCTGGCGATGGTGACACGGCCGCGGCAATCCTTCATGTGCACATTCGTAATGCGCACCGGATCATGCGCGAAGTCTTGTCATCCCGTATGGAGGTCGAAACGCGCTGATATGCGCCGATCCTCCAGTTTTGTTCACAAGACTGGCGATCCTGAGGGTGGATTTGCGGCACCAATGCGTTGGTGATACGCTGCCCGTCAACAAGACTGCCCATAAGGGTTCCGCGGGGGCGGACTGGGGGCACCATTGTCAAAGGGGGGGAAATGACCACAATGCCACGTTCCAACTCCGGTCGCTCTTCGCGCCGGTCTGTTGTCGAGACTGGGTTGGCTGTCGGTGCGACTGGCCTGCTCATCGCGTGCGGGGAGGACGCCAAGTCCGCAGCCGCACCAACCGCAGCCGCCAAACCCGCTGAACCGAGCAAGGCACCGGCCGCAGCCGCACCCACTACTGCGCCGGCTGCCGCAGCGACGAAGGCGCCGGAACCGACCAAGGCGCCAGCGGTTCTCAAGGGCGCGACGGTCCGATGGCTTGGTGGGGAGTGGAGTTTCCTACCGGCACTTACCGAAGTTCTCGAGGCTTTCGGAAACGACTGGGCCAAGCAGAATAACGTCACGATATCGTTTGAGAAGACCACTGACATCCTGCCCCGCGTGCAGACGGTCATCGAGACAAAGGGTGGTGCCGACATCATCCAGTACTCCTCACCTCCCGCCACCATTGCAAATGGTTTGGCAGACGTATCAGACATCGCCGACTTCCTTGGCAGGGAGGGTGGCGGGTACTTGCCTGCCGCGCCCTTCCAGCAGGTCGTGGATGGCAAGTGGCTCGGCATCCCGATGGGTCAGCACAACTGGTTCGTCAACTACCGGCAGGACTATCTCAAGGAAGAAGGCCTGGACACGTTCCCGGATACCTGGGACGAGGCGCTCAAGGTCGGGACAAAACTGAAGGCAAAGGGCCGCCCATTTGGGGTGTGCATGTCCGATCAGGCGTCGGGCGACGGCAACGCCAATTCGCGCCTCCTGCTTTGGGCGTTTGGTGGCAAGGAGTTCAATCCCGACGGAACGCTTGCCCTTGATAGCAAGGAGACCCTTGCATCACTCGAGTTCGCGATTGAACTTCATAACAAGGCGAACGATCCGGGTGGCGTCGGCTACAACGACGCTTCGAACAACCAGGGCTTCCTTGCGGGCAAGTTGTCGATGGCACTCAACGTGAACACGATTTACCTTCCGGCATTGAAGAACAATCCGGATATCGCGGCGGCCATGAATCATGCGCTTCCGCCCAAGGGACCGGCGGGCAGGTTCGGATACGGTCAATTGCCCTTCTGGGGGATTTTCAACCACACGAAGGGTGCAGACCTTGACGCGGCCAAGGACCTGATCAAGCAATTCTTCTCAATGAAGAACTACGGCAAGTTCATCCAGACCGGCCAGGGTTACATCCTCCCGCTCCTCCCGGCCTATGAGAAGGAACCGGTCTGGCCGACCGATCCCAAACTCGGAATTGCCAAGGAGATGTTCAAGACGGCACTCCCGGCGGGCCACGCCCTGAAGTTCCAGAGCCGCCTTTCGTCTCTCATCCAGGACCGGGTCATCCTCGGAAAGCTCTACTCGAGGGCCGCATCAAGCGGCAATGCCAAGCAGGCATTGGCCGACACCATGAAAGAGATTGACGACCTCAAGAAGCTGAGCTGACCGGAAAGCCATCTGGAAGTCCGCTCGAACCCGTTCGGTGCCTGTCGGCAATGCCAACTTGGCACTGAACGGATCCCGGACTTTCGGTCGTTGCTAGTGTGGTTTCTATGTTCCGGTTTGCTCGCTCATTGCGCCGGAAGCGTCGCACGACCACACGCATGACCCCGAAGGGGGCCACGAATGACTGTCACGCCTGTTGCGCCCCACGAGCCCGAACCGGTCGTGTATGCACGTGCCAGAAAACCTGGCATACGGTGGGCTACCCTGTTCCACCGTGACGAGTCCCTCGGGTACATCCTCCTCGCGCCCGGTTTCATCATCCTTGCCTTGCTCATGGCCTATCCATTCGTCTACGCCGTATTCCTGAGTTTCACAAGCAAGCGAATTGGTGGACCGGCAACGTTTGTCGGCTGGGAGAACTACACCAAACTTGCGTCGACTGACTTGTACTGGAAGACCATCTGGAACTCCATTTACTACACGTTAGTTGCGCTTGTGTTCAAGTTCGTTGGTGGGCTTGGGGTAGCAGTCATGCTGAACCGGCCATTTGTCGGCCAGCGCCTCGCAAAGGCGTTGCTTCTGCTGCCGTGGATCATCCCAACCGTGTTCAGTACGCTGATCTGGTGGTGGCTCTTTGATCCGGCGTTCAGCGTGATCAACGAGGTCCTTGTGGTGAAGTGGAAGCTTCTCTCGAAGCCCATCCCCTTCCTGACGGACGGCAATACCGCGATGGCATCGCTCATCATGGTCAATGTGTGGCGAGGGGTCCCGTTCTTCGGGATCAGCTTCCTTGCTGCAATGCAGGCCGTTCCGGACGAGTTGCTCGAGGCGGCTCGGGTCGACGGGGCAACCCCGTGGCGGACGTTCTGGAGCATCACATTCCCGCTGATTGTCCCGGTTGTCGGGGTCGTTGCCCTGATTTCCACGATTGGGACGCTTGGAGACTTTGACTTGCCATTCTTGCTCACCCGAGGTGGGCCGAATGATGCGACGACCATGTTTGCCGTGACGGCGTACACGTTATCGCTTTCATCCGGGTTGATCGGTCTTGGTGCTGCGGTTTCCATGACCATGTTCCCGCTACTCGCAATCCTCGTGGTCGTATCTCTTTTGCAAGTGCGGCAACGCCAGGGGGTGTCTTGATGGCCGAAAGTACAGCCATTCAGCTCAAGCGGCGCCAAGGACTGGTGGCTGTGGTGCTGCGGCGACTTCGCGGCGAGGTTCCGTTCTACCTGCTGCTTCTCCTCGTTAGTTTCCTTCTGTTGTTCCCGTTCTATTGGGGGTTCATCACATCACTCAAGTTCGAGAAGGAGATCTTCGACTTCACCGGCAACCTCCTCTGGGTGAAGAACCCAAGTCTTGCAAACTATCAGACACTATTCAAGACACCGCGGTTCTTCATATGGCTGCGGAATACAATGCTCGTTTCCACAGTCACGACCGTTCTGTCAGTCATTGTGTCCATCATGGCCGGTTATTCGATTGCCCGACTGAAGTTCCGGGGTGTCACTGCAGCGAGTGTGATCGTGTTCGTCACCTACCTCGCGCCGAAAGGCTTGCTCTTTGTCCCGCTTGCACAAATCCTGAACGACTGGAACCTGCTTGGTGGCCTCCCCGCTCTGATGATCACGTATCCGACCTTCCTTATCCCATTTTGCACATGGCTTCTAAGTGGATACTTCTCCAATGTTCCCGTCGAGCCCGAGGAATGCGCAATGATCGACGGGGCAAGCCGGATTGGCGCAATCATTCGGGTGACTCTGCCGATGGCTTGGCCCGGAATCCTGACCGCGGCGATCTTTTCCTTCACGCTCTCTTGGAATGAGTTGCTGTATTCGCTCGCCTTTGTCAGAGGCGAGGAAAACCGCCTGCTCACAAACGGCGTGATGAGCGCCTTCGCTCGTTCGGATATCTACTTCTGGGGTCCCCTCATGGCCGCTTCGACCCTCGCGTCGGTGCCGGTTGCGTTGCTGTATTTCCTGTTCATGGACAGGTTTGTCGGTGGGATCACTGCCGGGGCGACGAAGGGGTAAACCGGGTGACGAGTGATAGGCCAGCGTCCCCTCGGATAGTTCGCCTAACGGGGCCGATTTTTTCGCCCGGTTCGCACGAAGTGGAGCAGATTGCGTCGCGCGGTTGGTCACTTGCGACCGTTGCCGGCACCAGTCCAGACGAAATCATTCCGCATGTGGCGGAAGCAGACATCGTCAGTGTCGTGGGCACATACATCCCGGCCACGGTCATTGACGCAATGACACGGGTACGCGCGATTGCACGACTTGGTGCTGGCACCGACAGGATTGATGTGGCGCATGCCACTTCACGTGGCATCGTGGTCATGAATACCCCCTACTTCTGCGTGGAGGAACAAGCCGACCATACGATGGCGATGATCCTGTCACTGGCACGCAAATTGCCTCTCGCCCAACGCGCGATGGAAGCCGGGGAATATGCGAAGGCGCGCGCGGCTTCGGCGACCAATCCGCGCATGAGCCGCACGACTTTGGGTCTCGTCGGGTTCGGCCGCAGTGCGGTCCATACGGCAAGACGGGCGCGGGGATTTGGCATGCGGGTCCTCGCGACACGGCGGAACATGAGCGCGCCTACGGAAGAGGCGGATGCCATAGGCGTGGTCATGACCGACCTTGACACCATCCTTCGGGAGTCGGATTTCATTTCCCTCCACTTGCCTCTGACACGTGGGTCACGTCACATGATCGATGCCGCCGCCCTGGCCCGAATGAAGCCTTCGGCCTACCTCATCAACACATCGCGCGGTGCGCTGGTCGATGAACTCGCCCTTGTCAAGGCACTTCATGACGGACAGATTGCGGGCGCTGGTCTCGACACATTCGCAATCATCGAGGTGCTCGACGCTTCCGGTCCTCCCGACGCCCATCCACTGATGCACATGGATAATGTCCTGTTGTCACCACACGTTGCAGCAGGGTCAGACCGGTCCGGCATGGATAGCGTGGACGCTGGGATCGAGAACATCGAGGCGGTCATGGGCGGATTCTGGCCGTTTCCCGAACACCGTGTGAACCCCGAGGTGGTTCCCAGGGTTCTGCTAATTGACCGTGAGGCATGATCATCCGGTGGTCTGGTGCCGATCAGATTGCCAAATTGCGCCGCGTGCGACACAGAAAGGACGGTTTGAATGAACCTGTTTGACATGACCGGGCGTGTTGGCGTCGTGACCGGAGCGGCTCAGGGAATGGGCAAGGCGATGGCCACTGCATGGGCCGAGGCCGGTGCGGACGTCGTGATCGTCGACCGGAACGCCGAAGGCTTGGAAGCGACCGCTGCGGATATCCGGTCCCTTGGCCGTCGGGCCGTCCGGTTTACCTGTGACCTTGCAGACCTTGCCCAGATAGACCTTCTTTGGGCGAAGGTTGACGCCGAGTTCGGACGGGTTGACTGCGTGGGCAACGTTGCCGGTGACGCCCGCGCAGGTGCCCCGGAGACTGCTTCGATTGAGGATCTCCAGTTCACCCTCCAGTGCCTTGTGGTCAGCAAGTTCTACATGTGTCAGCATGCCGGCAAGCGGATGCTCGCCCAAGGGAAGGGCAGCATCATCAACATCGGGTCACTGGCAAGTGTCTCGGCCCTAGGTCGTGGGCATGCCTTCTATTCCATGGGCATGGGTGCGGTGGTCCAGATGACCCGGGAACTCAGTACCGAATGGGCAAGCGGTGGCGTGCGGGTCAATGCGATCCTGCCGGCACAGGTCGTGAATCCTGGCCTTCAAGAGCGTATGGATACCGATCCCAACCTCGCCGGACGCTTCCTCAGTGGCATTCCCGCAGGACGCCTGGGCACCCCGTCCGACATCAAGGGGCTATCGATTTTCCTGGCTTCCGATGCTTCGCCCTGGATCACCGGAGCGATCATCCCGATGGACGGCGGGAACCTCGCCATGAATGGTGGCGGGTCTGTCCGACCGCCGGCCAAGCGACACGACTAGACTACAAGCGGCAACGCATCGCCGGAACGCGGTCCAGGCACCCGTGGGTGGGTGCCGGGAAGGGGAGACCTGTGGCCCACGACGTAACAATGCCC
>CANFGH010000042.1 GCA_947446285.1 Chloroflexota bacterium
CCCCCGTGAACGGTTACGGGACCGTGACTGTGCTGTTGGCAAGCAACGACGACATCGGGGTCTGGAACCACAGTTGGGGAGCGTCGGGCCCAGAAGACGTGCCCTTCCGGATCATCACCGAGGTCGTCGACACATCCGCAGGGCGGTACTTGACGGACAAGGTGTTATTGGTCACCGTCTGGGACTGGAGACCAATACCGACAAACGTCGGCTGCACGCCGTTCGCATCCCCATTGCCTGTCAACAGGCCAACCTCGACTGTCCACGTCCCCGTCGCGGCCCCTGCCGGGGATATCGTGACCGTACGGGTCTCAACAACCGAAGCCACGAGGGCCACCGTCGTGGTTGCACCGGCATTCACGCTGATGGTTCGGTAGACCGGAACGTCGTCTACGACAGACGTCACGGCGTAATTTCCGGGAGCCACGATCGCAAACGTAAACGCCCCACCTTCACCGGTCTGGGTCTCAGCCTGTCCACCGCCGATCCCCTGCCCGATAGCGGTCATCGGGACCAAGCTCACATTCGCGCCAACCCCAATCCCGGGTGCGGACAGCGTCCCGGAAACGGTCCCGCTACCAACCACGAGGCCTGTATCAACACTGCCCGCGGGCGCACCTACCAGAGATGTGCTGTCCCATTTGATATCGACCGACGCCCGCGCGCCTTGGTACCGGTTATCTGCAGCCGGATCAAAGGCGACCGCGAAGGTGATTGCCCGCTGCCGACCAGACTCCCAATCATCGACGACTCCCCCGTCACGATAGTTCTTCACGATGATCCCGGAGACAAGCGCCGGGCTGATGCGGTCGCCCGATGCGACCGTTGCATCAATGGCGATGACCAGGTTGGGGTCTTGCGCCAACGCAAAAGTGCCACTCGCGGAGTTGGCCGCTTCGACCAGGGAAGCGCCCAGTGTCGGCCCGGCGCACGCGGCAATTGCCTCGCCATCATTCGTGGCAGCCACGACACGTCCCTGCAATCCCGGTCCACCGAGCACACATATGGCGCGCCCCTGACCGGCAAGGTAGAAGGCCGTCACCCGCAACACATCGGTGAGACGCCCCCGACCACAGACATCTTTATTGTTCACCAGCAGCGCGTTGCTCGGGTCACAGTTCGCCACTGGGTTGTTCGTCAAGGTGATCGACGGCACCGTCAGGCGGACACGGCCGGCCGAGAGCGTACCCACGTTGCCAACCGTCACCGAGTTCACAAGCATCATGCCCGGGGCAATGCCGCCATTGCCGTCGACCGAGAAGCCAGGGTTGTTGGGCAGGATGGGTGGCGTTGCACCCGGAAGCGTCGGCGACGCATACGATGCCATGGAAGGGTTCAACGGTGCGAACACCTGGGTCCCGCCGGCAGTCGTCACTTGCGTTCCCGGGTTGACTGAACCATCAGGGGACACAGAAGTAGAGAACAACGCCCCCTCCCGGTTGTTGGACATCTTGAGCGTGCCGACCTGAAAGGTATTGGCTGGATTGGTGGCTTGGGCGGCGAACAGGGCATACGTCCCCTGCTCGTGCATGAGGCTACCGACGCCAACACAGATCATCGCGACCAGTGCTGCCCGGACTGCTGTCATCGAACTGATCACTTCATCCCCCGGACCACGCCATTGACGACGCCACCAGAACCGGTGACGTTCCCACGAATATAGCATCGGCCAGAACGACCGAATCGTGAGATTTTCACTGTTCAACGCTTGAACAGCCCTCGTTGGCCGTCAATGCCACCCATCAGTGAGGGTCATCGCCGACGCTTCGCGGGGCCACCACAGGTCGAATCGCGTCTTCAGGTCGATGGCCCGGCCGGTCCGGGCGGATTCATATGCTGCCATCTGCTGTTCGGCGATGTGCATCCCGATGTCCAGACCACAGTGCAAGGGCGCTTCGCCACGGATGGCACGGAGGAAGTGGGCCAGGATCTCCCCGGTCACATCGGCGGCCGGAACCGGGACCGTGTAGCAGTTCGAGATGCCGAGATATTCCACCGCTGTCCCATCGGGCGGTGCCTGACGATCACTCTTGATCACCAGTGGCTGTCCGTACCGGCCCATGAAGATGGCCCCATGCCGACCGTGCAGGACTGTCCCATTCGTCATGTACGACCGTGTCCAGATAGAATGCACGTTTCCGTGCTGACCACCCTCGTACTCCAGAAGGACACTCACTTGGTCGTCAACTTGTGACTCCACCCGTCCGCCATCACCGGTCAGGCGATGCGGTATCAGGGTGTTGACGCGCGCAGTAAGCCGGGAGGCCGGTCCCATCAGCGCCGCCACGCGCGCCAGCGGGTAGACCATCGTGTCCATCATGGCCCCGCCCTCGGCGGATGCGTCGTAGTACCAGTTGCTCCGTGGAGGACCAGCGAACGAGAGTTCGGCCTCGATACCGGTAATGCGCCCGAGATAGGCCTCGTTGGCGTACTCCAGCGCCTTCAGGAGGGCGGGCGTGTCCACGAACGGAAGTGCCATGCAGGTCACGCCACTGGCAGTCACCGCAGACTGAAGGGCGACGGCATCGTCCCACTTGGTCGTCAGCGGCTTTTCCACCAACATGTGCTTGCCAGCATTCGCCGCGTCGGTCCCCTGCGTGGCATGCAGGGCGTGCGGCGTCGCAATCACGACGGCATCGACCTCAGGATCGGCAAGCAACTGCCGGTGATCGGTGTACCAGCGGGCACAGTTGCGTTCAGCTGCCTTGGCACTCGCACTCGCCTCGGTCCGTGCACACGTCGCCACGAAGCGAACATCCCAACCAAGTGCGTTGAGGGCCTCTGCCTGATTGAAGAACCGGGTGCTGATCTGGCCGCAGCCAATCATTCCCAGTCGCAGTGGCCGCTTGCCTGACCCACTCATTCCCTGTCTCCTGACAATTTCCCAGTATACGCACGCCCCCGAGCCACCCCGGTTCCCGGTCATGGACGCAGGAACCACCCGCGCATCACCACGAACGGAGGCGTCTGCGCACTGCCGGCAGGCGAAGCGCAAGCAAGACCGCCACCCCCACGCCGTAAGCCACCGGTTGCCGGATGTCGGCCTTGACCAGCCATAGGAAATGGATGACTGCGAGGATCGCCGCGAGGTACGCCAGACGGTGCAGGTTCCGCCACCCGGGACCGAGACGCCTCTGCCACCCACGGGTCGACGTCAGGGCAAGGGGTAGCATCGACACGAAGGCACCGGCGCCGGCGACGATGTACCGCTTCTCAAGGACGGTGTCCCAGATCAGGCGCCAGTCGAGACCGTAGTCAAGTCCGGCAAATGTCGCCATGTGGAGCGATGCGTAGAAAAAGGCATACAAGCCGAGTGGGCGTCGCAACGGCACCGCCCACGCCTGCCTGCCTACCCCTGCAAATGGGGTCACGGCAAGGGACAGGATGAGACACACGAGTGCAGCCGTACCAGTGCGAGCCGTGAGTGCCTGAATCGGGTTTGCCGTCAGACCACCGGTCAATGCGTCTCCGATGAGCATCACAAGCGGGACGACCGCCCCGGCGTGCACGACGACTTGGACGACCGCACGCCATCGGCCATCACGGGCCCGGCGCCCTACCGTGGAGGCGCGATGTGGAGGCGACTGGTCCGCCTCCAGCGCACGTGGCCGTGGCACCACTGCAGGGCCTGCCTGGCTGGTGCCACTCACATGATCACCCGAAGGGGTCTTTCCTGATCAACGGCGCCTCTACGGCTCACGCCCCACTCCCGTGCCCAAGACCTCAATAGTTCTTGTTCAAGTCCATCCCCGCGTACAGGCTACCCACGGCAGCGGTGTATCCGTTCAAATAAAGGGTGGGCCGACGCCGCGTCTCACCGATGCGTCGTTCAGTTGCCTGCGACCATCTCGGATGCGAAACCTCCGGGTTGACATTCGCGAAGAACCCGTATTCGCTTGGCGCCGCTGCCATCCACAGGGATGTCGGTTGCTGGGCGACCAGCTCAATCTTGACGATCGACTTGATGCTCTTGAACCCGTACTTCCAGGGAACGACAAGGCGAACCGGCGCACCGTTCTGTGCCAGCAAGGGCTTACCGTAGAGGCCCGTCGCAATTGTCGCAAGTGGGTTTCGTGCCTCATCAAGGGTCAACCCCTCGACATACGGCCACGCATACGGACTGAACCCCCGCATGCCCGGCATCTCGTCCGGACGTTTTACCGTCTCAAACTTGAGGAACTTCGCGTCACCCTTGGGGACGACCGCATCCAGGATCCGGGAGATGGGAAACCCTTGCCACGGGATCACCATCGACCAGCCCTCCACGCACCGCAACCGGTAGACGCGTTCCTCAGGATTGAACCTCAGGTCCAGGTCTTCCACGGTGAAGGTCTGCGGCTTGTCGACTAGGCCCCCGACCGAAAGCGTCCACGGCGAGGTCTTGAACCCTTGGGCAAGCTTCGCTACCCCCTCCTTGTCGGTCGAGAATTCGTAGAAGTTGTTGTACGAAGTGACCGACTCGAATGGCGTCAGAATTTCTTGGTATCCAGGGGTCGGCACCACGCCGGCGTCAGCCGACGCTCCGGTCTCCCGTGGCGTCTCGGGGGTCGAGGTGGCCGGGGCACTCTCCGCACCACATCCCACAAGACCCGCCATCGCGATCATCGGCAGCACGCCCGCGGCACGCATGATGGCGTGTCGACGACGGTACACGGGTTCCGGGGTGATCTCGTCACGCAATCGCCGGTCGTCCATCTCCGCTTCCTCTCGAATGACCCGCCACTGATCTGGCGTCCCCCTTGTTGGCGAGATAGCCGGGGGATACACAAGCACAAGCGTACGCCCCGCCGACCGCGAGAACTAGCCACAAAGCGCCGCGTGTCTCACCATCGGTACGACGGTTCCGTGACAGAAGTCCCGCGGACAGAGTCACTCTCCCCGGATTGCTTCCTCATAGACCGGGAGCAACTTCGCGACGTACGTCTCGGGGCCATAGCGTGCCTCGACCCGCGCGCGCGCCGCGACCCCACAGGCAACCTGTCGCGCCGGATCCAGACACAGCGAGACAACCGCTGACGCAATCCCTTCGGCGGTTGCAGGAACCATCGCACCGATCGTCTCGTCCACAATGGTCCGGGTCGCTCCGACATCGGTTGCCACGACTGCAAGACCCGAAGCCATCGCTTCAAGCAAGCTTGAACTCCCGAGATTCTCATGCAACTGGCATGACACGAAAATGGACCCGCGCGCCATGATGGGCGCCATGTCCACCGCAAAACCCCGTTCGATGACCGAAGCAAGACCAAGAGTTGCAATGGCCCTCTCGACCGCCTCGGCCTCCTCGCCTTGCCCGTAGAGCAGTGCGCGGACGGTCGGGATGCACTTCACCACCTCGGCAATAGCCTCGACGAACAGCCTCGCACCTTTCTCTGGGTGAAGCCTGGCCGCATAGATGATCACCGGCGCGTGAGGCTCGCTCACCGCGGGATCAACCGCCGGTCGATACCGGGCGGTGTCGGTGAAGTTGTCTATCACGGTCGCCCGGGTCGAATGACCAGGGGCGACGACCTCAAGGTTCACCAACTCGTCGGCACTGCACACCACCAGGCGATCAGCCCGCGCGATGGCCCAGCGAACGGCCAGTCGTTTGGCGGTTCCATAGAAGTGCCTCATGTAGCGCGCTTCGCCGGCAAGCGTGATGACCGTCCGGCCGGCACGCATCAGGAACCACGGCGCAAACGCGAAGAATGACGGCGCCAGAACGAGGTGGACCACATCCGGGCGAAGTTGTTTCCACACTCTCCAGAGACGCAGTTGCAGGCGTGGGTAGGCCAGGATCCGTCCGAGAAGCCCCGAAGCGGTCGTTGCCGGTGCGACGGGGAACGCCGGGCCAAGCGCGATGATTGCCAGTCCCCGAGTGTAGTCACGCAGGAACGGGTCGGTCGCCACGAGCCCGGCAAACTCGTCACAGGTCAGGACCGTTACCCGGACGTGGGACTGCAGCGCGCGCGCCAACGCGATCGTCTGGTGTTCCGCACCTGACGCCTGCCGGGCAATCAGGATGATCGCGACATGGGCACGCGCGCCGGCAACATCTGTCGCCAACGACTTCCCGGTACGCATCAGATCGGATGTCGCCATCTCGGGATTGGAACGAAAGCGCGCCGCGCAAGACGCCACGGACCGATCTGCAAGAGTCGCGTCCCACCATTCACCACGGCCAGGTGCGTAGTCGCCGCACCTTTCGCGGCCGGGGCGCCGGGGTCTTCCCGGACTGTTTACACGCCTTCCAAACTGCCGCGTAGCCCGGGAAGCCCGGTGTCACCACTCACACTTGAGAAGCGGGGGTCTCGTAGCATCTTCTTGGGAACGCACACGCCCTCGCCGGCTAACCCGACACAAAGACGCCGCAAACAACACGAAGTCATGAGAACCCGGATATTTGCAATGCTGCCGCACCTTTCGCGGCCGAGGTCCCGGGGTCATCCCGGACTGTTTACGCGTCCCCGAAACTCAGGTGAGGACTGAAAAGCCTTGTTCCATACTAATGAGGCTTGAAACGCCGGAGCTGTCGGGCCCGTCCTTGGAACGCTGGGGCCCTCGCCAGCCCTTGGGGATGCATTCGTCGTTTGCACCAGTCCGTGCAACTTAACCGAAGGTGCACTACCCGGATCACCGGCATGAGTCACCAGACCCGTGGTAAACGCCAGGAAAAGGCGAACGCACCAGGTGGATGCATTCGCATCTTCCTGGTGCGTTCGAACTCGGAGAGAGGGCGGGGCGGCCACCCCGCACCTCAATCACCCTGAGTTCAAGTGAAGCGTCCGTGCCTCATGGGGAAATGCGGCACGGAGGGAATCCACAACTACTTGAGGAGCTGCAGGGCCATCTGCGGGGCCTGGTTCGCTTGAGCGAGGACGGCCATGGTGGACTGCTGCAGGATCTGGGTACGCACCATCTCGGAGACCGATTTTGCGACATCGGCATCCCGGATGCGGCTGTTCGCAGCACCGGCATTCTCGGAAGCAACCCCGAGGCTGTTGATCATGCTGTCCAGACGGTTCTGGTAGGCGCCCAACATGCCACGGGTTGTGCTGATGGTCTCGATGGCCGTGTCAAGTGTACTGATCGCACTATTTGACGTCGATTGCGTTGTCAGAGACAGGGTGCCGTTCAAGCGAAGCTCGGTGATACTCAGCCCTGTGGTGTTTGAATTCGCGATCGAGATCGTGATCTGGTTGGAACCATTGGTCGGCGAAGGCTCGGTGTTTGCTCCAATATGCAGGTTGAGACCAGTAATCGTGCCAGTTCCGGTAAGCAAGGAAATCTTGTTGAACTGGGTCGAGTTCGCAATCCGGTCAACTTCAGAAAGTAGTGCGTTCATTTCATCCTGGATGTGCAAGCGATCATCGTTGGTCAGCGTATCGTTCGACGACTGGACGGCAAGTTCACGCATGCGTGCGAGAAGGGAGTGGGTCTCGTTCAGCGCGCCTTCGGCAGTCTGAATGAGCGAGATGCCGTCCTGAGCGTTCCGCTGCGCCTGGTTGAGGCCACGGACCTGGTTCTTGAGCTTCTCGCTGACGGCCAGACCCGCGGCATCATCCGCCGCCTTGTTGATCCGGAGGCCGCTGGAAAGCTGCTCGATTGCCTTGAAGAAACTGCCCTGAGTGCTGGACAGGTTCCGCTGCGCTGAGATCGACTCGTAGTTGTAGTTGATGCGTAACGCCATTGCCGAGATCCTTCTCTCTAACAAATTCCCGGCGCATTCCTTTGCGTCCGGTGCCGAAATGTTTGGTCAACCACACTCTACGTAAGCGTAAGCAGGCGACCTGCACTAACCATCGGCAGAGACCGGAAAGACTTAAGGGCTTGAGCGCAAAACCGACGGAATGCGTAAAACGTGCGAAGCGGAAAAGTGTTGCGAGGACGTGTGCCGCACAAGTTGTGCGCTGGTGCCGCGGTGCGTGCCGCAGTGCGGCGCCAAGATCCAACCGAAACCGTCGGTCCACATCCTTCGCTGTCGGGCAATAGAAAGCGGGGGTACCCAATTGGGTACCCCCGCTCGCTTGGATCTTCCCCGGCGGGTCGCCGCGGCCCTGGCCAGCCCGCCAAACCCGACCCGCTACTTCAGCAACTGCAGCGCCATCTGCGGTGCCTGGTTCGCTTGAGCAAGGACGGCCATCGTTGACTGCTGCAGGATTTGCGTCCGCACCATCTCCGAGACCGCCTTCGCAACGTCCGCATCACGGATACGGCTATTCGCCGCCCCTGCGTTCTCCGATGCCACTGCCAGGCTCTCGATCGAATGCTCGAGACGGTTCTGCATCGCACCCATCAGCCCGCGTTGCGTGCTCACCGTTTCCACCGCCGCGTCGAGAGCGGAGATGATTGCGTTCGATGATGACTGCGTGGAAACGCTCACCGTCGTGATCGACAAGCCGGACGTCGTCGCATTCAGCGTGGAACTGTAGAGACTCACCTCATTCGCCCCAACCATGGACGTCGTCTCGGCATTCGCACCGATATGGAACTTGAACGATCCGACGGCCGTGTTGTTGTTCAGCAACACCACGTTGTTAAATTGTGTCGACGTCCCGATCCGGTCGACCTCGCTGAGCAACTGGTTCACCTCCGCCTGCAAGTGCACCCGGTCTGAATTGCTCAGCGTGTCATTCGCCGACTGCACCGCAAGTTCGCGCATCCGTGAAAGGAGGGAGTGGGTCTCGTTGAGCGCCCCTTCCGCCGTCTGGATCAGGCTGATGCCGTCCTGGGCGTTCCGCTGCGCCTGGTTCAGGCCACGCACCTGGTTCTTCAGCTTCTCGCTTACCGCAAGTCCCGCAGCGTCGTCCGACGCCTTGTTGATCCGGAGACCGCTCGAGAGCTGCTCGATGGCCTTGAAGAAACTACTCTGGGTGCCCGAGAGATTCCGCTGAGCCGATACCGACTCGTAGTTGTAGTTGATCCGCAATGGCATGGCCGCTGTCCTTCCATGGTGTCGTGTGGAGCCGCCGTCCTTGGCAAACCCCTGTGCGTCGGTCCGTCCGCGCCGTCGCCTGACACTGCGGCCACAGTGTCCAGATCCGTCTGTTGCGCGTTTGGTCTCCCCCTAACTATCGGTATCTCGCCATCAAGCATGAGTCTGCGGCCAATGCGCAACCAAAAACTGGCGTTATCGTTGTGCTATAGCTTGTTTCTGTCATGTCGACTAGACAATTCATACGAAAATGCCGGGGCACAGCGAATGAAGCACCCAGACTCTCCATCGCAACCTGCCATCCACGACGTAGTCCGTGGCCGAAGCGTCGCGAATTCCGTCCTGATCAGCGCCCTCATCCTCACACTTGCCTTCCCCTTGGACAGCCGCGCACAGACATTGCCCGCGACCCCACAGGCGGTGGTGACCGCAGCCGTCGTTCCACCCTCAGGCGGCATTCCTGATCGACTGCAAGACGGCCGAGCGACCCCGGCGCAAGTCCGGCCAGGTGGGCAACCTGTCACCCCATTGGCCATGCCAACCGCACGGCCGCTGCCCACGGCCGACATCGACATGCCGATCGATGGAGTGTCACGTCCCCGGACATCCCCCCAGACACTGGCACTCCTCGGGGGTCTCGTGGTTGCAAGCCTCACCTTGCTCACGTGGGGTCGGCTGCAACGTTGGCGCGCCAAACGGGCCATCGAGGAATAGGTGACGATGACGCCAGCCATCCTCTCAACCAGCAGCGAAGGTGGCCCTGCTAAGCAGTTGACCGTCCGCTACCAACTGATGACAACGGGAACGTTCGCACCCGACACCGATACATCTTGCGAGGCCGTAAACCCCACCACATAAGACTGACCCTCACGCACTCGCTCGGGTGCGGCTATCAACCCGGTCACCGACATTCGATCGGTCACTCCCGGGACAAGCCCGGGTGGCAAGACCACACGCACATGCCCGCGCAAAGTCCCCGGAATTTCCATCCGGATGCCTCCGGCAACCTGTTCCGCGGACGCAACCGACACCCGTCTGCCCCGGGCCCCACTGGCATCGGCTGTAACCAACTGGATGGACGAGCCTCCCAGGGGTTCAAGTCCACCATCCCACCCATGCGAACGCACCCATCTGGCGAGTTCCGGATCTCGGAACCAAGCCACCAACGTCCCACGGTTCGCCGCCTCTGCAAGCAGACCGAGACCGTGTGAACTCGAACCCTCATCACCCCCGACGCCAATCTCGATTACCGAACCCTCTCGCAGGCCAATCCGGTCGAGCAATCTAGCCACCCGCACGGAGGCATCCCCCGACTGACCATCTGCGTGGGACAAACTGCGGGCATCCAGCGCGACCAACCCATCGACAATTGAGGCATCCTGGCCGGCATCGCGCCAGAGTTCAAGAAACTGCAGTGCACTCGACCGGAAATCGATCCACCAGTCAAAGGCCTCCAACGGCCACGGCGACCCGGGTGGCAAGACCCCCCCACCGGCAATCGTCATCCCCGCAGGTGCCGGACGACGACCCGCACCTTCCCGGGACCACGCCGATGACTCACGGATCTCGCGGGCTACGACCATTCCATTCTCAACCGTGACCCGCGCAATCACCATCGCCGGTCCGGACTGCTCAGCCGATTGCGCGACCGTTACCGCCATGACAATCGTGACCGGGCGACCCGCGCCGTCAAGCGACAGCACACCGAGACGCGCCCCGATATCCGGTAGTCCCGCGAGATCGGGAGCGGCGAACCCCATCTCAGACACCAGGCCCTTCATGTTCCGAAGATACGAGGCGCCTCGCACCAGCTGAGGAACTCGCTCCACTAAGCCCGGGTCGATCATCGCCAGGCTGGTCAGTGCCGTTTCGAACCGGCCTTGTGCCATCGCCAAATCGGTAGACGCGGCCGCCTCATCGGTGCCAAGCCGGTTGGTAATGGCCCCACGCACGGCATACCGCACGCCGTCGCACAGGGCACCCGCGGTTTCGGCCAGGGCCGGCACCTGCATCCAACTTGTGACTTGCGCGGCGCGTTCCGCCCAGACCGACTGCATGGCCGGCTCCAACCACGGCCACGATGGTTCGACAACCGACCGGATCATCCAGACGAGAGGCGCTACCTCCGACTGGCTTCGGGCTACCTCCAGGCACGCATCGTCCGCAATCCGGGAGACGCCACCCACTCCCTGCCCCTTGGAAAGCAATCCGACCGACCGTTCGAGCCGGTCGAGCGACTGGGAGACCTTGATGTAGCGCATGATCGCACCGTAGGCCACGAGCAGCAGCACCGACAGGATGATTGCCACCACACTCCAGAACGTGGCCCAGTACGTCGACAGTTCACTGACCTTGGTCCGACCCCGCATCAACGGCAGACGCCCACCCTCATAGGAGGGCCGATGATTCTGAGGTAGCGAATCCGCGTCGTCCATCATGCGAACTACCAGCGAGCGCGACAGTCACCACCCGGCATCTCAGGACAGCGGACTGGAAGGTAAAGGTGGAAGTTACCAGCACCCACACCAATTCTAGGCCCCGGCCACATCGATGCCACCAGTCTCGGATCCGGCAGGGCTAGCAGGCGCTCGCGGCTTCTATCCCGGGCACAACCACGTGCGGGAACCACCGATCCGTCAACGGTGGTACTCTGCCAAAAGTCAGGCTGGACCATCCCAGAACGCGATGACCCACGCACGACAATAGGCTCCAACCTCACGGTGTTGCGCTTCGAGTGAACCGAATGTCAGCCGACGGCGCACGGTTGGATGCACCAGGAGAGGAAGCACAATGACGCAAGACGCGAAGATCAAGTACGCAGCTGTCGGATGCGGGGGCATGGGACGCCGGCACCTGCGCGGGTTCGGGGCCCTGCACCACAGTTCCATGGCCAACATGCAACTCGTCGCCGCCGTCGACACCAACCTGGAGGCCGCCCAGTTCTACGCCTCAGAGGCGCACGACCTCTACGGCATCGATGTGCGTGCCTTCGCGTCCGTCGCCGAAATGAAGGCGGCCATGCCCGATGTGCAGGCCGTCGATGTGACAACCGACACCGGGTCGCACCACCGCGCCGTCCTCGCCTGCCTCGAGCAGGACCTCCACGTCCTCTGCGAGAAGCCCCTCGCCATCACCACCGGCGCCTGCGACATCCTCCTCGCCGAAGCGTCGCGGCGCCACCGCGTGCTGTCCGTGGCCGAGAACTTCCGGCGCGACCCCATCAACCGCCTCATACGTGCCCTCATCGACGACGGTGCCATTGGCGAGCCGCGCCTGATGATCGAAACGACCATCGGAGGTGCCGACCGCATCGTCATCACCCCGTGGCGCCACATGAAGCACACCGGCGCGATCACCCTTGATGAGGGCGTCCATCATGCCGACATGCTTCGGTATTACCTTGGCGAAGTCGCGACGGTCTACGGAGAGACGCGCCTGCACGAGAAGGTCCGCCACAACACCCGTTCGTCCGGTCCCGGCGGGTTCTACGCCCGCTATGTCAACTCATTTCCGGACACTATCGAACCTACCGGTGAGGACGCCATCTACGCCCACCTCCGGTTCGAACGTGGCACGGTCGCGCACTGGGTCAACGACCATGCCGGACACGGCCGTGGACAGTCTGGGCGGTTCGTCTACGGCAGCAAGGGATCAATTGACTCCCCCGGCGACCGAAATGGCAAACCGGTCACCTTGCACCTCACCGGCCACGACCCAATATCCGGGGAGGAAATCCTCGAACATGCCCCGTCGTACCGGCTTGAACCACTCGCTGCCGAACTCTTCGGCGGCGAACGTGTCTGGACCTACGAGTTCGAGTTCAATGTGACCGACGCCAAGATCATGGCGCTGGAACTCTTCGAACTAGGGGAATGCATCCGCACTGGCGCGACGCCCGAGGTCAGCGGTGAGGAAGGACGTCGTGACGTTGCCCTCACGTACGCAGCCTTTGAATCCGGGCGTCTCGGCCGGGCCGTGACGCTCGACGAGCTCCTGCAGGCCTCGCACGGCCCCGCCTACGAGTACCAGGCCGAGATCGACCGCCAAATCGGCCTCTTGTAAACCCCAAAGTCAGGCATCCCCTCACTCCCCTGTCCCGTCGCAACGGGGGAGGGAGTTGGGGTTGGGGCATTGTGTGGCATGCGGGCCCTGCCCCGGGGACACGTCCCACAGCAAATCCGGCACCGCTCGATGTGGCACGCCTTTCCCGACGCGGGAAGGGCGTGGGGGGTTAGGCGCGATCCTCCAAGGCTCCAGATTTCGACGACGCCTCATACGCACCAAGGCGCTCGATCCATCCACGCACGCCGGAGGCATCGGCACCCAGCGCCCGCACCACCTCCATAATTTCGCGGCCACCCTCGGACCAACCACCAATCCCGCCCGGTGACGCGATCCTCACCGCGCCCCACAGGGCATCCCAGTCAAATGCATCTCCAGGATCCGACCTGTCCATTTGGAGCGACGTGGGCGCCATCTGGCGGGAACCCCCAGCGCAGCGCAATCCCGGCACACATGGCACCACGTGAGGCATATTGCGCCGCCGTAAAACCTATATGGGCGAACCCAACCAGTTCGATCCCGACAGTGCAGGCATTCACCGCCGAGAACCGTCTGTCGTACGGCACGAGCCACTCCGGCCGCCTGCGGTTCAGGGCGGGCCGGTTGCCGAACGCTGCCACATGGAACGCCACATCACCTTCCGGCACGATCCCTACCACCGTCCCATCACGATCAATGGCGTAATGGGCGCTCACCCCTCCCTGCTGGACGAATGTGCGCAACGCGCCCTCCAGGGATCCCTCGGTCGAGTGCAACACAATCCCACGTACATCGCCGGGAATCCTGCAGACACCACCGCGGTTCGGTGACGGCGAAGACCGGAATCGCAGCGATGCCTTGGGCCTGCGACCATCACCCTCCCCATCAATCCGGTCTACTGTCGCCTGCCCGCCTTGTCCGATATCCGCGATACCCATCGCACCTCCGACACGGAGACTGCGCGGGTTTCGCCCGAAAATGGTCAGCCGGCCGGTACTTCTGGTTCCTGATGGATCAACAGGACCGGCACCGGCGCATGACGGGCAAGTGCGTCCGACACACTGCCGTGCAAGAGTCGACCAATGGCGCCCCGGCCATGCGTCGCCAGCACAATCAGGTCGATAGCCTCGGTAGACACGACCTCAGAAATGGCATCCGTCACGACCGGTCTCGTCAGCACCAAGGTCCGCACCTGGATGCCATCCTCGCGCAAGCGGCTTGCCACGCCATCCAGGTGCAACTTGACCATGTCGGTAGCCTCACGCGGTTCCGTCAGGTCGTCCGACCAATCACCGTGCCCCGACACCACATCGCGTACCATGAGGAGCTCTCCACCCACCGCAAGACGTGCTGCCTCCGCGAGCGACGTCTCGGCAAGCTTGGTGCCGTCGAGGTGGACAAGGACCCGCCATCCCGGATGTTCCGGTGTCAACTCCGGCACCGGATGTTCCCACGGGCGGACAAGCAGAACCGGGACGTGCCCGTTACGTACGACTTGTTCGGCAACGCTTCCCCAGATCAGCCGGTCCACACCACCGCGCCCGTGCGTCATCAATACCACCATCTCGGCATCGAGTTCGGACGCCACGTTCAGGATTTCCCGTGAGGCGTCACCGATCTTGAGAAGTCCCTGGGTGTGGACGTCTGGTGCGACCGTGGCGCACGCGCCAACCTGCGGCTCCAGATACTGGGTGACCTCCCGCAAGGCATCGGGCACCATCGAGGTATAGATGTAAATCCCTGCAGAGACGACAGCTAGACCGAGCGATGAAACCTGATTCGCGTCAACCACTCCTATCATGATGACGGGAGTGTGGCGGGTGCGAGCAATCGCGACTGCCCAGTAGCGCGCCCGTTCAGAGAGCGCCGATCCGTCGAGCGGGAGGATCACCGGGCGTACCGACGGAGGGGCAGCCAGTTCCGGGGCGTCGGTCACCGGCCCACTCGCCGGAACAGTTCCTGGGGGGTCGAACGTCGCGCGCATCACCGTCTCCTTCGCCGCGCCAAGCCCGATTGGTAATCGCTTCGCGTGTCACTAGGAGCGTAGGCGCGCCCGCATGTGCACGCATCAGGCAAGTCCCCGACTTCCGCGCAGCGTCGATTCGAGCCCGGAAGTGCCATATCCCCAATTAGCCAGCCCACCTCCACCCCATCATTCCGGGGTCGTGCGCACTACCGACTGCGTGGTCTTGAAGTGCAATTTCGCTACCTCGCCGAGTGCGTCGTCACCATGCGTCGCCACGAACGCGCGGGCCGCCGAAATCACCGCATCGGATGCCCCCAACGGCAGGCGCAGGCCCCACCTACGCGATGCTCCGGCAAACCATCCCACGAACCGTGCCCGGGCCAGGATGGACGCCGCCGCGACCGCCAGGTTCGATTCCGCCCGTGGGGCGTGCATCACCTCAAGCGGTGGTTCACCCTGCCGGGCAAGCGCACCATCCAGGTGCCTTCGGTCCCCGAAGCGGTCCACCAGCGCGTAGGCCGCCGGGTGGGTCTTGCGCACCTCGCCAATCGCCTTGGCATGCCCCCATGCCAGCAGGTCGTTCAGGTTGCGTCCCTGCCTCGTGACATCCCGGTAGATCGTGTTGTAGCGGGCGGGTGGCACCTCCACCACCGCCAACCCGTCACCCCCGATGGCGATGACCTCCGCCGCCACCCGCGCAATCTCGGTATCGGCCACCACCTTGCTGTCACGCACGCCAAGCGCCTCCAGCAAGCCAAGCATGCGGTCGTCCACCCATACCGCCGCCACCACGAGTGGCCCGAAGTAGTCGCCTTTCCCCGCCTCGTCACTGCCAATCCACGGCCCGGGGAACGGGCGCGTCAGGTCAGGGTCGTCATCCCGCTTGGCCGCCCCGCCCACAGTCACCGTCTTTGTGCC
This sequence comes from Chloroflexota bacterium, assembly GCA_947446285.1. Taxonomy (GTDB): domain Bacteria; phylum Chloroflexota; class UBA11872; order UBA12225; family UBA12225; genus UBA12225. Next base: position 15,840 of record CANFGH010000042.1, read on the forward strand.
AACCGTGCGGTCGATGGCTTCTACAAGGTCCGCCATCAGCGGTCCAGACGGCGAAGCCGATTGCAGGAACAGCGTGCCGTTGGTGTACTGCTTCACCACCACCCGTTCGGTCCCACGCGCAATGTCGAACCGGTACTCGCATGACTGTTCGGTACGTGCTTGCACCAGTGCCACCGCGCGGATAGCCTCCTTGACAGCGCTTCGCGACGCCGGTGACGGCACCGCGAACTTGTACATGCCCGATGTGCCACCCGTACCCGCCATCCCGGTTCCTCCCACTCGCGGCGTGTCACTCGCCAACGGTGTCGGAACGGCCGGATCAACCTCGCGGCGGGCAAACCTCTGGCGTCTCAGGGACGATGGGTTGTCGAGAGCGACGGATAACGGGGATCAGGCGTGGTGGGATTGGCCTGCGCGAAGCGGATCGAAACCGGAGGAAATCGCGCTGGGCTGTGGAGAACAGTGGCACCCGATCAATTCCGCCAGTTCGTTGGCGTTGCGCGGGGGAACGGCATCGGTCGGGATATACCCCATATGGCACAGGTGGCCGAACGTCTCCAGCACGATCGGCTGTTGCAGCCGTGCACCAGCAAGGACCTCGGGATCCTGGAAGACCTCGGTCGGATGTCCCGTCCGCAGCAGTTCGCCCTTGCGCATCACCACAACCTCGTCGGCCCACGCCAAGGCCAGTTCGACGTCATGCGTGGAGATCACGATCGTCCGCCCGGCATCGTGCAGCGAGTTGAACAATGACACCAATCGCGCCGTCGATTCCGGGTCGAGACCTGCGGTCGGTTCGTCGGCGATGATCACTGACGGGTCCATGGCCAGCACGCCGGCAATCGCCACGCGTTTCTTCTGGCCGTAACTCAGCAGATGTGCCGGCCGGTCGGCGAGGTCGCCAATCTGGGTGGCCTCGATCGCCGCCTCAACCGCATCCCGCACCTTGGCCTCGGACCACCCGAGATTCAGGGGCCCGAACGAGATGTCTTGGCGCACACTCGACGCGAACAACTGCGAATCGGGATCCTGGAAGACCAGTCCGACCTGCTGGCGCAAACGGGTCATGCCCGCCCGGTCGTACCGCACCGGTTGGCCGTCAAGCACGATCTCGCCACTCTTCGGGCGAAGCACCCCGCCGAAATGCAGGAACAGCGTCGACTTGCCGCATCCGTTTGCGCCCAGCACCACCACCCGGCGGCCTCGCGGGATGCCTATCGACAGCGAGTTCAGGGCCACCGTGCCATCGGGGTACGAGAACGTGACACCGCGTGCCTCCAACAGCGTTTCCGCAGGCTCTTCCCTCTCCCGCCGTGCTGGTGACGGGTAGGTGACTGGGGCGGCCTTGTCGATCGACGGTACGGTCACTGCCATCGCTACACCCATCCCCAGGTACGCGTCGCCACGCCCCAGATACCAATAAGCACGTGCACGCCAATGATTCCCAGCACCCTCGTTGCCGACCACGGCGCCCGGTCAACGAGCACCCGCAACTCCCCGGAGTATCCCCGACACGACAGTGCCGTGAACAGTGATACCGCACGCATCTGCGATCGGAGGTAGAGGTTGGAGGCGAGCATCGCGACCGACCGCAACCAGAGGCGGTTGGTCGAGTAGCCGAGGCGAACCTCCTGCGCCGTCTTCATCGCCCCGGCCGTCGCCAGCAGCACGAAGGTGAACCGGTAGATCAGCATCATCATGTCGATGAAGAGGACCGGAACATACCAGCGTCGCAATTGGTCGGTGATGTCAACGATGGGCGTTGTCAGCGCAAGGAACAGCGTGCCCGAAAGCGATCCGAACGATGACGCAAGGATCGCCATCGCCTGCGTGAGCCCGCGGCTGGTGACCCCCAGGTGCCACGATCCGATGTGGACGGACGCAAGAACACCGGGGGTCTGCGGACCAAGGAACTCGATGGCCATCGGCACCACGCCGGTCAGGATGAAGCCACTCGGCAACCACAGGAAACCCCAGAAGTCCCGCATGCCAATCCCGGCCCGGAGGCGGAGGACGGCGGTCACGATGGTGACAACCACCGCGGTGACCGCGAGCGACCGGAAGCCAACGCACAGGGCGACTGCCCCGGCTGCGAAGAGGACCTTCTCGGTCGCCGGGGCCGAACGCAACCTGTTTCCGTACGCGACCGCATCAATCGGGAAGGGGTTCATCCTGATGGTTCTTCCGGGGCTGCAACCTCATAAGGTCAGGCGTGCGTGTGCGTCACTGCAGCCTTCCGGCCAGCGGGATAGCCGATGAAGAAGCCGACCAGACCAAAGCAGACCCCCTGCGTGGCGCTGAGGAATGCCTGCAATTCACCGAAGTCCGTCTCGATGAACTGGGTGCCAATCCCGATCAGGATGGCCGTACCGACGATGATTACACCGTTACGCACATCGGATTCGCCCGATACGCCGTCCAGGGCACGACGACGGCCGATCATCCATCCGACGATGCCACTCAGCACGGCCGCTCCAAGAACCGCCTGGAATTCGAAGAGGTAGCGTTCGTAGTCGCCGAGATCGAAGTACTCCAACGAGAAGACCGACTCAAACCACGGTTGGTACGTCGGTGCGAGTTCGGTGATTGCCGCCGTACTGCGGTCGTCCGCACCCAGCCACTCGGCATTCTTGTTGAACAGGAAGGGGACAGTGGCAAGCGCGACAGCCACGACACCAAGTGCAATCGTCCGCTGCCAGACGGGCATGGATGGGGCTGCCAACGCAACGACTGGCGAGGCGATGACACCCTGTTCCTCAAGTACCTCGCGGTTGTACTGCGCCAACTGGTTGAAGATGATCAGGGTCAGCAGTCCCTCACTCACCGCCAACGGCACCTGAGTGATCGCGAAGATACCGAGGAACTTCGCGAGGGATTCCTCGAAACCGCCCACTTCGGCGGGAAAGGCCAGTGCAAGCTGTACGGCCGTGGTGGAGTAGGTCGCCAGATCGGAAATTGTCGCAGCGACGAAGACCGCCGGCCCGGTCCCGAAACCCCGGAGGGCGCGGAAGACCCAGTATCCGACGATCGGCCCGACAACGGCCATCGAGAACACGTTGGCGCCGAGGGTGGTCAGGCCACCGTGCGCCAGGATGATCGCCTGGAAGAGCAAGACGATCGTGCCAAGCACCATCATCGGTCCCGGCCCGAACAGGATCGCCCCAAGGGCAACACCGGTCGGGTGCGAGCAACTCCCAGTTACCGATGGGATCTTCAGGGCGGAGAGTACGAAGGAGAACGCACCGGACATTCCCAGCGTCAGCTTCTGCTGGGGTGACCGCTGCACCTGCGTGCCGATCACGCGCATGCCATAGATGACGAATGGCGCCGAAGCCAGGAACCACACCAGCGCCCACGTCTGCGGCAGGAAGCCCTCGGCGATGTGCATCGCCGAAGCCGTGCCAGTCGAGAACACGGCCAGCGCAGTTGCACTCGCGAACACCAATGCGCGCCGGTAGCGGGTGGTGAATGGACGATGCGGCACGCTGGCCATTCCCGTACCCGCCTCAAGCATCAGGGACGTCATCCCCGGTTCTCCTTATTGCAAATACGTTGCAGTAACAACTCCATCGTAGCACAAACGGGAATCAGTCGCAATACGCGCCACACAGCGGCATAGGCAAGCAAATAAGGTGCCCGGATCCCTACCCGTCGTGACCGACACCCATCGCAAGTTCGCCCCGCCACGTCGGGTGGGTCACTCCCGGAACCGTGGGCATCCGGTGGCCATCCGCGTCGTAGTGCGTGTGGGTCGGGGACTGGTGGGGTGTGACCGTCAGGTAGTAGACCGCGGGCGTGGTCCCTGCGCAGCTCACCCGGTGACGTTCGGTCGGGGTCGCTACCACCGACTGGCCGGCGGTCGCGATGACCGAGGTGATCTCACCGTGGCCATCGTCAAACTCGAAAAGAACCTCACCCTCAAGGACGACCCAGACCTCGTAGCCACCGGATTCCTCATGGGTGTGGAAGGTCCCAAGCGGTTTACCGGGTTCGGTGCGGATGAACCGCGCCCGCACTTCAGGCACCGCAAGCACCGTTCCCATCGGGTCATCTCGCCAGTCAAACGTGCGCGCCGGCATCTTCTCGATCCTTCCATCCATCCCGTGGCCACCACGGCCGGGTCGCCAGACTACCCGGAAATCCCCAAGCACGTGAAAGCGAAGAAGCCGTACATCGAGGGTGACTGGATCGAGTGGGGCAACCGGCACACTCCATAGGTCAGGAGAACCCCGCGGGATGTCGAGCAAACCTATCGATGACGCTCCAGAACGACCACGACACTGGATCCCCGATGACCTCTGGCGCACCATCCAGAGGTCCGTCCCAATCATGTGCGTCGATGCCGTTCCGGTGCGCCTCACCACCAAACCGGGTGGGCACCAGATCGTCACCTCCGTGGGGTTGATCCGGCGGGCCGTTCCCGATCCCTTCGGCGAACCGGATGGGTCATCGATAACCGGCCGGTCAGGGTGGGGCATCGTCGGTGGTCGCGTGAGACATGGCGCCACCCTGGCCGAGGAACTTGCACGGCAGATCCGCGAAACCCTCGGCCCCGAAGCCGTCGCCACCCCCATCGATGCGACAAACCCAACCTACGTTGCGCAGTACTCACCCCACGGACCCGACAACCGGTTCGATGCCACCGATCCCCGGCAGCACGCGATCGGCCTCACGTGGGTCGTGACCCTTGCGGGCACCTTGGCACCGCAGGGCGAGGCAACCGGGTTCGACTGGTTCCCAGTCGACGCATTGCCCCCACCGGACGCCTTCGGGTTCGGGCAGCACAACGTCGTCCGCGCCTGCCTCGAACGGCACCGCATGGCACGCACCATGTTCACCGGCACCGGTGGTGTCACGCAAGTGAGCGGTCGCCCGGACGTAGACTGATCCGCAATGACCATCACGCCACGCAACCACGACGCCAACGGGCTCGAACGCCTGATCCTCGTCGGCGGGCGATCCCATCCCGGGTTTACCGAGGCGATTGCCACTACCCTCGCGCACCCCACCGATCCCGTGCGCCTGCGGACCTTTTCCGACGGTGCGATCGAAGTGAAGTACGAGGCAAACGTCCGAGGCCGTGACGTCTTCATCGTGCAGACCGGCCATGCCAACCCGAACGACCATCACATGGAACTCCTGTTCCTGATCGATGCCGCCCGGCGCGCAAGTGCGCGCAGCATCACCGCCGTCCTTCCCTACTTTCCTTACGGCAAGGGTGACAAAAAGGACGAACCCCGGGTCTCCATCCGCGCGAGGGTCATCGCCGACACCATGGAAGTGGCCGGTGTCGACCGGGTGCTCACCGTCGACCTCCACGCCGGCCAGTTGCAGGGCTTCTTCCACGTCCCGGTCGACAATCTCTACGCCATGACCATCTTCGCCACCGAGGTCGAACGCCTCGCCACGGCAGGGACCATCAACGCTCCCGTCTTCATCGCCCCCGATGCCGGTCGTGCCAAACTCGCCCGGGATTACACGCGACGCCTCGCGCATCTCGGTGCCGGGGTTGCCATCGGCGACAAGGTCCGCCCCACGCAGGACGAGACCAGCGAGGTCACCGCCCTCCTTGGATCCGTCACCGGGCGGGATTGCATCATCGTGGACGACATCATCTTCACCGGCGGCACCCTGTGCAACATGGCACGCGCCGTCCACGACGCCGGTGCGAAATCGGTCCGCGCGATGGTCACCCACGGTCTCCTGACTGGTGACGCCTCGGTCCAGATCGATGGCAGCCCCCTCGCCGAAGTAGTGGTCACCGATACCGTGCCGTTGCCTGCCACTGCCGGCACGCGCGTCCGCCAAGTCTCCATCGCACCCCTCTTCGCACACGCCATCCGGTCCATCTGCGAAGAAACCTCCATCAGCCGCCTCTTCGAGTGATCTCTCCCGGACCACCTAGGGATGCGCTGGACAAGGCTGAATCTCTGGTTCCGGGGACGTCGTCGCGGTCAGTTTCGTCCGCATCGGTCGCCAGGGGTCTGCGGAATTTGGCCGGTGACCCATCGCGAGGTGGTTCCACCCGCCCAAAAGGGGTCCGGGCACGGGCCACCGACCTCCTGGAGGCCTCGGCGGGGCCTCCGGGACGCCTCCCGAACGCTTCCGGGCATGCTCCGCCCTAGCCAACCCGCACGGTGTGACGCACCATCCAGAGGTTCGACAGGGCGAACAGGGTCACCAGCTGTACCGTGTTCTTTGCCAGTCCCCGGTACCGCACCTTCACGTACCCGAACTGGCGTTTCACCACCCGGAACGGATGCTCCACCCGGGTCCGCACCTGCGCCTTCACCCGTTCCGCCAGCGCCACCGCCGATCCCGCCTCGAGCAACCGGCGCTTCCCCGGTCGCATCGCGATGTGCCACGTCGCCTCCGGTGCGATCCCCCGGTTCACCGCCCCCGGTTCACCGCCCCCGGTTCACCGCCCCCTGGGAGCCCGCGTCCGCGTGGATGTCCGTCTCCCCCCCGTGTAGCAAGTCACCGGCCACGGTGAGGTCATGCGTGTTCGCCGGGGTCCCCACCACCGTGTGCACCAGCCCCGACGCCACGTCCGTCCCG
>CANFGH010000043.1 GCA_947446285.1 Chloroflexota bacterium
CCGTGTAGCGGTCAACGAGATGGTGATCTTGGACGATTCCCACTCGGTCCACCCAGATTTGCCTGACATGCCTTGCCTCGTGTGGGGTGACCCCGATCAGCTTGCGCAAGTCATCCAGAACTTGCTGGGCAACGCGATGAAGTACTCATCTGCGTCCGACCCAGTCGGGGTAACCGCAATTCCACGCCCGGGTTGGGTCCGCATCACGATCCGCGATGCCGGCCCGGGCATTCCGCCGTGTGCGATCGACGCGATCTTTGACAAGTTCTTCCGGGTCCCAATCAGTCCGATCGAACCCTCGTTCGAGGACCTCGCCGTTGCAAACCAACGGCAAAACCCTGCACCACGCCCCAGACCCGCGGGGCTCGGCCTCGGACTTTTCATTTGCCGTGAGATCGTCAAGGGTCACCGTGGCCGGATATGGGCCGAAAACTTGAAGAAGCCACTCTACGACGGAAAGTCAGCACCGGTCATCGGTCAGTACACCGTTGGAACCGCGTTCCACATCGACCTGCCCGTGTCCGACGGGGTGACAGTAGACAACTCGCGACCGACCAGATAGGCTGTACTAGGAAGCCGGTGCGCATGCCCCCCACCGGCATCCTTTGCGTGAATGGACTGGCTGCACCGTTTCGGTCCCACGATATTCTTGCGCGTCCTTCACGTGTAGACAATGGCGTACGTGTGTCCAGCAATGGCGCTTGGAGACCAGAACGATGCCCATGAACACCAGCCCCGCCAATGCGTCGGACACCTCTTCCGCTATTGGAACGCTCGTTCCCATTGCCGTTGGCAATGTTCCTGCGCAAACGGCAACAAAGAGCGTAAACCTTGTTCCACGCACCGTGTTGATCGTTGAGGATGAGCCTGGTCTGGCGGAAGTCCTCGCGCTTAACCTGCAGGCGAGTGGCTTCGAGACGGTCACCGCGCACGACGGTCTCCAGGCGCTCTACCTGCTTGATCAATCCGTGCCCGACGTGGTCGTCCTTGACCTGCAACTTCCACAGGTGAGCGGCTTTCGGCTCATCCAGTTGCTGCGGAGCCGCACTGCAACCGCACGAATACCGATCGTAGTCATTACAGCCTTGAGTTTCCGTGAAGCCGAGGACGTTGTGAGGCGTGGCGCAGATGCGTTCCTTACCAAGCCGTTCGCGCCCGAGGAAGTCGTGAACTGCGTTGAAAGGCTCGTCGCAAGGGCAATGTAACCAAGGGACGCCTGGGCTCATAACAAATTCTCAAGAATAGGTTGCCATCTGGCTTCGGGAGTTTGGCGAGAACGCTACCTGAGACTACATCGCGTACCATTCAGAGTTGCCGGACCAACCTCGGACGGGACATCAGTGGTACGCAGTCCCCGAGACGCACGGATGCGCTGCCTGTTGGCGGCGAAAACGATGTGCCCGGTTTGGCACCACCTGTCGTCGATGACGCCACACACCAAACCTGGATTGGATTTCGTCCCATGATCGCAACACACGGCTCGATTTCTTCCGGCACGGCCATTCAGAAAGTCACCGGTCGTGAAATTCTCGACTCGCGTGGAAACCCGACCGTCGAGGTCGACGTGGTTCTTGCATCTGGCGCAATGGGACGTGCTGCGGTTCCATCGGGAGCATCAACGGGAGCGCATGAGGCTGCCGAGCTTCGCGATGGTGACCGCAAGCGATACGGTGGCAAGGGTGTCTTGCACGCAGTCGCGAACGTAAACGGTGAGATCACTGCGCGGCTCATTGGCATGTCGGCGCTTGAACAGGAGGCAGTCGACGCTGCGCTCATCACGCTTGATGGGACACCGAATAAGTCTCGGCTCGGGGCAAACGCGATTCTTGGTGCATCCCTGGCCGTCGCGAAAGCAGCAGCATCTGCAGTCGGGTTGCCGCTCTACCGGTACCTCGGCGGTCCTTCGGCTCGCACGCTCCCCGTTCCCATGTGCAACATCTTGAACGGTGGCAAGCACGCCATTGATAGCACCGACTTCCAAGAGTTCATGGTGATGCCGGTAGGGGCATCATCGTTTGCCGAAGGGATCCGCTGGGGTGCGGAGGTCTATCAGGCGCTGAAGAAGGTCTTGCACGACGCCGGATATTCAGTGAATGTCGGGGACGAGGGTGGGTTTGCGCCATCACTTGCCACGAATGCCGCCGCGCTTGAAAACATCCTGAAGGCAATCGAACTCGCCGGATACCGGCCAGGTGAACAGATCGCGATCGCTCTTGACCCAGCGACCACCGAGCTTTATCACGACGGTGCCTATCATCTGGAAAAAGAGGGGCGGATCCTCTCCTCGGAACAGATGGTCGACTTCTGGGCCGACTGGTGTGCGCGCTATCCAATAGTATCCATTGAAGACGGTCTCGCCGAAGATGACTGGGCGGGATGGCAGGCACTCAACGCACGAATCGGCGACCGGGTGCAACTGGTCGGCGACGACTTGCTGGTGACAAATACCGAGCGTCTCGCCAGAGGCATCCGTGACCGGGCCGCGAACTCGATCCTCATCAAGCTGAACCAGATCGGGACTCTATCGGAAACCTCCGCGGCGATTGCGATGGCGAACCGTGCAAATTGGACAGCGGTCGTGTCTCATCGTTCCGGAGAGACTGAAGACACCACCATCGCTGATCTTGCCGTGGCAATGAACGCCGGGCAGATCAAGACGGGCGCGCCTTGTCGCAGTGACCGTGTTGCCAAATTCAACCAGCTGCTCAGGATTGAGGAGGCACTTGGATCGCAGGCAAACTATCCTGGGCGTTCCGCGTTCTACAACGTCAGGTGACGGCCTCCCTCCGACAGTGCAGAGCGGCCGCCTGAGACCCATCCAGCAGGTGACCACGTCTGGTCCCCTAGCGCAACAAGTGAGGATGCTCCTATGAACACGGTCCACGAGATCCTTCAGTCGTTCATTCGCGTGCGTGGCGTACGCGCAGCGCTTGTTGCAGGCCTGGATGGGCTTGTCCTTGAGGCCGCCCATTCAAACGATGGTCCACCGGTGGAAACCGACGCCATCGGTGCGGTCGCTGCGAGTGGACTGGTTCCGGCAAATGAATTTGGCGAACAGACCGGCCATGGTGCAGTCCGACAAGCCATTTTCGAATACGAGGATGGAGTGGTTGTCATCGAGATGATTGGAGAGAATGCCGTGCTGGTCGTCGTGACATCCATCTCGGCGAACCTCGGGCTTCTCCGCCTACAGGCGCGCAAGGCCCATCCGGACTTGGAATCGTCGCTGGCAGGTCTCTGACTGGGCCCGCCAGTCCAGTCCCCTTCACCAGCCTCACCCATCATGCCAACGCCCGTTCCCACGACGCGAGTGGGCCGGGCACGACGGCGCACGAACTCAGACGTTTCGGGCTAGCTGGTTTGCCCGGTGCACAAGCGTCCGCACCGTACTGAAATTCTGGGAGTCGCCGAGCACAATCGCGCCTGTTCCGTTGACCAACGCGTCGGACGGGCGGATGAGTTCCGGTTCAGACCACCCGGTTGCCTCGACTGCCGTTTGGAACGGGCCGAGGACGGTCACTGTTCCGTCGCTTCGTTGCACGGTCAGCTTGTGCTTGCGTTCTATGGTTTCGGTCCACTTAACCGGAGTGGCGTCGGTAACAACGTCACATTTGTACCCGGCAAGCCGTTCCACGAGCCTCTGAGCGTGCATGGGGTGTGCATCCGGGAACGGATTTTCCGCGGTTCCCGGAACAACGACTGTTGGACGCCGACCCCAACCGGCAAGGAACAGGGCCACCTCGCCGGCGAGCGCACCCGGGCCGCATACGGCGACCCTCCTGCCGATGCCGTACATCTGGTGAAGGTCTCGGCCGAGGACCGAACTCGCGGTAAGGACTGATCGTCCCACGGCCCAACCCACTTTGGGTCCGGGCAGGGGTCTGGCATCGACCACCACGTCAGCATCAGTTGCGGCATCGTCACCAAGGCCGCTTCCATATTCGCGCAGGCGGTCCCCGAAATAGAGAAATGCGCGTCCGAATTCAGCGTTGCCAGGAATTGAAGACCGCAGCCCAGTGACACCCCCCAAAGGCAAGTTCCCCGGTATCACCGTCACGTCATGCCCGCGCGATGACGCAACCCGGGCAAATTCGAGTCCAGGCAGGCCCGCTCCAAGAACCGCGATCTTCAGGGGACGCGAAGTTTGCTCAACCGTCCGGCCCGGGTCTTCCACCCCGTCACCATTTACCACACATCCAATGGTGCCCTCGTCTGTGGCAACGTGACAGCCCAGACACCCAATGCAAGGGATGATTTCATCCTCGACGCCGGCACGTGCCTTCGCTACCCATGATGGATCGGCAATCAGTGCCCGTCCAACAGCAACGGCCGTCGCATTGGTGTCGCGCAGGACTTCCTCTGCTCCGGTCGGGGACAGCAAGCGCCCAGACGCGATGATCGGTACGCGCAGCACCTCGTGGATCGCTCCCGAGGTGCGCGAAACACCTGGCCCTTCACCAACGCCACATGAAAGGGGCAGCGATGCATCGTCCCATCGGTCGCCACCTACTATTTCAAAGGCCGCCACGCCGTCTTCCTGGAATGCCACGGCAAGCCGGGTCGCAGCCTCGGCAGGCAGGCCGCCCCAGCGACGCTGATCAATCGCGAATTTGACGATGACCGGGCATGTTGTCGCTGCAACGACCCCGCGAGCCAGTTCACGTGCAAGGCAGAAGCGCCCGGTTTCTCCTCGCCCGAAACGATCCGTCCGCCGGTTTGAATTCCGACGCAGGGACCGGTGCACGGCACCGTCATCGGAAAAGATGAGTTCGATTACCTCGAAACCGGCGTCCTCACCGATAGTCGACGCAACCGACGCTGAGAGAACCCACGATTTGATCTGGCTGGGGGTCGGGACAGCAATGTCAAATTCCGCTGGCAGCACGAGTGCGATCCCGGCAACTGCGCCGCTCAACCGGATCGCATCGGCTAGCGACCGGAGCGCTTCACGGTCAGACTTCACGTCGATCACGAGGCGGGCACTGAATTCTCCCGGAACCGGAGCACTCTGCTGCCTCGTGTATTCACGGAGTACGTGTGCAGGCTCGACGAGGATGAGGCCAACGCCTCCCACTCCCCGTGCCCGATACCATTCGTTCATCGCGGGTGTGCCGTCACCGTCCGGGCTTGCAAGGCCGGTCGGGATTGCCGGCATGACGACCCGGTTCTTCAGCGTAACTGTTGGACCGCGCCCAACGAGAGTCCATGGCTCGTGGAGCAGCCAGCGGCCCTTTGCCTCTGCCGGGCCGCGACGAGCCGCATCGCTGATCGCGCGCGTCACCTCAGCCATTCGCGCCAAGCCCGGCATTGGCAACCCTCCCGCGCCGGTCACTTCGATGAAATCCCAAAGTGGCGGGCATGGGTCACACAAACGACGCGCGAGATTTGATCGTGCATGGGGAAACTCTACGTCCTCCGGACCCAAAGGGCAGCCACTCAGCTGGCACAACCGCCAGCAGACGCGCGTATCCTGTCAAATGAAGCCCGACCATCGCTGGACGGCAGGGCCGCCTTCCATGCAACCCATGGTCATGAATGGACACCCGGATGGCGTTTGATTCCGTGCTCCCAAGCGTTGTTGATGCCATTGGCTCGACCCCTATCGTTGCACTTGATCGACTGAGTGCCGGCCTGCCGGGACGGGTCCTTGGCAAGTTGGAGTTTTACGGCCCCGGGGGAAGTGTCAAGGACCGGGTCGCGAGGCAAGTTATCGACGACGCCGAAGCCACCGGTGCGCTGAAGCCAGGCGGAACCGTCGTTGAGCTGACCAGTGGAAACATGGGCACAGGTCTCGCTGTGGTCTGCGCGGTGCGCGGATACCGGATGATCGCTGTGATGTCGGCTGGCAATTCGATCGAACGCCGACGGATGCTTGAGGCGTTGGGTGCAGAAGTGGCACTCGTACCCCAAGCGCAAGGATCCATTCCCGGCCAGGTTTCAGGTGCGGACCTCGAATTGGTGGAGATCCGGAAGCGTGAATTGGTCGCCGAACTCGGGGCATTCTGCCCGGACCAGTTCAACAACCCGAGTGCGGTCCAGGCCCACGAACACACGACTGGACGAGAAATCCTCGCGCAGACCGGCGGACGCATCGACGCGTTCGCGGCACTCGTCGGCGCTGGCGGAACCTTCATCGGAACGGCCCGGGCCCTGAAGCATGCGAACCCTTCCATCAAGTGCTATCCGGTGGAACCCGCGACGGCGCGGTTCCTTGCACTGGGTGCGGATGGTGTGACAGACCCGCGCCACAAACTGCAAGGCACTGGGTACGCCCTCACACCGCCGCTTTGGCAACCTGAGCTTGCAGATGGCTTTCTCGCGGTGAACGATGAGGACGCGGTGGAAACGGCACGGTTGCTTGCGACGCGTGAGGGAGTCTTTGCAGGTTTCTCTGCCGGGGCCAATGTCGCCGCCGCCCTCCAGCTCGCACGCACATGCGACGAGGGTTTCGTGATCGTCACGGTCATTTGCGACACTGGCCTCAAGTACCTCAGCACGGACCTGTGGCCTGCGTGACCCCAATGGTGGGTGCGCGGTTATTGACGATCGCTGGCGTTGAAACTGGCCATAGGGTGGTAGCCTTGATCAGATGACATCCGGTTCCGCTAGGCGTCCTGATCGCTCGGGCGCTGTTCCCCGGGGCGCTGAACCGGGCTTTGCGCGCGGGATGGAGATGCGCGAACGCATTCCCGCCCACCTGAGGGACATTGAAGCCACCCTCGGGGAAGCGACCACGGGAACCGTTCTGCGCGCCACGAGCGGCTACTTCGATGTAATGCCTCATGACCGCGACCTTGCACCCGCGTCGATGTACCGGTGCCGGGTTCGGGATCGGATGCGAAAGAACTTCGTCTTTTCCGAGAGCCACGCGCACGCGCAGCGGGTCGATGATGTCCAACGGCGCGAAGTGGTCGAACCCGTTGTTGCCGGTGACCGAGTGCGATTTCGCCCATCCCACGTGTCAGGAGTGCAGGTCCCGGCGGGAGTGATCGACGAAGTGCTGCCCCGGACTCGTGCCTTGACCAGGCAAGCTGTGACCGACGGCAAAGTCCCAGTGGGGCAAACCCTCGTCGCAAACCTCGACCAAATCGTCGTCGTGGCGTCCGCAGCGCATCCTCTTCCACGATGGGGATTTGTCGACCGATTGCTTGCCTCGTGCGCAGCTTCCGGGTTCGAGGCTCGGGTATGCCTGAACAAGGTCGACTTCGGGATCGATGCCGACATGGTCACTGAACTCGGGTGGTACGCACGGGCTGGGTACGGTGTCCACCTCACCAGTGCGACCACCATGGAAGGCATCAACGAACTTCGCGACGCCGTTGCAGGGCGGACGACTGCGTTCACCGGACCTTCGGGCGTCGGCAAGAGCACCCTGCTCAACGCGATTGAACCCGGTCTTGCCTTGAAGGTCGGCGAAATTAGCCGCTCGACAAACAAGGGCAAGCACACCACCCGGTTCGCCCAGCTCTTTCCACTTGCGAGCGGAGGATTTCTCGCCGACACCCCTGGTCTACGGCAACTGGCCCTCTGGGACGTTTCCGATAGTGATATCGACCAGCTGTTCCCGGAATTCGCTTTGTTCATAGGAAAGTGCCGGTACGGAAATTGCTCGCACGTGACCGATGATGGATGTGCCATTCGCGCGGCTGTTGAACTTGGCGAGCTGAGCCAGCGACGCTACTTCAGTTATGTGAAGTTGTTTACCGACGGCTAGCCTCAGCCCCATGCCTTTGGGTGTTGCCTGACTAGACGGCAATCGTTGTAGTTGGGACGCCCCGACGCACGTTCCGGACGGGCGAGGACAGGGAGTGCACGAAGATCGGCACCGTCGACAGCAACCTCACCCCAACGTCATACGCCGACCACTCACCGACATCCCAGCAATCTGGAGGCACTCGCAAGCCCCGAATTCGGGTTGGTGTCATTTTCGGAGGTCAAAGTGCCGAGCATGAGGTGAGTCTCATGTCGGCGGCAAGCGTGCTGAAGGCCATTGATCGTTCGCGCTTTGACATCGTGCCATTAGCGATCTCAAAAGCCGGAAAGTGGCTGCCCGAAAGCCAATCTGCGTCGCTCCTATCTGCCGGTACAGCCGCTGACAGTTCGGTCGTCGTGGCCGATGATCCAGAGAACGACGATACTCCTATCGTGTCACCCGGCTCAAGCTTGATCGGCTTCAACGGACCCACGGGACCGATGCGAGGAGTTGATGTCGTCTTCCCGGTCCTGCACGGACCATTCGGGGAGGATGGCACGGTCCAGGGACTGCTTGAGTTGTCGGGGATTGCCTACGTAGGGTCGGGTGTGCTTGGTTCAGCGCTTGGCATGGACAAGGTCAAGATGAAGGAAGTCCTTGCCTTTCACGGGCTGCCGGTTGTGGATTGGCGAAGCTTTCGAAGATGGCACTGGCGTGAGGAACGAGATCGTGTCGTCTCGGAAAGCGAATGCTTTGGCTATCCGTGTTTTGTCAAGCCCGCCAACCTAGGATCAAGCATTGGCGTCAGCAAGGCGCACCACCGTACCGAACTCGTCACGGCGCTTGCCGAAGCATTCCGACACGATGAGAAAGTAATCGTCGAGCCAGCGATAGACGCGCGCGAAATCGAAGTCGGTGTACTTGGAAACCATCATCCCCGGGCAAGTGTCGCGGGCGAGATTGTCCCCAGCAACGAGTTCTATGACTACGCAGCGAAGTACCTGGACGGCAAGAGCGAACTGCACATCCCGGCCAGTCTCACCGAGACGGACGCCGCTGAAGTTCGTGAACTCGCGGTACGTGCATTCACCGCACTGGAATGTTCCGGTCTCGCGCGCGCCGATTTCTTCCTCGACCGCCAGTCCGGAAAGTGGTTCGTCAACGAACTCAACACCATGCCCGGGTTCACTTCGATAAGCATGTACCCAAAACTTTGGGAAGCCTCCGGCCTGTCGTATCAGGATCTGATCTCTGAACTCATCGATCTCGCGGTGTCGAGACGGGAAGAGCGCCACGGTTTGATCGGTTGACACTCGCATGTGGTGCTGCAATCCGAACACTTGCGCGGTACCCAGCGCAAGTCCAATCCTTCCAAGGGATCCGCTACGCCGACTGCGCACATCTGTACCGGGACGCCCGCGCTGGCGGCGTGATACCATTCCGGTCGGGTCACCAGCTGCGTGTTGACGATCCAAGAGGGCCACTAGCTCATCTGGGAGAGCGCCACAATGGCATTGTGGAGGTGCGGGGTTCGAGTCCCCGGTGGTCCACCACGAAGCTGAATCAGCCTTCCGGCGTCGTTTTAGTCGCACCGCTCAAGGACACCTCTCGATGGAACGTCAGACGTACTCTGATCCGCTAGGTGGCACCATCGCCATCGTCATCGTCTTGATTGCGACCGTGTGCATCGTGTTCGTGTGGTTCTCGGCATCAGGAACGCCAATGCTGCCAGACATGCCGTTCCTGCACTTCTAGGAAAGGCTCCGTTTGCCTGTCTAGCGTGAGCCTACCGATTGATCATTGGGTGCCTGTGACGCTGCGATGGTCACGGGCGCTACTTTCTAGTGCTACAGCTGTGGCATGCGGTGCCTGCCTCCGAAGTAGGCCTTACGGCACTCGACGATCAGCGCGAGAGCCTCGTCACGACCCTGCCAACCGCCGACTTGAACAGACTTGTCTTCCAACATCTTGTACGTTGCAAAGAACACTTCGATTTCCCGCAACCAATGGGGGGCAAGGTCTGCAAGCGTCCGGACGCCAGCAAACCGGGGATCCTGCGCCGGCACCGCAAGCACCTTCTGGTCCTCGCCCTTCTCATCTCGCATGTCCAAGTAACCTAGGACCCGGGCACGGACGAAGCAACCGGGAAATGTCCCCTCCTGGACGATCACCAAGACGTCGAGATGGTCTCCATCCGGAGCATGGGTCTCTGGTATGAACCCGTAGTCCGCCGGATAGTGGACCGAAGAATGCAGCGTTCGATCCAGCTTCAACCTGCCAAGGCCGGCATCGTACTCATACTTGTTGCGGCTGCCTTGAGGAATTTCCACGTAGACCCAGACGCATGCGTCGTCATCAGGGTTCAATTCTGCTTCGGCTCGCGCGCTATTCTGCAAGACTTCTAGGCGAGTGATCTCGGGGTTGCTCATTGGGTCCTTCTCAAGGGCTACTGATCATGAAACGGGTGACTTGCAAATCCTGACACACCGCTGCCGAGACCAGGGGTGAACTTGGGCAGACACCGCCACTGATGATCAACGTTCAATGGTCAGCACGCAACGGCGTTCATCAAAAACGCAACGGTGCAAGCCACCGGGCGCAATTGACCGGCAATCGCCAGACGGTCGGGTCCGGGTCCGTTGCCCCGTCTTCGATGCACCAGATGGCCGAGATCACCGCGCCAGCCATTCCCCAGTCCCGTATCCGGAGCGGGTCCAAGTCCGTAATCGAGGCAATCAGTTCAATCCTGCGGTGCATGGTTTTGGAATGATCGTTGTCACCGAATAGCACCGAACCAGGGTTCCTGAGAAACGACGCGACCTCGCACGCCGGTTCCCCGACAACCCCCTTGGGATCGATCACGATCCAAGTATCTTCTTCAATCGACGACTTCAGGATGTTGTGGTGATGCAGATCGCCGTGCAACATGATCTGATCGCCAATGGCGCCCGATGCCAGGAGCCGATCGAAACGACGTTCCGCGTCAAGTACGACGTCGGCGGGAAGATGGCCGGAACAGC
This sequence comes from Chloroflexota bacterium, assembly GCA_947446285.1. Taxonomy (GTDB): domain Bacteria; phylum Chloroflexota; class UBA11872; order UBA12225; family UBA12225; genus UBA12225. The sequence continues at coordinate 10,714 of CANFGH010000043.1, forward strand.
GTGTGGCTAGGCGACGGTACCCATCAAATGCCTGTGCCCACTCACGCTCAACCGAACCAAACGTGGTCGCTCCTCCTGACCGTGTTTCGGGTTTTACACCATGCGACACCAACATGCTCATTGCTGCCGCACCAATTCTGGTGGCAGCGAAATCGTCCACCTTCGCAAGGTCGGCCAACTGGAAACCAGGTTCGACCCTTTCGAGTAAGAGGGCGCCGAGCGCATGATCCCAGGCAACCAATGGCACGACGCCTCGACCCGCATATGCGAGTAGGGCGCGAACTTCGCCAACGAGCTCATCGCGTGGCACGCCAAGCTTCAACACGACAGGTGATGCATCGGCCCGCCGGGCGCGTATGACGTACTGGAAACTCAACTCCTCGAAGGGTGCCTCGAGGGTGAGGTCCCAGCGCTGAACACAACGGGCAATCGTGTCCGGAAGAGTGTCGAGCCAGTGACGTCCCACATCACCAAAAGTCCGGGAAATACGGCCTGCAAATTCGCTAGCCACTCCCGGCGCGCTTGGCACGGTGTTTCGCCCAATCACACTTGGAAGAATACTCTTCATCCGTTTTCCCATGGGTCCCCTCGCCCCCCAAGGGCGGTACCCTTCCGGAAGTCTGGAGCAAAGCGTTCCAACTGGCGCTCGCCCTGACGGAGGAGTTCACCCATGAAGATCACAAAAATCGAGCGCCTGCACGCCGATGGCGCGTGGAGGACGCTGGATTTCCTGAAAATCTCCACCAACGAGGGCATTGTCGGATGGAGCGAGTTCAACGAATCGTTCGGTGGAGCCGGAGTGTCCGCGCTCATCGACAATCTCGCACCCGTCTTGATCGGCAAGGACCCACGCAACTACGAGGCTCATGTTGCCCTCCTGTATGCGTTGCGCCGGCAAGCATCAGGCGGCGCTGTCCAGCAGGCAATCGGTGCGATAGAAAATGCCTTGCTTGATGTGAAGGCCCGTGCGCTTGGGGTTCCGGTGTACGAGATGCTGGGCGGACCGGTCCGCGATCGCATCCGCCTCTACTGGTCCCACTGTGCGTCGTACCGGGTGTCCCATTGGAAGTCGATGGGAATTCCCCCAGTCAGAACGCTCGACGATGTGTTCGCCGCCGGAAAGGAGGTTGTTGCCCGTGGATACACCGCGCTCAAGACGAACGTCCTGCTTCTGGGAGACGATGATCCGCGTGGACATATCCCAGGATTTGCCCGGGGGGATAGTTTTCCAGAGCTGAACCCAGAGCGGTACGCGGTGGGTGCCATCAAGGACCAACTTGCCGCCTTCCGGCAGGCGGTTGGCCCGAACATTGACATCATGGTCGATTTGAACTTCAACTACAAGACCGAGGGCTACATCCAGATGGCCCGGGCAATGGAACCTTTCAACTTGTTCTGGGTGGAGATCGATTCCCGCGACGCGAAGGCCCTCCATTACATTCGAAGCCAGACGACGATCCCGCTTGCTTCGTGCGAATGCCTGTTTGGTCGGAAGGATTACCGGCCGTACTTTGAAAACCAGTCGATGGACGTTGCAATCATTGATACCCCGTGGAATGGGGTGGCTGAGTCACTCAAGATTGCCAACATGGCCGACACCTACGAGACGAATGTTGCGCCACACAACTTCTACAGTCATCTGGCGACAATGCAGAGCGCGCACTTTGCTGCTGTCGCACCCAACTTGCGGATCATGGAGTTCGATCCGGACATGGTTCCGTGGCAAGATGAACTTGTGACTGTCGTGCCAGACATCCGAGACGGGCATATGTACTTGCCTACCGGCCCTGGTTGGGGAACGGAAATAAACGAAGAGGCTATCCGCGCGCATCCGGCTAAGCGGTAACTATTTCAAAGTACGTCACAGCCCCCGACATTCGTAGTTGAGCGTCGGGGGAGTTCGTGACCCCAAACTCGGGGAGGGTCGCGATGGTCACGAGTTGGTCAACTTCGGGCCAAATTGTCTCCCGCAGATCCCAGCGGATCAGGCTGCGATGTCCTCGGTCGAGGCATCCCGAGCCACCGGGAAGGCCGCTGCGTACGCGCGATCCCAGACATTTGGAGCATCCCCCCTGCAAGCGGCGCGGTGTGCGGTGTGCAGCCACATCGTCTGGCGTCGGAGGATGGAAACCGTCTCCGTCCACCCTGCCTCGAACAAGGCTCCGAAACTTGCTTCTACAATCTTCCTGGCAACATTCTTCGGGATGTGACCGCTTGGTAACGCTTGGAGAAACGTTGCAAGATATATCGGTCTGGCAACCAACATGGTGTGTTCCCGCCAATACTGGAGGGTGCGCCCCCAGTCCGGATCGAGCCGCCTGGACGACAGCCAGAGCGTTTCCCAACCTTCGCTGAGGTCCTGCGTGGCAGCCCGACGAGCAGGACTGCCCGGGACCAACCCGAAGGCAGTAGCAACCTTGGCTATGGCGTGCGTATGGGCGATGAACGCTGGGTCATGCACCGCACTGTGGAGCGCTACCCGAGTGGCCGCTATTGCTGGGTCCCAGGTCAACAGGAGAGGTGATGGTTCTTGGTCCAACCATTTTGACCCCATCGGTATCGACCGCCTTTGCACAGAATTGCGAGGGCTGCAGAGCCCGTTGCACATCGGCGACCGGTTGAAGGAGAGGCTGACCGTAGTCAGTTCGTTGGGCGCGACGTCACTTCGATAGTGTGTGAATGCCCTCGGGGAAGTTTCAATCAGCACCCCCAAACGGTTGGACGGCACTGAAACCTCACTGTTGCGAAGTTGCCGCAAACTACAGGCGAATAATTTCATCCTGGGTTGGCGTATGGACTACCGGCCCAGCTTCGGTCATAACAACATTTATCTCCAGGCGAACACCAAACTCGCCTTCCAGATAAATGCCCGGTTCCACTGAAAACGCCACACCAGGCATGATCATGCGTGTGTCGTGCGTCTCGAAGTCATCCAGACATACCCCTGCCGAGCCGTGGACTTCCTCTGGACCAAGATTGTGACCGGTCCGATGCGGGAACTCGTTGCCAAAGCCGGTCATGCCAATCAGGTCACGAACACCTCGGTCGACCTCCCAGCCGCACAATGTTCGCCCTTGGGTGGTCGCGTCGGCGATCATCTTGACCGCGTGATCGCGCGCCGATTTCACAATTGCGAAGATTGATCGGTTCTTGGCGGGAATGTCGTCCGGGCCTGTCCACGCCACCCATGTCACGTCAGCGTATGGAGACCCGGCGCAATCGAGTCGAGCCCAGAGGTCGATAAGCAGCCAGTCATTCGCGCCGATCATGCGTGACGATGTGGGCAATGGGGTGTAGTGACCAGTCGCACTGTTTGGTCCGCAGGCGACGGTCGGATGCGCGTCGGTAACGAGCCCGCATTCGCCGAATCGCCGGACAATGAACTGCTGGACCTCGTATTCGGCGATTGGTTCGTTTGCGTGAACTCGCTTCGCCACCAGCTGGAAGGACTCATTCTTCACCGTATCGACGAGAATGGCCGCCTCGCGATGTTGTTGGATCTGTAGATCTGACAATCTCGCGAGCGTAAGCTGAAGAAGGTCCGCTGAGGTAACCACGTTCGCGCCAAGTTTGGTAAGCAAATCCACGGTGCCTGCGTCAATTCGGGAGATGTACGGCAGCGCGCATTCAGGGCTATATTCCATCGCGACGTTCGCCCCCGCCAGCCGGTTCGAAGGCCCGAGCGTCGCCAGAACGTCGCGAAGTTCCTGGGCATCGCGATAGGTGCGAAGGTCCCAACGAGCGTCGGCCATCGCCTTGGCCTCACGAGCCTGCGAAACAACTACTGGACGCAGTGCCGGATCAGCGGGGAGCCAAACAAACGTCCGTCGCGTGACATGACCACCAATCCCCCCTCTGCCCAAGACACGGGAAAACATTGGATTACTGCCACGAAAGTCCATCAGAAGCCAGCCGTCGATACCGGTGCCTTGCATCATGGCGCGGACTTCATCCTGATGATCCCAGTACGTCATCTTCTCTCCCTGCTTGCCTGACCCTGCACGTGCGCCGTCAACGACGCCAGTCACGTTCTTATGGGCTCAACGGGGATTACCTTACCGCGCCGTTCAATTGATCCCGGATCCACAACCGGCAAACTACAAGGCCAGTAGCATTGCTCCCACGAAAGTGAGGCCGACGAAGTGGCAGTTCCCGTACTGGGCACCATAAGCAGGCACATTGACCGCCCAGAGATTGAGCACGTTGCGGAGGTGATGGGTGCCCTCGGGCTAGGCGTGGTTCAATTAAGCCTCGAATCCGCAGGTCTTGACCCAATGCCAGGTCGTCTTGCGCCAGACACGGTTCGGCGCGTCGCGCGTGCATTCGAGACTGCCGGGGTGCGGATTGCCGCTATTTCGGGGACGTTCAACATCATTGACCCGAACCGTGATGACCGTGACCGGAACATGGCCCGGTTCATTGAACTGTGTGGCACGTGCGCCGGGCTGGGCACGCGAGTGGTGACCACGAGTTCCGGGACGCGAAACCCATATTCGATGTGGCGGGCCCATCCAGAAAACCACCTGACTGACGCCTGGAATGAGATGGTGGACCAGACCGGGATCATGGCCGATGCCGCCTCCCGGGCCGGTGTTGTCATGGCTGTGGAACCTGAGACCGCGAACGTGGTCGATTCAACGTCGCGAGCGAAATCGCTCATCGATGCTGTCAGGTCTCCCGGACTTGGGGTCACCTTCGATCCAGCAAACTTTTACTACCCAGGTGACCTGAATCGGATGTCTGAAACCCTCGAGGCTGGTTTCCAGCACCTAGGCGCACACATTGCGCTCGCCCACGCCAAGGACGTCATCGCCCCACCCGAGGGAGGCACGCACTGCCACTACCGGCCGGCCGGCCAGGGCGTTCTCGATTACCCGCTTTATCTCCGTCTGCTGGAGAAGTCTGGTTACACAAACGGATTGATCATGCACAGTCTCAGTGAGAGTGACATGCCACGCAGTCGCGCCTACATCGTCACGTGCAGCTCACCGTCGTAAGATCGTTTCATAATGCCAGATGAAATAATCCCAACGGACGCGCAGTGGATGTCCTCCGATGACTGACAACCCGAAACTTGCCGAAGCCGAAGCGAGATTTCTGCGGCTTCGAGACCACGAACCTGAACTATCGCAGGCGTGGGAATCGGTTGTTCGAGCTCGCGCAGCGATGGTTAACCAGCGAACCCTGCTTGCGATAGCGGACGCCCATTTTGCTGACGCCGATCAGGCTTGGACCACGATTCAGGCGAGACAGTTCCTACGAAATGACGATGCCCATGCGGCATCTGTGGCTTGGCACCGGGCAAATACCGCAGTCCGTGAGGCCGCAGCATCTCTGGAACTATCACGTGTAGCTGTTGATCAGGCTGAGCGGGATGGAAAACACGCCGAAGCTGAGTTCGCAAGGGTGCGAGAAAGCATCCCATCGGTCAGGCGGGCATGGCAGGAACTCGTCGCAGTTCAGGAAACTAATTCCTTTGCGAAAGAGCAGTTCCCGACGCCGGCGTGACGCCTCTGGCCGAGTGTGGAGCCGATGGTGGGATTCGAACCCACGGCCTGCTGTTTACGAAACAGCTGCTCTACCCCTGAGCTACATCGGCAATGTTGGCAATGATAACCAACAAAACGGCCGTCGGACCCGTGCCCTGATGAAGTGGGCACTAGTCAAGCGCGTCAAAGTCTGATAGCTTAAGGCCGCGCTATCAGCCGGGCGTCGCTACATTAGCGTCGTTCGGCCCACATTGAACGGAGACCAGACCTCATGGGGGTCCTAGCTAGTTCATTCCTCCTGATACCAATGGCAATCGGTGCGGTTGCCAGCACCGAGCCAGCTCACGGAGCATTGAAGGTGACAGCCGAATCGGCATTCGGTAGCGTCCTCCTTGGATTGGTTGCAGCGTCGTCCCTCATGATCGGTGCCGCGTTAGGCATCTACGTAAAGGCACCAAAACGGGTGGTGGCTGCGGTCATGGCATTCGGCGCGGGGGCGCTAATCGAATCGCTTGCGATCGAACTTGCGTTTGGAGGCGCGGAGGCACTCATCGCCGAAGAGAGATTGTCTCCGTTTACTGGGTGGCTATGGGTGGCGAGCGGTTTCCTCATCGGCGGAAGCGTTTATTCCGCTGCGACCATTGCACTGGACAACGTTGGTGCCGCCGCAAGAAAGGCGTCATCACTTCGGAACTTTGTTCGGCGGGCGCGTCGTGAACAAGCCACCACGATGCTCATTAAGTTGTCATCCAGCGATCTGTTCCGTTCACTGCCAGCCGCTGATCTGGTGCGCTTGATACCGCACGCCGACACTCGCCGGCTCAAGGCCGGGGAGACCATCTTCAAGCCCGGAGAGATCTCAGATGGTGTGTACCTTATCGAAAAGGGGCACGTGGAGTTCAAGCCTGAGGGTGCTGGAGGGATGGACGGCACCTACGGTGAAGGTCATTGCTTTGGTGAACTCGAACTATTGACCAACGAAAACCGTCAAGAACTTGCAGTGACCGTCGACGAGGTGCAGTTGCTCTTCATCCCCCGAGAGGACTTTTCTGTGGTCATGGAGGCGTCACCAGTGCTTCGTGATGCAGTATCGGAATTGGTGAAAGTCCACACGCACGGGACGTTCAGCATCGAACATCATCTGCGTCAAGAGACGCGTGACTTCAATCAGAAAGAATGGTTGGTTGAGGGCGTTGCAGCCGTCGCCATGCCGTCGCATGAGGAGGCTGCCCACCACGCAAAGGGTGAGCACGGAAAGGGCGAAGATGGTGAACATGGTGGTGGCTCTCCCCTTGCCATCTTCGCAGGCGCTCTTTTGGACGGTGTTCCAGAATCGATTGTGCTTGGGGCCGCGTTCACATCATTTGCGACATTCAACCCCACCTTCCTTGTGGCGGTATTCATGTCGAACCTGCCTGAAGCGATGGCAAGTTCGGCCCAAATGAAGCGCATTGGGTACACGCCTGCGCGAATCTTCGGACTGTGGGGATCGCTCGTGGTTGCTTCAGCAGTCGCCGCCTTGATCGGCAACATGTTCCTCGCGACCGCATCAGAGCAGTGGATCACGTTCGTAGAAGCGTTCGCAGGTGGTGGAATCATGGCGATGCTGGCCCAGACGATGATGCCCGAGGCCTATGAGGAAGGTGGGACCCTGGTTGGCTTGGCAACCATCGCCGGTTTCCTCGCCGCGCTGTTCTTCACCGCACTCGAACTCGCTCACTGACCAAGTCTCCAGCAATCCCTCAGCTGGTAGGCCCGACCGCGCGAACATGCGTGGTCGGGCCTTTGTCTTTTTCCGGTTACTCGTCCAGGACCGTCAGACACACCTTCTGCGTTCGATCCCAGCGTCCCCATTGCATCGGTTGCTAGACCAAATTGGGTTTCCTGAACGACCACATGGTTCATCGATTTGCAACCGGGCGGTTCGCGGATACCATTGAGTGAAAGTTCGCGGCATGCGAATGGGGGGATGCAACATGGCGAAGCGACTCGAAGAACATCTCACTCGTAGGCAGACCTTGGCCGGGGCAGGAATTGGCGCGATTGCAGCGGTTGCGGGGGAGCCAGCGATTGCCTCACTGATGAGTCTTGAAGGCTCTCTGGTCGAAGCGAGCCCGATATCGCCACAGTCTGCTCTCGTCGGTCCCCTTGAAGGCCCGACCGTCATCACCGACAAGGCCCAGTACCCGACGTCATTTTCCGAGGCTCCCGGCCTCGCGGAGCTTGTGAAGTCCGGTGCACTGCCACCAGTCGAGCAGCGGCTTCCCAAGAACCCCATGGTTATCAAGCCATTGCAGGGTATCGGGAAGTACGGTGGCACCTGGCGTCGGGCTTTCACTGGACCGGGAGATGGCGAGAACGGAAACCGCATTTGCTCCACGGACAAGCCACTGTTCTGGGATTACACCGGAACCAAGGTCATGCCATGTCACGCTGAGGGATACGACCTTTCGGCAGACGCCAAGACCATTACGTTGACGCTTCGCGAAGGTCACCGGTGGTCAGACGGCGAACCATTTACCGCCGACGACTACATGTTCTGGTTCAATGATGTGTTCAACAACAAGGAACTGATGCCGTCTCAGACGCCTGAGATGTCGGTCAACGGCAAGCAGGGCAAGATGGTGAAGGTCAATGACACCACTATCCAGTGGGTGTTTCCGGAACCGTACCCGCTTTTCGTCGACATCCTGGCTGGTTCCACCGCACTCGGGGCCGGTCAGGCCACGCGGGGCGATGAACTGAATGGCTCGTTCATGCCGGCCCACTACATGAAGAAGTTTCACCCCACCCACATTGGTGCTGAAGAAGCAACAAGGGTTGCGAAGGAGGCCGGGTATGACAACTGGGTTCTCCATATCAAGTTCCTCAACACGTGGCGCCTGAACCCGGACCTGCCGGTCTTGACCCCGTGGCGGACGACCTCACCCATCAACACGCCACAGTGGGTGATGGAACGCAACCCGTACTACTTCTCGGTTGACAGCGCGGGAAACCAGCTTCCGTACCTTGACAAGATCGTGATGACCCTCGCTGAGAACCTGGAAATCGCAAACCTTCGTGCCATCGCCGGGGAAATCGACCTCCAGTCTCGCCACATGGACATCGCCAAGATCCCGGTCTTTCTCGAGAACGCCACGCGCGGTGGGTACCACCTGCAACTTGACCCAGGCTCTTATGGGTCGGACGCGACATTCCACTTCAACCACAGTTTTGAGGGTGACGCAGAAGTCCTCAAGTGGTTCAAGAACGTCGACTTCCGACGGGCACTATCTCTCGGGATCGAGCGCGACCAGCTCAATGAGACGTTCTGGCTGGGCGTTGGCACTCCTGGCTCACCAATCCCTGAAGATGCGTCTCCGTACTTCCCCGGCGCCGAATGGCGTTCGAAGTGGCATACGCATGACCCAAAGCAGGCGAATGCCCTGCTTGACAAGATCGGACTGACCCAGAAGGACGCGGAGGGTTACCGCTTGCGAAGTGATGGCAAGGGGCGCCTTCGGATCGAAGTCACCGCGGTCCTCGGGTCTTTCATTGACTTCGCGCGGATCTGCGAGATCGTCGCCCAGCAGTGGAAGGAAATCGGCATCCAGGCCGACGTCCTCGCCCAGGAGCGAAGCCTTGCATTCAATCGCGCGCTTGCGAATGAGACCCAGATCATGGTGTGGTCGAATGATGGTTCGGAAAACCTGTTTCTCTTCCCTCGACACGCACTTCCTGTCGATCCAGCCCAATGCTTCATGGGGATCAACATCGCCAAGTGGTATGCGAGCGTTGGCAAGCAGGGCACCGAACCGACCGATCCGGCCATTCGCAAGGCGTTGGAGATATTCCGGAGTGCCGCCTCGAAGTACGCCGACGAGCGCGCCGGGATGGTTCAGGAAATCTGGAAGCTCCTTGTCGACAATGTGGTTTCCATCGGGACCGTCGGACTATCCCCGGCAGTAATGGGCGTGCGTGTCATCAAGAATTCCCTCGGCAACGTTCCTGCGCGTCAGATGAACGCACAGCATTGCCGGACACCTTGCACCTCGATGCCAACGACGTTCTACTACTCCGCGTAGTTCATCTCTGCCACTTCTTGCTGTCTGGCAAACCTGATCTCAAACACGGCGACCACCGCAGAACCCGGCAACAACTGCTGGGTTCTGGGTGGTTGTGCAACGTTCCACCCGATTGCGGCTTGACGCGTCATGGAATGTGCCCTATCGTCAACAGCGCGGACGGGTTGTATTGACGTCGCCATGCGACACCTGTGCAATTGACATCGGGGCGTCCGAAGGCATTGACGAAGGGACCTTATTGCTCATGGACACCACTCGGAATGGCGGCCAGTCGTGGCTGACTCACACTGGCATCGGTCGGCGCGCGATGCTTCAGGCGTCGGCTTCATTGGCAGTTGCAGCGGCTGTCGGTCGCGTCAGCCTCGCTTCGGCGCAGTCAAACTCGGACGCCGTGCCGATGGTGGTCACTGATCCGGCACGCGTCCCCGCTGCCTTCAGGGAATCGCCAGAACTTGCAAGCCAGGTTGCTGCAGGGAAGTTGCCCGCGGTCGCCAATCGGGTCGGGCAGGATCCATTGGTGATCCAGCCAACCCGCGACATCGGTCGATACGGTGGCACCTGGCGCGCGGGTTTCACGGGTC
>CANFGH010000044.1 GCA_947446285.1 Chloroflexota bacterium
CTGCTCGTCGAGGTCGATGGGCACTCGTGGGACGCCACCGTCGGCGAGGAGATCTGGATCCCTCCCGGTTCGACCCACCGTGTCTCCGCCCCCGGTGATGCCGGACGCTTCATCGAGGTCTCCTTCGGCCACTTCTCCGAAATTGATGTGACCCGGTTGGAGGATGCCTACGGCCTCTCCGGATAGGTCCGTGTGGCACCTCAATCAGGACGCGCCGTTCACGCCATGGCCGTGGTCTGGCAGTCCTCTGCCCCAGCGTTCGGATGGTTCGCAAGGCCCGGCGTCTCCACACCCACTGCCCGGCAACCACCGCGTACGCTTTGCGCAAATGACGACGATCGCATCCGCAAGCAACTCCACCGCCGCCCGCGCCATCACCGCCGTCTCGGCACCACTGCGCCCCATGTCCGGTACCGGCATGAACTCCCGATTGGTCATCGGCCAGGGATCAGGGGTCGATCACGTCGATCCATTCATCGCCATGATGCACGATGACGTGCCTCCCCACGTGATGTTCCCGACCCATCCGCACCGGGGCGTCGAGATCATCACGTACGGCATTGGCGGTGCCCTCTATCACGAGGACACCCTTGGCAACGCGGGGACCGTGGTCGCCGGAGGTGTCGAACGCAACCTCTTCGGACGGGGCTTCTCGCATTCCGAACAACCGGCCGGTGGTGTGCCTTACCGGGGTTTCCAGTTGTTCATCCTGCTTTCCGCTGAAGACCGGAACATCGACCCGACATTCCAGTTGCTTCCGCCTGATGCCGTGCCCGAGGTGACCGCCGACGGCGTCCTCGTCCGCGTGGTGGCCGGTGAGTACGCCGGCAAGGCCTCGCCGATCGTCCTGCGCAACCCGACCCAGTACCTAGATGTCCACGTGGATCCCGGCCATTCGGTGTCCGTCCCCGTCCCGGCCGGATACCAGGGCCTGGCCTACGTCATCTCCGGAATGGGACGCATTGGCACACCCCACCAACATGCGCATCCCGGTCAGGAGGGAGCAGGAAGTGGTGAAGCCCGCGCCCATCTGGGGGATGGGGTCGAGGTCGGTGCGCATCAGCGACTGATCCTGGGCCAAGGCGACTGCCTGAACGCCACCGCGCATGCGCAATCTCACGAACCCTTGCGCTTCCTGGTCATCGCCGGACGACCCGTCGTAGGCGAACCTCAGGCATGACAATGGGCAGCGAATGTATCGTGCGCCAATGACCGCCGTGCGCCCCGTCAGGTTAAACCGTCGTGCGAGCCTGACGGCGGGCGCATCACTCATTGGACTGAATGCCCCGGGTACTGCCTACGCGGTCGGAGAATCCGCATCGATGAACCGTCAGGATCATGCCACCGAGACATCCCTGCGCGACCTCGCCGAGGCCCGGGGAATCCGCATCGGTGCCGCCGTTGCCTCGCGCCCATTGGTTGCCGAACTGGCCTATCGCGAAATCCTCGCCCGCGAATTCTCGTCAGTCACCTGCGAGAACGTCATGAAGCCCAGTTTCCTGCAACCATCACAGGGACGCTTCGATTTCCAGGCAGCCGATGCCATCGTGGCCTTCGCCACTGCGCACGGCATGACCATTCGTGGTCACACCCTCGTCTGGCACAACCAGAATCCGGCGTGGCTTGAACGCGTCGCCGCTTCCGGTGAGAACGCCAGTGCCGCCTTGCGAGACCACATCACAGGCGTCCTGACGCACTACCGCAACGATGGCCCCGTTCCGGTTCCCGCGTGGGACGTGGTGAATGAAGCAATCACCGACACTGGTGCCCTGCGCGACACCCTGTGGGCACGCGCGCTTGGACCCGGCTACCTCGCCGATCTCTTCCGGTGGGCCAATGAGGCCGATCCCGAAGCGAGGCTCTTCTACAACGACTACGGTGCCGAGGGAATGGGACGCAAGGCGGATGCCGTACACGCTCTCCTGCGGGGTCTCGTCCAGGATGGCGTACCGGTGCACGGCGTGGGCTTGCAGATGCATGTCGGCATCGGCGCACGGCAATCACCGTCACGTCCCGACCTCGCTGCCAACATTGCCCGCCTGCGTGCCCTTGGCTTGGAGGTGCATGTCACCGAGATGGACGTCAAACTCCAGACCGGCACCGGTACTGACGATGAGCGGTTGGCCGAACAGGCGCAGGTCTACGCCGACATCCTTGGCACCTGCATCGAGGCCGGCGTCACCTCGTTCACCTTCTGGGGATTCACCGACGCCCACTCGTGGATCCCCGGATTCACCGGCAAGCCCGACGGTGCCCTGCCCTTCGACACCGCGTACGCCCCGAAACCCGCCTACCACGCCCTCACCCACGTCCTTGCCGGAGGATAGCCGGGACGGTCGCGGACGCTACCATGCCGGTCATGGAAGCCCGGAACGATCACCCAGTCGGCGAAGCGTGCGCATCTACCAGGGATGGGCAGTCTGTCGGGTTCGCCGTGCCGGGATGGACGGCACGACCCCGACCCGGACGCATCACCCTGACCGGGCGCACGTGCCGTCTCGAACCGCTGGATCCCGGGCGCCATGCGCACCACCTCTTCACCGCGAATGCCGATGACGCTTCCGGGCGCATGTGGACCTACCTGCCCGTCGGACCCTTCGACGACGAGCCGACCTACCGCACCTGGACTGAATGGGCGACGGCAAGCGAAGACCCCCTCTTCTTCGCAATCGTCGACCAACACTCCCCTCTCCCTCTGGGGAAGGAGCTGGGGGTGGGGGCGTCCCTGCGAAAGGGGGGAGTTGCCGTGGGTGTTGGATCGTACCTCCGCATCGATCCGGCCAACGGCGTGATCGAGGTCGGCCACCTCCATTTCTCACCCCGGATGCAACGGACGCCCGTCGCCACCGAGGCAATCTTCCTCCTCATGCGCCATGCGTTCGATGATCTCGGCTACCGTCGCTTCGAGTGGAAGTGTGACGACTTGAACGCCCCCTCGCGACGCGCCGCCGAACGCTTCGGGTTCCGCTTCGAGGGCATCTTCCGGCAGGCAGTCGTCTACAAGGGGCGCAACCGGGACACGGCCTGGTACGCAATCATCGACCGCGACTGGCCAGCCATCAGGGACGGTTTCGAGCGGTGGTTGTCTCCCGCGAACTTCGATGATCATGGTCAGCAGATTGCCCGGCTAGCCGACCTCCGTGCGTCTGGAACCCCCTGATCCCCAGATACGCCACTCACCCCCACACCACCGACCCTGATCGGTGTGAACCTCGCTTCACCGCCGGTACCCACCAGGTTTTCCGCGCATCACGTTCTTATTGTTGCCACATGACCGTTTGAAATCATGTGCGGTATTGCATGACTGATTACCCAGTGATAGGATATTTACAAGGGGCAATCGTGCCCCGCGCGAGTACCAGTGAGAACCGGGAGGTGACGGTCATGTTTGGCAAGAAGCCCGAGGAAGCCAAGAGCGTGTTCGGGAACACCACGCAGTTCCGCGACGGAATGGGCAACACGCGCGGATCCTCAGTCGACTTCGGTGGACTTACCCAGTTCCACGACGCCTCGGGCAACCTGACCGGGTCATCCAGCAACCTTGGTGGCATCACCCAGTACCGCGACGCCATGGGCAACCCTGTGGGCTCCTCCAACAATTTGGGTGGCGTCACCCAGTACCGCGATCCTTCGGGCAACCTGACCGGGTCATCCAGCAACCTTGGTGGCATCACCCAGTACCGCGACGCCATGGGCAACCCTGTGGGCTCCTCCAACAATTTGGGCGGCGTCACCCAGTACCGAGATTCCTCGGGCAACCTGACGAGTTCGGCCTCGAGTGGATCCCGGCCCGGCACCGCATCCAACGATGGTGTGAAACGCCGTCCGTGGTGGCCGTTCTAGGCTATCCCCGACCCCGGTGGAAAACGCACCGTGCCGTGCCTCCTCACCACCTGACCAGCGTGCTTTCCAGACAAACCGACCGGTAACGATCCGTGCCCCTTCCCGCCGCGGATACCATCCGCCAACAACGCGGAAGGAAGAGTGGGATGCGGATCAGCGGGATGGAATGGTTTCAGGTCGGCCGGTGGTTCTACCTCCTGATACATACAGAGGAGGGCATCACTGGCCTTGGTGAGGGGGGCATCCACGGCTACCCCGAGGCAATCGGTGGCGTCCTGCAGGCGTGGCAACCCTACTTGCTGGGGAAGGATCCGCTGCAGATCGAACACCACTGGCAATTCCTTTACCGCAATGCCCATTTTCGCGGCGCGGTCATCATGTCGGCCTTGAGTGCGATCGACCTCGCGCTCTGGGACATCGCGGGCAAGCACTTCGGGGTGCCGGCATGGCAACTCCTGGGCGGAAAGTGTCGGGACCGCATACGCCTCTACATGCACGTCGGTGGTGAGACAGCCGACGATCTCGCAGCAAGCGCGGCGGCTGCGGTGCGGGACGGGTTCACCGCCGTCCGGTTCACACCCTTCCCGCACAACTACCCGGAACTGCGCTACGCCGAACTCCTGGAACAGATGCTTACGCGCGTCGCCGCGGTCCGGGAGACGGTCGGAAACGGCGTGGACCTGTGTGTCGAGATCCACCGTCGCATGGACCCGCACCACGCTTCGGGCCTCGCACTGGAACTGGCGAAGTACCGGCCGTACTTTCTGGAAGACCCGTTGGTGCCCGACAGCATCCAGCGGATGGGTGACCTGCAGCGAAGCATCCCGGTGCCAATCGCGACGGGCGAACGCCTGCACACCATCTGGGAGTTCAATGAACTTCTGGCTGCAGGCGGGTGCCGGTTCATCCGGCCCGACGTCTGCATGGTCGGTGGCCTGACCCACGCCAAGAAGATCGCGGCCATTGCCGAGGCCTACCACGTTGGCGTGATCCCGCACAATCCGCTCTCGCCAGTCAGCACCGCAGCATGCGTGCAACTCGATGCCTGCATCCCGAACTTCGCCTTGCAGGAGTACACCGGTGAAGACGTTCCACCGAAGTCAACCATCCTCAAGCAGCCTCTGGTTCGCGAAGGTGGCTACCTTCTGGTACCCGATCGTCCCGGTATCGGGGTGGAACTGGACATGGATGTGGTTCGGGCGTATCCACCGGTCGCAAAGGTGATCGCAACGCCACTGCACGAAGATGGATCGGTCGCCGACTGGTAGCGACGGTGTCGGTGCGACCGTGGACCGCCCCGAACCTTGGTCGGGTGGGTGAACCTGAATCCCGAGCAAGACAAAGACGGAGTGGGGAAGAAACCCCACTCCGTCAGGTGTGTTGGGTACAGGTTCACCCAGTGTCACGGACGACCCCGGGGTGGGCCGGCTACCTGAGCAACTGGAGAACGAGTGACGGTGCCTGGTTCGCCTGCGCCAGCACCGAGATGCCGGCCTGTTGCAGGATCTGCGCCCGCACCATCTCACTCATGCTTTGAGCGATGTCGGCATCGGCGATGCGGCTGTTGGCCGCGGCCGTGTTCTCCGAAGCAACGGCAAGCGACCGCGAAGTGCTGTCCAGACGGTTCTCGATCGCACCGATATTGGCGCGTGCCGTGCTGACCTGGTTGATCGCCGAGTCAAGCGTTGAAATCGCGGCCGATGCGGCCGTCTGCGTCGAGATATCGATCGATCCACTGGAACTCGACGAGATTGATGTGACCCCCGTCAGCGCGCTGGATGACAGGCGATAGGCGTTCTGGACGATCGCTGCGGATGATGAGGTCGTCCCGGAAGCGGTCGCGGTATCTGGCGCAGCGAGATTCAACGCGGTGCGTAGCGCCCCGGACGAGAACGTCAGGGTCGTGTCCGTGTCGACACTGGTGATGTCGATCATCGAGGTGCCCGCATTGAACGACGCCGCCGTACCCGCGTTCCCTGCTATCAGGCTTGTCCCGACCTGGCCAATGCCAGTGACGGCAGTGGCGATCTTGGTTGCGATCGTGGAAAGCGTGTCGGACGTGGTGTAGGAGACGGTGGCGGTCTCGGTCTGGGCCGCGACATTCATTGCGGACGTGGCCGTCGCCGAGGCTGGCGCGGCGCCAAGACCGAGGAGCGTCCGTAACGCGTTGGTTCCGCTCCCCGTGATGGTCGCGATCGTGACACCGTTGGACGATGGTGAGACATCGATGGCGAGCTGGTTCGACCCATTGATGACCGCCGTGGCGGACGTTACATCAAATGCTGTGCTTGTACCTATCGCCCCGGCCCCCTGGATCGCCGTCTGGAGACCGGCTGCGAACGCGGTGAGGTCAGTCTCCGATCCGACCGTGTACGTGACACTTTCGGTGAAAGCTGCCGTGTTGACTAAGGCCGAGGAAGCGCTAGTGGTTCCGGTCGTCGCACCGGTGATCGTCGTCAGATTGAGCTTCGAAATCAGCGAACCAGAACCACTGCTGCTATCTGCGAGGTCGGTAAAAATTGTGCCCGCGTTGATGGTCAGAGTCCCACCAGAGTAAGCGGTGGTGTTTCCAGTCAATGTGATTGCCCCAGAACCAGCGGAACCACCCACAGTGACCGCAAGTGTGTCGGTCCCGGTACTGCCACTTGCCGTAAGCGCCGCGGCTTCTGTGACCGCGGTATCTATACGGCTGGCCAATGCAGACAGGGTGTCACTCGTTTGATAGGTGACAGCTATCGACCGCGTTTCGGTCGGGCTGACACCGGCATCTGCAAACGCAATGGTCAGGGTGCCTCCCGCAGTGACCCCAATATCGGCCAGGGTCATGGTTCCCGCCGCACCACCGGTGCCAGCCGCCTTTGAGAGACCGAGAACCAAAGTGTCACCACTGTTGATGCCAAGGTTCGTAAGGGTAGTCGCTCCAGTGATCGCTCCCGAAGTGGCCGTGATGGTCATCGTGCCACTCGCAGACACGCCCAAATCCTCAAGCGACGTGGAACTGGCGACCGTGTTCACCGTGGCATTCGTCGCAAACAGCGTGGATTGCAAATCACCACCATCGTTCGCGAAAACCGCACTGACAGCTGCGCTCGACTCGAGCCGCAACTTGCCATTCTTGACCGATGCGGTGATGTCGCCACCAGCCGCGTTGATGGCGTCCCGCACGTCAAATGCCGTGTCAACCGTCGCGTTGTAATTGACAGCCGTCGCCGAACCAACGTCAATCGTCTTGGCCCCGCCGGTGACCGCGTGCGCCGCGTTCAGGGTCTGGACGTCACCCAAGTCCTGGGCGCGAACTGCGGAGAGGGTCACTCCCAAGGTGTTCCCGCTGTTGGCGCCGATCTGGAATGTCAATCCAAGACCACTGTTGTGCAGCGACACCGAACTGTTCTTGTTCAGCAAGGTGATCCCATTGAATTGGGTACTTGAGGCAATCCGGTCAACCTCGGCGACAAGTTGGTCCGCCTCGGCCTGAAGGTTCGCGCGGTCACTCACGGTAAGCGTGTCGTTCGCGGACTGGACCGCAAGTTCCCGGATGCGTGCGAGGATTCCGTGTGTCTCGGTCAGCGCACCCTCGGCCGTCTGCAACATGCTGACGCTGTCCTGGGCGTTTCGCTGGGCCTGGTTGAGGCCACGGACCTGATTCTTCAGCTTCTCGCTGACAGCCATCCCGGCCGTGTCATCGGCCGCCCGATTGATGCGCAGGCCGGTTGACAGCCGTGACGCCATTCGAGAGTAGAGATCCTGGCTTGTTCCCAAGCCTCGTTGCGCCGACGACGACGCAAGGTTGTAATTGATCCTGAGGGACATGGTGGCGCAATCTCCCTATCTTGCCGGACAATCGTCACGCAATCACGAGGTTTGGGTAGTGCCTGTTGGCAGTGCCCAAACCTCGTGCGACGAGTCGTCTTCCCTGACGCCCATCACGAAACCAGTCGCTACTGGTGCCGCAATGAACCGCTTTCCTAAGCCCCGGGTCCGAGGACACGCTCCTTCGCCAGGCTGGTTCGGGGCAGCGAAGCAGCCGGGGAGGCAATAACCACCATTAGGTGGTTGGCAGCCATCCAGGAAACAATGTCAACGACGCCGGAAACGCCCGTTGCGGGCATCGCCATCTGCGACGCAACGAGTACCCCTAATCATTTCGCGGAAAGCAGTCAGGTCGCTCACCGAGGCGTCTGTCGGCAGATCAGCCACCGGATCGGTCATGCAACCTCTCATCCGCACTGAATGGACCGTGGCGACCAAACCACCGACCATCGTCCGTACGGATTTCCAGAACCCGACTGGGTGCGCGTGCCGCATGCGCCGCCGGGATCAGGCTTTCCTAAAGAGGGGACACCAACATCTTCGTCATCTTGCCCGGGCGGCAGTAGTTAACGTGATTTATCCATGCAGAAGCGGCAATAGCATGCGGACATCCCTCGGGGAGAGGGCTCCCATCTGGCACGAGGCGCGGCATCAATAGCGTTGCAGCAGGACACAACGCGCCAGGCAAGACACGACGGCATCACCATGCCGACACCCATCGTCACGGTTCTGGCAATGATCGAAATGCGTCAGTCGATTGTCGTTGCCCACGACGCAATGCCCCGGTTGTCGGGAGCGATCGCGCGGGCAAGCGGGTAGGCCATCCACGGTTCCAGAAGGGTCGGGATGGTGTATCCCTCGCCGTCATCGGCAAGACGTACCGGCGCCACAAAGTCTGGCGCAGCCGAGACATTCTCCTGCGTGATGTGCAGGGGAAGCATCCATTGGTACTCGCCATCGAACCATCCGGGTACGGCCCGGCGGTCTGACGACTTGTGGGCATCGGCGACAGCCGCGGTGATGAGCCACCGCAGGGCTTTGTCCGGCAGGTTCGGCACGCGTGCACGGATCCGGTCAATCCGGGTCTCAAGGATGTGCTGCCAGTTCACCGACGGCATCGCGTGCAGGTCCGGATACGCCGGGATCACATGCTTGGGTGAGGTCGGCGGCGTGGCAATCCGGATCCCCATGACCGTTCGGTCGTGGTTCTGGAAGCGCAGGATGCCGTCGTCCAACGTGACAAACCCAACTAGGAAGTAGGGCGGTCCGTACCGGCGCGAGTTCCGTACAAAGTAGCCATGAATGGCCCGCCCGTCGGTTGTCTCGAGTGAACCGACCCGCCAGAGGACGAACCGCCCCTCAGGGTCGTGCAGGAGGCGCTCCTGCTGGAGTGCATGGCCGAAGTTGGCGTGGCAGTAGTACTCAAGCCACGTATCCCGCTCGCCCCACGATTCAGGGGCCAGTCGCACGACGAGTTTCTGGATCCAGTCATCAGGAAAATGCGCAAACTTGCCAAGTGTCTCAGTAAGCGGATCATCAGTGGCCATCGGGACACGCAATGCATCGAACAACCGCCTGGCGGGCATCGGCCGCCCAACTGGCTGATGTTCATCCCTCTCAACAACCGGCGCGTTCCGGACACGCGGTGGCATCACCTCGCCTTCACCGGGGTCAATTGCCTCGTGAAGGTCAAGGGCAGCCAAGGCACCCCATCCCTTGGACGGGAGGCCACGCATGCGGGTCGTCGGTGTCGCCACTGGGTCTTCCTGAAAGTCCGTTGTTTGCGCTGATCGTGCCGGCGCCACCACTGCGGGATGCGCGACTGGGATATCGTGGCAGTGCGATCCCTCGGGACCGCAACCAGAACCCATCCATTTCAATCCTACCAATGATCCCGAGGCACTCCCCGGCGCCGGTGGCGACGCACCCAACAAAGAAAGTCCCGGGACTATCATTTTAGAATAAGTGCGTATGACACAACGCGCATGATGATTTAGGAGCACAGGCAAGAGATGTCCAGTCAGGCACCGATGGTGTACCGCCAGTCCGGCCCGAGCCTGCTCATCCGGGTCATATGGTTCCTGTTGATCGGATGGTGGGCCGGGGCGATGGTCTCCGGCCTGGCCTGGGTCCTGAACTGCACGATCATCGGCCTGCCGGTCGGCCTGTGGATCATCAATCGTCTGCCGTCGATCATCACCCTGCGTCCTCAGGAGACAAGCCTGTACGTGAACGCAAGCGGGCAAGTGACCGGGATACCCCAACGGTCATTCCTTGGCCGCGCAGTCTGGTTCCTGCTGATAGGGTGGTGGTTGAGTGGGGTCTGGATGGCCCTGGCATACGTCTGCCTGCTGACCATCCTGCTGATCCCCATCTCGTTCTGGATGTACGGCCGTGTCGGCGCAGTGACGACCCTCTACCGGTCATAGTCCTCGCGCCCCGGCGCCCACCCAGACGCCAGTCGTGTCACTGGCGAGAGACCGGCCTCACGCCCCGCCACGCCACGAGCGGATGCGGGCGTCATCGGCATCGGTTACGCGAACCATCTGATAGGCCATGTGTGGTTCCAGAAGGGTGCGGATGACATGCCCCTGGCCGTCGTCGGCGATGGTTACCGGCGCGATGAAGTCCGGGGCATCGTTCGTGCTCGCGGAGGTAATGTGGATCGGAAGGAACCACTGGTACGTCCCGTCACGACGCAGGCCGGGCACTGCCCGGCTTCGTGCCCGGTACGCCGCCCCCACCGCACCCGTGATCAGATACCTCAATGAGTAGTCCGGCAACT
Source organism: Chloroflexota bacterium (assembly GCA_947446285.1). Classification (GTDB taxonomy): domain Bacteria; phylum Chloroflexota; class UBA11872; order UBA12225; family UBA12225; genus UBA12225. Next base: position 10,439 of record CANFGH010000044.1, read on the forward strand.
TGGGCAGGCGTGCGGCGATGCGTTCACGTCGGGTCTCCAGGACGTGTTGCCACATGGTGCTCGGCAACAACGGTGGGAACGGCGGCACGAAATGCGCTGGCGAGACCGGAGGCGAGTCAATCCTGATCAGTTCACAAACCGCGCCCGGCACCTGGTATCTCAGGATGCCGTCATCCAGGGTGATGAACCCGACCAGGAAGTATGGTGGAGGCGTGATCCCGGCATTCCGGACGAAGTACCCATAGACCGGACGCCCGTCCGCCGTGGCAAGTGAACCCACCCGCCACAGGGCGAAGCGCATCTGCGTATCGACATGCAGGAGGTCCTGCCTCATCGCAAGGGTGAAGTTTGCGTGACAGTAGGTCTCAAGCCACTTGGAGTCGGGCCCCCACACTTCCGGCGCAATCCGGTCCAGAAGGCCGTCCACCCACCCGCGCCCAAGGTGGGCAAAGCCCGAGAGCGCGTCGTAATCGGGCTCGTCGTCTCGGTCGGGCCAGTTCGTTCCGTGGTTGCCAAAACTGCCGATGTTGGATGGGAAATGGTCCATGAGTGCCATGCGGTTCTCCCCGGCAGGTTGCATGCCGGCAAACAGTCCGGAATGCGTGCCATACAGTCAGGTATGGCATCCACCTGCCTGTGACACGCCCGTCGGGGAGCATTCGTGAGCGGGAATGCCCCGGTCAGAGGGGCGAGATGCGGTACTGGATGAGACCCGTGGTCCGCGCGACGGTATCGTAGAGCGCGCGCGCCGTGGCATTGTCCTCGTTGGTCAGCCAGATGACCCGGTTGGCATCGCGGTCACGGGCGAAATCCACCACTGCCCGGATCAGCGCGCGCCCGGCACCTGCCCCGCGACACGCCGGATCAACATACAGGTCCTGCAGGTAGCAATAGTCGGTGGGCGTCCATGTCGACGGGTGGAAGAGGCAGTGGACAATGCCGGAGACGGTTCCGCCGACTTCCGCAACGAACCCATGCAATCTCTCGCCAGCACAGAGGCGATCAAAGGTGTGGCGCGCATCTGCCTCGGGCATCGCCGTCCCGTAGAACGCGAGGTAACCATTCCAGAGGGGAAGCCATGCCTCGTAGTCACCGGCTTGGATCGGCCGGATTGCGATGGCGGAGGTTGGTGGCGTGGTGGTGGTCATGCGGGAATGGTGCCGGATGCGCCCGTTCCCCGCAGGCCAATGGACACACCGGACCCTTCCTTGCGGTTCCTCCACAACCGGCACTTGCATCCTGGGGAGTTCACCCGTAGCGTTTGGGTATAGGGAAGTGCCAAGCTAAAGGATCGTCGGGGTGGAGATGGCGGAGATGCACGAACTCGGGACCGACACCACGCCCCGTCGCGCCGAACATTCGCATCGCTTTGGCCTGCGCCGCGGGATCCTCGCCACCGCGATGGCCGGGATTTCAACGGCGCTTTCAGGTATCCGTGTGGCATTGGCCGATGACGGGTCGGTATCGCCCGATGCCGGGATTGCCCCGCCGGGTGATCTGCAGGCCACGGCCGCCTCGACGGCGGTGGTCGGTAGTGTCGATCCCGGTGCGATGGTGCGCGTATCCCGGCCAGTCATGCCTGTGGGACCGCGACGCGTTGGTATCCAGGCCGGACACTGGCGGATGGCCGACATCCCGGATGAACTTCGTCGCCTCGCCGGACAGACCGGGACAAGTGCCGGTGGGTTTGCCGAGTGGCAGGTGAACCTGGATATCGCGACCCGGGTGGCATCAATCCTGCGCGATGACGGCATTGCCGCCGATGTCATTCCGGCGACCGTGCCGGAGGGGTACCTCGCTGACGTCTTTCTCTCCCTTCATGCCGATGGCGACCTGTCCGGCACACGACGTGGGTTCAAGGTCGCCCACGGCACGCGCCGGGGTCCATACGAGCCCCAACTCGTGCGGGCAATCGTGGAGGAATACGGTCGCGTCACGGGTCTGCCATCCAATGGCGAAGTGTCACGCAACATGACGGGGTACTATGCCTTCGGGTGGAGCCGGTTGCGATCAAGTGTGGCACCGCACACCCCGGCGGCCATCCTCGAAATGGGCTACCTGACGCACCCGGACGACCGCGCCGTGCTTACCAGTCAGGCGGAACGGGTGGCGGGAGGCATCGCAAGGGGAATCAGACGCTTCCTCGAGGAAGTGCCGGCAGGTGTCGCATTCGCCGAGGACCTGCTTGTTCCACCCGCACCTGCTTGGGGTCGGAGGCCCGTCGGGTAGGGCCGCAATCCGGAAACGGTGTGCGGTTTCTCCACCAACACAAGACGGATCCGTGTGAATACATCACCGCAAAGGCGCCACGCAGACGGCACCAAAAGCAGTTAAGCCAGAGAATCAGCAATGGTGCCGGTGCCCCGGCTTGCCATGTCAGACGTCAACCGTTTACGCCGCCGCTGGCCACCACCCGAGGGAATCCTTCGTGAGGACCGAGAAGGCCAGCGATGCTTCCGTGCGGATGGTTACCGGGTCTTCCTCCGCAGACATCCTGGTCAGGATTGTCGTGAGTTGGGTGTCCAGATAGCCCGTGGCGAGTTCGTCGCTCACCTCAGGGTTGATCTCTCCCCGGGCGCGGGCCCGACGTATCCAGTCGGCAAAGGCACCAAGGACCTTCCCGCGCACCTGTTCGATCCGCGCCTGGGTTTTGGGGCCGATCACCGTCAGGGCCGAACGCATCTTGGCGAGCAGGCACCCGACTGGTGCATCACCCACTTCGGTGACCGCCCAAATCAGATCCCGCAGGACCTCGGCGAACGGCCGGTTCTGCGACACCATTCCGAGAATGTTCTCGATCTGGGTCTCGTCATACCGCTGGAGAACCGCACTCGTCAGGCCATCCTCACTGCCATACGCACGGTAGAGGCCCGGCTTGGAGACACCCGCACGACGGCATACCTCGTTCACGGACATGCCGTACATGCCTTCTCGCCAATAGCCTTCAAAGGCGACATCCAGCGCATGATCACCGGCGAATGTCTTGGGCCTTCCGCGGGGCCTCTTGAACATGGTTTCTGTCATTTCCGTGCCATTCCGTACGTACTGGATTATGGGAGTGCGGGTCCGATGCGTTTCCGAACCGAACGATGCGAAATCTTCCACCCCCCACCAGTCCTGCGAGCAAATGACCAAAGCGTGGTCCAGTTCGCACCCACTGCCGTCGGGACACACCTGAAACTATGGTAGCAGTAGTTTCAACACCTAGAACGACGATCAATTCAAGCGCGCCATCACTTGAGATATCGATTTGGACAGTGTGGTAACCGTATCCGTCAATGTCGTGCCTGTGATAGACCGGATTGCAACCCGACCAACGTTGGGTGGCGCTGGTGACGGCTAAGGATCATCATTGGCGGGTGCAGAGCCTGGGGTCCGGCCTGGGGTCGACAACCGCGCAGCCTACCCGATTCCGAGGTATTCCAGAAGGCGGTCGGGATGCAACGGATGCCGGTCGACCGGAACGATGCCTTCGAGGGCATGCGTCTCGCGGAACCCGCCCCCGCAGGCAAGGACGACAACCCGGTCGGTCGGGGCGATTGTGCCCTGTGCGACCAGTTTCGCCACGCCGGCGAGGCCGGTGCCGGTGGATGGTTCGCCGTAGAGACCCTCGATGGAAGCCAGTTGGCGCTGCGCCACAAGGGCCTCGGCATCTGAGATGCTGACCGCGACACCACCCGATGCACGCAGGGCCGAGAGGGCATCGACCGCATCCGGGGGCACCCCATGCTGCAACTTCGCCTGCAGGGTCGGCGTCTCCTCGGAGATGCCGAGGGCGTAGAGGTCCGCCATTGAATGGAGGCCTCGCGCGAGGGCGATCTCGAAGGCGTTGTAGGCGTCGGGTTGCACCGCGACAAGTCGCGGCAAGCGTCCGCCGAGGTGGTCGAGTGCACCGAGGGCTAGCAACTGTTCGTACGCCCGCCAGATCCCCGCAAGCGTGCCTCCACCACCGACCGGGATGACAATCCAGTCGGCGCCACCAGCGTTCGCAACCTGGGCGGCGATCTCGAAACCAAGAGTGCGCGCGCCTTCGGCCTGGAAGGGGTTCCCGCGACGGTAGGTGCTGGTCAAGTAGAGTGGGTGTTCGGTGGCGAGGCGGTCGATGAGGTGCAGGGCGTCGTCGAAGGTGCCGGGCGCCTCGTGGATGCGCGCGCCGAAGAGGGCGGCCGGCAACAGTCGCGCATCGGGGGTGCCCTTGGGGGCGACGAGGGCGCACTTCATGCCAGCGCGGGCGGCGTACGCGGCGGTCGAGAGGCCAGTGCTTCCCGCGGAGAGGATGACGCAGGCGTCAAAGCCGAGTTCGCGCCCGCGAGTGATGGCCACCGAGAGGGCGCGGTCCTTGTGCGACCCGGTGGGGTTGCGGGTCTCGTCCTTGATCCAGAGGTGGCACCCCCACTCTCCGCGCGCCGGGATGAGTGGCGTACCTCCCTCATCGAGAGTGACGGCGTGCGCTGGGTCATCGACCGGAAGGATGTCGCCGTACCCCCACATCGACCGCGGCGCATGCAGGTAGCGGTCGGTGGCGGTGTCGCGGTAGGTGATTGCTAGCGCGCCATCGCAGTGCGGGCACCGAGGCGAGTACGGGCGCGCCGGGGCGACCTGGTGGCAGTCGTCACAGATGAGGTTGAAGGTGGGGGAGGCAGTCATGATGCCGCCATGATGGCACGTGCATGCCTTCACGGCAACGTGTCGAGCATCAGCGACACTGCCAGGCAGGCGACAGGTATCCACAGCGCAGCGTGAACCCACGCCTCGGCGTCACCCCCAATGCGCTGGACGTTGTGAAACTGTGGCAAGTGAACCATCCGGACAGGATCCGGTACGTGAAGTCGCACCAACGACTTTGACAGTCCCTGCGATTCGCTTGGGACTAGTGGTCCTGCCAGTGCTTTCAGGCATCACTGGCGCATTGATCCAGGGGTTGGCGGGGCGCATACTCGTCGATCCCTTGTCCTTGATTGCCCTCGGCATCCTTGGTTCACTCGGTGTCCACACTTGGTTGCGCACCGGGCCGACCATCTGGGTAATCCGGATTGCGTGGACGTGTGCAGTGGTGACTATCGGATGGGTACTGGCGAACCGCATCGCCTCAGTGCCAACTGGCGCGTTCCGCCCCGGTGAACTCGTCGCGTCTGCTGACCTGATTGTCGGTGGCGCGCTCGCATGGATCAGGTGGGGTGATCCAGTCCGCACTACGTGGCGGCGGTACCACGAAGCGGTCGGCAATCCAGACGAGTTTGGCAATGCCTGGAGCGACCGGGCAAACCAGCGCATCCTGATCACCGTGGCGTCGGCCATGCGCCTGATGTTCCTGTTCCGGGTGCCAGTCTTCGTCATCGGCGATAGCGGCGTCTACACCAAGACCGCCATGACGTTCACCGCGTCGGGTTCGTTCGCACCACTCGATGGCTTCTACCCACCGGCGTACCCCGTCTTCGTGGCCGTGATCCAGATGGTTCTGGGACCGGATTTCCTGGGTGTCGCCGCCGTGCAACACGCCCTTGGAGTAGTGACCGTTCTCGCGACATACGGCGTGGCACGGATGGCGCTTCCCCCAACATGGGCAATGGTTCCGGCGTTGGCAATGGCCGTGAACGGCTACCTGCTGATCCTTGAACACGGCATCTACACCGAGGCACTGTTCATTCCCTTGGTAACCGTTGGTGCGTGGCTGACCCTGTGCCTGTTGCGGAAAAGCGGCTTGGGCACGTCAGTCGCCACTGGGGTGGTGATCGCAGTTGCATCACTGACACGCCTGGTACTGCAACCATTCCTTGGCGCGGTGATGCTGCTGGCCATCGCGTCGGGTGGATGGCCGATCCAACGGATGGCAGTGTTCCGGGCGATTGCAGTTGGAGGATCCTTCGTGGTGGTGGTCACGCCGTGGGCAATCCACAACCAGGTTGTCCACGGCTACCTCGGACTGAGCAATGGCATCGGCGTCAGCGCACTGTTGCCCCGCCTGTGGGAAGAGGAAGCGACGTACACGTGGGAGAACCCGTCGCACCCGAACCCTGACGTGCGGGCCGTGCTCCGCGGGATGCAGGAACAGCGCGATCGTGGTGCCTCGTACTGGCAGGCGTGGATGCGGGCACGACGCGACTTCCCCGACCGCAACACCTCGACATTGGTGGCAGCGGCCGCAACCGACGTGATGTGGCGCCACGCGGGCCTCTTCACCGAACGCACGTGGTTCCGCATGCAAAGGATGTGGCGTGGTGGTTTCGGCGCCGAACAGGTGAACGACCTCTTCGGCGAACAGGGCAAACTCGGCATCCGGTCACCGGTCTTCATGGTGCGCGATGACGGTGATAGCGCGGAAGCGATTGAACAGGCTGGGGCTGAGGCATCGGGACTTTCGCGGATCTTCCGCCCCGACGACGTTCCACCCGGCCTGACCCTCGTGCTGACGGTCGTGGCAACGGTTGCGTCCGTGGCCGTGAGACGGTTGCGTCCGGCTTTGGTACCGATCGGCCTCGGTCTGGGCCTCCTGTTCCTCGCCGTGCTGCTGAACTCCGACCGCGCCCGCTACCGGCATCCCGCCGAACCCTTCCTCGTCGTGACCTACACCGTCGGCGCATACGCGCTATGGCAAGCCGCTCGGTGGATGTGGAACCGCGTCCGGGCAACCCTGTCCCCCTTGCCCGGGCAGGATATGTCGAGACGCACGCACCAGATTCCACCGCCGGAACCAGGATGACGCAATTCCGCCCGACCCAGCTGATTGACATGAACCGCGCGCGCGCGTAGCGTGACCGCATGGACACATTCACGGCATCGACATCCGGCGCAACACACCCAACGACCTCGCCGGGGACACCCGGTCTCTATGCACGATTAGGCGTGCGCCGGGTCATCAACGCTGCGGGAACCCTGACGCGACTCGGTGGCTCGCGCATGGCGCCGGAAGTGCTGGCCGCCATGACCGAAGCGTCGCGGGCATACGTCCGCATGGAGGACCTGCAGGTTGCCGCGGGTGCCGTCATCGCCCGGGTCACCGGCGCCGAGGCCGGATACGTCACCAGCGGTGCGGCGGCGGGACTGCTACTTGGCACGGCGGCGTGCGTCGCCGGGGACGATGCGACCCTCATGGAGACGATGCCCGACCTGTCTGCGGTGACACGCAACGAGGTGATCGTCCAACGCGCGCACCGCAACAGTTACGACCATGCCGTCCGCGGAACGGGTGTCCGCCTCATCGAGATCGGCGGGGTCGGCCACCCAACGCCAGTCCCAACACGCCCATTCGACCTCGACCGTGCCATCGGTCCACGCACCGCCGCCGTCCTGTGGGTCGAGATGGGTGACCCAGACACCCTCGGCGTGCTGTCACTCCCCGAAACGACGGCTATCGCCGCACGTCACGGCGTACCGGTGATCGTGGATGCGGCGGCCTCGCTGCCGCCGGTGTCGAACCTGCGCCGCTTCATCGAAGAGGGGGCGTCGCTGGTCTGCTTTTCCGGCGGGAAGGCGATTGGGGGACCGCAGGCATCCGGCATTCTCGCCGGTCGGGCCGACCTGATCCGATCCGTCGCGCTGCAGCATCAGGACATGGACGTGCATCCCGAGACGTGGACTTGGCGACACCTGATCGCCGACGGCACTGTGGACGGCCCCCCGCTGCAGGGAATCGGGCGCGCATGCAAGGTCGGACGCGAGGAGATTGCCGGATTGCTGGTCGCCCTCGAACGCTTCGTCGCCCGCGATCACGAAACCGAATTCCGGTCGAGACAGGCGATCGCCTCGATGATCGCGGAGGGTCTGAGGCACGCCTTGGCGTCAACCGGCGGGGTGTCGATACATCTGGACGATGGTGTGCGGAACCACCGGCCATCGGTCACGGTCGCGATTGATGGCCCGGACGCCCGCGCGCGCGTCATCGGGGCGGTCAACCGACTAGGTGACACCGACCCCATCGTGGCCGTTGGGCAAGGAGCCCTGGACCGCGGACGCATCTCACTCTCGCCGGCGTGCCTGGAAGAGACGGACGTACCCGACCTCGTGCAGTTGGTCGCCGGGGCTCTGAACCGTCCGTGACCGTCACACTTGGGTCCCGGGCATCCCGGGCATCCCGGGCATCCCAATAGGCCCGTTGCAACGGTTGGGCGGTTCCTGAAAACTGTCTGGTAGGGAAACACTCCGGCACACTGGGACCGACGGTGGGGGGGTCCACGGACCTCATCTTGGAGGGGCCTCACCACGGATCACGGTGTCCTCCGCCTTCACAATGGGTTGAGGCAGCAACTCGAAGCAGCGGACCAAAGTGCCTCGCACCCCCGTCGCGGTACATACTCTGCCCGCAACGACTACCCCCGCTTGGCTGGGAGGATCTTCACGTCGGGGAGGGTGCGAAGGAACGCCTCGGGACCGTGCGGCGCATACGTCGCGATGATCACCAGTTCGTCGGCACCGAGGTTGATCGTCTCATGGAACCACCCAATAGGGATGTGAACCATGTCGCCCGCCCCGATCTCGCGAAACTCCTGATGCCCATCGGCACTCTCCACCAACTGGCGACCGTGCCCGCTCACCACATACAGGGTCTCTTCCACACCCGGATGGTTGTGGCGCGTATGTCCCTTGCCCGGTTGCAGGCGCACCACTCCCTGGCTGTACCGCTGCGCATCGGTCACGCGCGGTTCCGACAACCAGTGCAGGGTGCCCCAGTCAAAGACCATCGTCTCCACATCATCTGGCTGGACGAAGCGCGCACCATCGGCATGCGGGGCCATCTCGGTCATGGTCTGGTTCTCCTTGCGAAAGGTATTCGTGCGAAGCGATTTCAATCAGGGACGCATACGAACCAAGGGGCGATGGGGTCGCGGTAACGGGAAACCGCGACGGGTCTTCACCTACCCCGGGGCGTCAGGGTGATCGCCTTGAACGCACGCACCGTGTCGGTGATGGCCGTCTCCACCGGCAGGCGTTCCATCGAACTCGCACCGATGAACCCCACCGCCGACGTCCGAGCCTGCACATACGCCGCGTCCTCGGGCGTCGCGATTGGCCCGCCGTGGCTCACCACGAGGATGTCACGGTTCACCGCTGTCGCCGCGTCGGCAATCGCCTGCACTGACGCCGGGGCATCCTCGAGGCGCATCGCCACGCCGCCATCGCGGTCCAGACCAATGCTGCCACCGACCGTCAGCCCCATGTGCGCGATGATCACGTCGGCTCCCGCACGCGCCATCATGGCACTCTCCTCCGGGTTGAAGACGTACACGATGGTGAAGAACCCCATCTCGTGGGCGGTGCGGATCATCTCGACCTCGCGTCCGAAACCAAGGTTGGTCGCCTCGAGTTCCCGGCGGAACTTGCCATCGATGAGGCCAACCGTCGGGAAGTTGTTGATGCCCGAGAATCCGAGGTCGTCAAGCCGACGCAGGAAGTGCGGCATCTGTCGCAGCGGGTCGGTGCCATTCACGCCAGCGATCACCGGAATCTCCCGGACGACTGGCAACACCTCGCGCTCACCCATGTCGTAGACGATCTGATTGGCATCGCCGAACGCGAGGAGGCCCGATAGCGACCCGTGACCAGCCATGCGATACCGGCCCGAGTTGTAGATGATGATTAGGTCCGCACCACCCGCCTCCGCAAACTTCGCGGAGATGCCGGTGCCGGCGCCCGCCCCGACAATCGGGTGGCCGTGTTCGAGTTGGGCGTGAAGTCGGTCCAGTACCTGCTTGCGGGTATAGCGCACGGATTCCTCCTGGTGCTCACTCCCCTCTCCCGTCACAGCGGGGGAGGGGAAGGGGGTGGGGGCCAATGGTGATCCGGGATCAAGCCATCATGCGCAGCATCGCGTCCGAAGTGGCCTCGATGAATGCCTGATCATTGATGTTCGCGTCGACCTCGTGCAAGGGAATGCCGGGGCGCAGGTGGGTGTGCAGGGCTTGGCGCAGGGCGGCGTCGGCCTCGGGCCACCAGAATGCCTGGGGACCGGCATCGGTGACGCTATCCAGGATAGACACCCCGCGCAACGGCAAGAAGACCTCCACCGGTCCGCGCGCAGCGTTCGCCTTCTCCGCGAGGATGCGTCCCAGTTCGGCATTCTCGGCAGGCGTGGTGCGCATCAGGGTCACCTGCGGGTTCCACACATGGAACCGGCGCGACGGATCATTGCGGTAGTGCGCCGGAACGGTCTCCATGCCCCCGAAGTTGACCATGTCCACGCACCCGGGCGCGATCACACAAGGTAGTCCGCGCAACCCGGCGCCATCAAGGCGGGTCGGTCCGGCGGCGAAGA
>CANFGH010000045.1 GCA_947446285.1 Chloroflexota bacterium
GCCCAGCGCCGATGACCAGGATGCGGCTAACACCAATCCCGGCGCGACGTCTGCGGGAAATGATCCATCGCAGGACTAACCTGAACGTCGAGAGCAGTCCGATTGATCCGACCCAGACGTAGGCGAGCATTGCCCGTGACGTGACCCCGGGGCGGAGAAGGAAGAAGATGATGACCAGGACCGAGATCGCGATCGTGACCGCGTTCGCGATCATGCCAACTTCGTCGAGCCATTGGGTGGTCCGCTTCAGACGGTAGAGGCCCTGTCGCAACACCATGACGAGCGACAGCCCGACGAACACGGCCTGGGCGGTGTAATAGGAACTCAGTGGTGCGTCAAAGAACTCTGCGGTTTCCGGCCAGAGGCGCAAGTCGTAGCGAAGCCAGTAAGCGACCAGGAACGCGACGTTCAGGATCGCAAAGTCTGTCGCAAGAAGCGCAAGCTTTGAACGAAGCCGGGACCCATTAGTCGGAACGCGTGCGGCCTCGGCCGGCGTGCGCCACGCGTCATTAGATGAGGCCCATTGAGGTGGAGGCGAGGCTGGGTCGATCAACGCAGAACCGGAGACGGCGTTCGGCCCGGCACGTTGGTCACGTGGGGTATCCCTCCGGCCCGTCCGACTGCGCAGTTTCATTGAGTTCGCACCTGTCCCCGGACGGAACGGGCGGAAGCGGTGGCAGGTTTCCAGAACGTGGAGCCGGGTTCCGGCGCGGAGCCTCCAGAGCTTCTTCCCACTGCAGCCCGGTACGCGAGAACACACCCGTGCGCTGCGGCCGCCCATGTGAATTGGGATGCCTGTTCTGGCCCGGCCCTCCTGAGGGCCAAGGCGAGGGCTGGGTCAGTCACCACCGAGGCAATCGCGTCTGCGAGAGCCCGCTCATCACCCGGATTGACGGTCAATCCAGCGGTGCCGACAACCTCTGGAAGCGACGAGGTTGCACTTGTCACGACGGGGGTACCACAGGCCAGCGCCTCCAGAACCGGGAGGCCGAACCCTTCATACTGCGATGGATAGACGAACAGATCAGCCGCACTGTACCAAAGCGGTTGCTCGGCGCGGCTGACATACCCGGGGAACCTGACCCGGTCGCCGACACCCTCCTCAACGACAGCCCGGTCGATGGCTTCGAAGTCCCATCCACGTCCGCCCGCGAGAACGAGGGTATGCGGCAGGCCCTGGCGGACCAGACGGGCGAAGGCCCGCACGAGGCGGTCGACGTTCTTCCGGGGTTCGAGCGTGCCCAGGTAGAGGATGTACTGGTCAGGCAGGTTGTGTCGGGTGCGGAATGAGGCAAGCGTGTCCCTCTGACCGGCATTGTCTGGATTGATCGGACGAAAGTCGGGATCAACGCCCGGATACACCACATCGACGACGTCGGGCGCGATACCGAACGCCTCGATCACATCGGTGCGGGTCGCGGCGGAATCCGTCACGATGCGCCGGGCGTGTCGAGCGGCGTAGCGGGTGAATGTTGCGAGGTATCGCTGTTTTGTGGGGTGGAATCGGTCCGGGTACCGGATGAAGGTCAGATCGTGGATGGTCAGCACGACCGGCACGCGCGAGGCGACCGGGAGGACATTCAATGGGCAATGCAGGACATCAACCCCGTCGCGGATCGCCAAGGCTGGCAGCATTGCCTGTTCCCACAGGATCCGCATGATCGGGGAGAGGGTTGGCAGGCGTGTCGGCGAAAGTCTCAGCCGTGGCCCAGTGACGCCCGGCCATTCGCGCACCTGGGGGTTCGTGTAGAGAAGGAACTCCTCATCTCCGGGGATGCCGGTGAGGTGTGCGCAGACGCCCCCGATGTACCGGCTTATCCCGGCGTTCCGGTAGTCCTGCGAGATGAACAGCTTTTGCGCGTTGATCCCGATCCGCACCAGTAAATTCCAAGCAGCCTTGCAACGTGCGACTTCCATCGTGTGGCGTATCCGACAGAGCGTCTCTGGGTACCACTCAGAACGTGCGGGCGAGTCCGCACGCCACGCACCGGGTCCTATACTGATTGAAATGACTACGACACATGACCAATTGCCGGCGGATGCTGCCCAATTCGTTCTGGATACTTTCCTGGCCTTGGTCCGAATTGACAGCCTTTCCGGGGACGAGGGTGCCGTTGCCGAGCGCCTGCGCGGATACCTGAAGGATGCAGGCTGCCAGGTCTGGTCCGACCCGGCCGGAAACCTGCTAGCGCGCCGTGCAGGTCAAGGCGCGGGTTCCACGTTGCCCCCATTGCTGCTTTCCGCGCACATGGATACCGTCGAACCCGGCCACGGGATCCAGCCGCGCATCGTTGACGGGGTGGTGCGGAGCGACGGGACCACAATCCTGGGCGCCGATGACAAGGCCGGGGTGGCCGCGATCCTTACGGCGCTGCGTCAGACCAACGGCAAAGGGTCGTCATGCTGTCCGGTCGAAGTCGCTTTCAGCGTGCAGGAGGAGGTTGGGCTGATCGGCGCCAAGCACCTTGACCTCACGCAACTTGCCTCCAAGACGGCAATCGTGATGGATAGCGCGGGGCCGGTCGGTTCAATCGTGGCCCGGGCACCTTCGCAGGACACCATGACCATAGAGATCACCGGACAGGCGTCGCATGCAGGGGTCGCACCAGAACAGGGCGTGAGTGCGGTTGTCGTGGCGGCACGGGCGATCGCGGGCATGCGACTTGGACGGATCGATCCAGAAACCACCGCGAACATCGGGGTGATCCGCGGCGGGATGGCGACGAACATCATTCCGGCTCATGTGACGATGCGCGGTGAGGCACGCAGTCTTGACGAAGGTCGCCTCAAGGCGCAGACCGCCCACATGCGCGAATGTTTTGAGACCGCGGCGCACGAACTTGGCGCGAAGGTCGATTTCTGGGTTGAGCGAAGCTACGCCTCAATCAACCTTTCACCAGACAGCGCCGTTGTGAGGAGGGTCTCGCGTGCGATGGCTGCCATTGGGGTCGAGGCGAGCCTCATCTCAACGGGCGGTGGAAGTGATGCCAATATCTTCATGGGTGCCGGGATTGAGACCGCAAATCTTGGTTTCGGGATGATGAGGCCTCACAGTGTTGACGAACATATCGCTGTCGCAGACCTCCGGCAAGCGGCGTTGATCCTGACGGCCATCCTGTCAGATCCCCAAGGCTAGCCTGCCGAGGCCGCAACTGCTCGGTCAAGTGTGGGCATCGGAACGCCCATGGATTGGTTCGCAAGAGCCGGACGCCGGTAATGTCTGAGGCCGTCTTTCCAGATCACGATCGCTTGGCGACGCATGCTGCGCCCGGTCTTCCCTTCAAAGGGAAGGTTCAGCGGATGATGCCGGGCTGTCAGCTGCTTGATCACCGCGGGGTACGCCCGCGAGTTCCTCAAAGGTTGCGAGCTCCTGCAAGAGTGCATCCCGATTGTCAGCGAGGGCGCGGCGCATGACGTCGCGCAATGCCTCTGGCAAGTTGCACAGCGTCTCATCGACAGCGGCCAGTTGGATTTCGACGTCCGCCAACGCCTCCAGGGTCAGGCGGTACTCCTCCGCATTCTCGATCACGGTACGGGAAGGGTACCCGTCGCATTCACCGTCCGGGCCCCGCTTGACCCAGCGTTCCGGATCCCGATTGGCGGGTCTCTTTGCGGTCCCGCGGAACACGGAACCATGTTCTGCGTTCCTACCCGGTGACACGGGCTATCCCAGATGCGCGGCCGCGGTAGGTCGGGCACTTCAGCATCGGGGGCAGCGACAGACCGGCAACGTCACACGGCTGGTGGCAGACCGAACCTCAGGGTTCGGGAGACAACAGATCTGGGTGAACGGGAGAAGGAACAGGATCATGGCGCAAACGCTCGACCATGGGGGGGTGGACACCGCGGCAGTTTCGCAGGCGCGCTCTACGCGCGGACGTGGCGCGAAGCTGACGTTGCCACCGGAAGCGCGTCGCCTGGGTCCGGCTGAACCGCAGGAGACCCGTCCCAAGACGCCGTCGTCCCCAGTCGGGATGTCCCCCGACATTGACGAGTTCCTCGGGGACATCCGTTCGGCGAAGCGACTCTCAGCCAATACCTTGGTCGCGTACGGCAATGACCTCCGTCAGTTTCGGGGGTACCTGGACCGGCAGGGGATCAAGGACTGGGACACCGATGCGGCGACCGTCCTTAACTTCGTTGCCTGGCTCAAGGACCAGGCATATGCCCCTGCCTCCCTCGCACGCAAACTTGCGGCCACCCGGACATTCTTTGCGTTCCTGGTGCGACGAGGGACGCTTCGTTCAGATCCGGCCGCACGTATCGGTACCCCGCGCGTCGGTCCGTTCACTCCTCGCACCCTGACCACCGAGGAAATCCATCGTCTTCTCCTCGCCCCTACCGGCCGGCACACCGTAGAAGCCCTTCGGGACCAGGCAATGTTCGAGTTGCTTGCATCCACGGGGATGCGTGTCTCGGAGGTGGTGACACTTGATGTCGGTGACATCGACGTCGCATCCGGAATGGTCAAGTGCATGGGGCGTGGCGGGCGTGCCCGGACGCTCCCGATTGACGCGCGGGTGCTCGCACCCTTGCAGACGTATCTGCAGCGTGGACGCCTGCTTCTGGCGCGCGAACCGGCTTCAGGTGCCCTGTTCCTCAATCACCGCGGTGACCGCCTCACGAGGCAGGGTTTCTGGCTGGTGCTGAAGGGATACGCCAAGGACGCGGGGATTGCCGGCACGCTGACGCCACACACCTTGCGCCATTCGTTCGCCGCGCAGCTCATCGGCGGTGGGGCCCTCCTTCGAGAGGTGCAGCAGCGACTCGGGCATGCCAGCATCTCGACCACGCAAATGTACCGACAGACCCCATCGGCGACACCTCTGCCGGCGGCGCCAAGTGGCCATCTGACAATCGTGCGCTAGTGACCGCGCCTGCTGTCACGAACACGTTCTGATCCACGGAGGCACCCAGGGACGCGTCTGGCGTCGGTGTGGGTGCCTCTTTCGTGTCGCCAGTGTCGCCTAGGGATATTGCTTTGAACGAGACCACGCCCGGCAACCAGTTCCGCCCCATCGCCCGCGCCGTTGAGGCGGTTCGTCGCCGTGACCCGCGCGTGCCCGTGGTCGGCTTGGTGCTCGGTTCCGGTCTCGGAGGCGTTGCTGACCTCGTCGCAGACGCCATCTCGATCCCCTATGAAGAGATCCCGGACATGCCTCGGTCCACCGTCAAGAGCCATGCCGGACGGATGGTACTCGGGACAATTTCCGGGGTTCCGTGCGTCGTCATGCAAGGACGGGCACACTTCTACGAAGGGCATTCGATGGCGGACTCCACCTTTGGCGTCCGTGTCATGCAGGCATTGGGCATCCATACCCTGTTGGTGACGAATGCTTCGGGAGGAATCAATCCGGCATACCGTGCCGGCGACATGATGATCATTAAGGATCAGATCTTCCTGCCTGGCATGGCGGGCCATCATCCGTTGCGCGGGCCGAATGATGACCGCGTTGGAGAGCGATTCCCGGCGATCGTTGATGCCTACACCCCATCGCTACGTGTCTTGGCGCGCAAGCATTCAGCCGACGCGGGCTTGCCGTGGCATGAGGGTGTGTACGTGATGGTGAGCGGCCCGTCGTTCGAGACGAGTGCGGAACTCCACTTCCTGCGGGTCGTTGGGGCGGATGCGGTGGGGATGAGTACCTGCGCCGAGGTCATTGTGGCCCGGCACGCAGGTACCAGGGTCCTGGGCCTATCGCTTGTCGCAAACCTGGCCTTCCCCGATGCCCCGGAGATCCTTACTCACGAAAATGTCCTGGTCGGCATGCAGGCTGGCGCCGTCCACGTGACGTCACTTGTACGCCGGATCATGCCCGACCTTGCGACTGCTGACCGGAACTGAACGGGCTCCGGGGACACCTGGACAACCCTGAACAGGGCATACTGCCCATAGTTGACGATGGAAACGCGGCAAGATGCCTGACGAGACACTGCTCTGGTACCGGAAACCGGCGGCGACGTGGATGGAAGCGTTGCCCATCGGCAACGGCCGCCTTGGCGCGATGGTTTTCGGTGGCGTTGCACGCGAGCGACTGCAACTCAACGAGGAGCGGGTATGGGCCGGCGGGCCCTGCGATGCCACGAACCCGTCCGCCCGTGACGCACTCCCGGAGGCCCGGAGGCTGCTTGCCGAAGGACGCCCGGACAAGGCGGAGGCGCTGGCGAACGCATCCATGATGGGCGTGCCGCTGCGGATGCCTCCGTATCAGGCCCTTGGTGACTTGTTCATCGACTTTCCACGCGGCGCCTTGCCCGCGGCCGTGCGCCCGACACGGTACCGGCGTGAACTCGACCTCGAGACGGCGATTGCTACGGTCACCTTCCGTCTGGGAGAAACGACGTACCGCCGGGAGACCTTTGTTTCTGCGGTTCATCAGGTAGTCGTCATGCACCTATTGGCTGACGGTCCGGCGCTCCTCGATTGCGATATTTCCCTCACGCGCGAGGCAGGGGCAACCGTCCACGCAGTTGCGGATGACGGCGGGTACGCGGTGACGATGCATGGGCGGACGGGTGTCAATGATGGCGTGGCATTCCAGTCGACTGTCAGGATTGAACTCGACGGTGGCACGGCCGTCGCGGATGGGATCCGCATTGTTGTCAGGGGTGCGACATCGGTCACGATGCGGCTTGCAGCCGCGACTGATCAGGCCGGCGATAACCCGGATGAACGGGTTTCGGCTTCGCTCGATGGCGCAGCGGACGCACTCGATGCCCTTCGCGAGGCGCACATTGCCGAACACCGGTCATGGTTCGGACGTGTTTCGCTCGAACTGAGAGGGATGCCTACCGACGCCCGCAGTCCGCGGGAACAGCCAACCGATGCCCGTCTCGCCGCCATTCGAAATGGGGGGAGCGACCCTGGGCTTCTGGCCTTGTACTTCCAATATGCCCGCTACCTCCTGATCGCGAGCAGCCGTCCAGGCACGCTTCCTGCCACGCTGCAGGGCATATGGAACGACAGTCTGACGCCTCCGTGGGACAGCAAGTGGACCATCAACATCAACACGGAGATGAACTACTGGATTGCCGAGGTAGGCAATCTGAGTGAGTGCCATCGACCGCTGTTCGACCTGTTGGACGCGGTTCGCCCGTCTGGAAGACGCACCGCCCAGATTCATTACGGTGCGCGGGGGTTCGTCGCACACCACAACTTGGACGTCTGGGGTCACACCGAACCGGTGGACGGTGCGAAGTGGGGCATGTGGCCCCTGGGGTCCGCGTGGTTGTCCCTGCACCTGTGGGACCACTGGGCATTCGGGCGTGACCGAGAATTCCTAGAAACACGCGCCTACCCGGTGCTGCGTGAAGCTTCCGAGTTCTATCTCGATTACCTGATCCCCCATCCCACCGATCCGTCGATGCTGGTGTCCGGTCCGTCAATCTCGCCGGAGAACAGGTACATCCTCCCGGACGGAACGACGGGGTCGCTGTGCCTGTCCCCGGCGATGGACTCACAGATCATCAGGGAACTGTTTGACCGTTGCATCCAGGCTTCCGAGATCCTTCAGGTCGACGATGCGTTCCGTGAGCGGGTCCGTGCGGCACGCGGGCGACTTCCCGCGGACCGCATTGGCCCGGACGGTCGGCTTCAGGAGTGGCTCGAACCCTGCGGCGAGGCGGAGCCGGAACACCGGCACCTTTCGCACTTGTTTGCACTGCATCCCGCGGGACAGATCACCCCACGGGAGACGCCGGAACTTGCGTTGGCGGCACGCCGTAGCCTTGAGGCACGGCTGGCTGCTGGAAGCGGCCAGACCGGTTGGAGCCGGGCCTGGGTGGCGAACTTCTGGGCACGGCTTGAAGAGGGTGATACCGCGCACAACCACCTCGTCGCGCTGCTGACCGGTTCCACCGCACCGAACCTGTTTGATCTTCACCCTCCCCACTATTTCCAGATTGACGGTAATTTCGGTGGTGCGTCCGCAATTGCCGAGATGCTGGTGCAAAGCCACCGCGGTGAAGTGCACCTGTTGCCCGCACTGCCGGAGTCAGCGTGGGTCGAGGGGCGTGTGAACGGACTACGAGCCCGAGGTGGCTACGAGGTTGACATTGTGTGGGCTGGTGGTGTGCTGACCGGCGCGACAGTCTGGCCCACGATATCCGGAACGTGCCGCGTGCGTGCTCCGAGACCAGTGAATGTCCGCGCCGTCGGCCGCGGTCGTCGGTCACCCGGAACCGTCACGACCGAAGGCGGCTGCGTCGTCACGTTCGAGGTCGAGGCCGGCCGGGCGTACCGGATCGTGCCGCTGCCCTAGGGAGACCGGCAAACCGCGAGGCCGTGGAGTGCTAACTTAGGCCTTCGGAAGGGTTGCCAAGACGGCGTCGACCTTCGCTTGGGCGACCCGAGATGCCTCCTTGAGCGCGTCGCGGGTGTTCGTCGTCTGATCGCTGAGGGATGTCCAGATTGGTCTGGAGAACTCGGCTGTCAGTTCGATCGTTGCCGGGTGCTTGATGGTTCGGCTGCCAATGCCGGTGTCGAAGAGGGTGTAGAACTCCTTGCGTCCCAGACCCGTGTCCGGATTCCCCAGAATGGATGGGTCCCGAGCGGCCTCACGGCTTGCTGATACGTCGGCCGTGTTTCGCTGCACGTTCAGGCCACCTTCCTTGGTGGCGGTGAACTTCATGAACTCCCAAACTTGGTCGGTCTTCGGGCCACCCTTGCGAGCAACTTCGAGGATGCCGCCGGAATAGACGTTGGACTTGACGTCTTTCGCACCCTGTGGGCCGCTCGGGACCGGGCCGACCGCAAACTCAAGGGTCTGCGAGAGGCGCCGGTTGGCACGCCGGATGTTGTCAGCCGTCCAGTTTCCACCGACCACCGCCGCCATCCGCTTCTGGGCGAAGATGTCGGCGCCAGCCGTCGCGGTCCCGGGAGCCTGTCCATCGCCTCCCGGGACAAGCTTCTGCCAGTTTCCGATGGTCCCCATCCCGCCGAGACGGGTGACGTGTCCCTTGACCCACTCGATTGCCTCGACAACTTCCGGTGTGTCGAATTGCACGATCTTGCCATCATCGGAGACCAGTTTCGCCCCGTTTGACTGTGCCAGGATGACTTGCCAGTCGGTGCCAAGATGGGGGGTGAACCCGACGAAGTCAAACCCGTCGCCCTGCTTTCTGGTTGCCTTCTGCGCGACGACATCCAGATCCTGCCATGTCATCGGGAGTTTGGCGGGATCAGCACCGGTTTCCTTCAGCAGGCCCGTCGCGTACCACATGAACACAATATCGGGATGCTGCATCATCCCCCAGACGCGACCGTTCCAGGTCATCGTCTCGTAGGCCGACGGAAAGATCGATGCCTTGTCCCACTTGTCTCGCTTGATCAGGTCGTCGAGAGGTGCAGAAGCACCCTTTGCCGCGTAGACCACCATCCATTGCTGGTCGGCTTGCCATCCATCGGGTGGGGTGCCTGCTGAAATGGCCGCTTGGACGGCGGCGATGTAGTCACCGGCAGGTGTTGAAACTTGCACCTTGTTGGTGGTCGTGGAGTTGAACGCTTCACTGAGCTGTTTCCACCCGATCGGTCCCCCGTGGGTGGGTTGGTCAATGGGCCATGGTTGCCAGAACTCGAACCCGTTCACTGGCCTTGAAGGGGCAATCGCCACTGCCTTGGTGGTCGTGGGCGCAGTAGGGGTCCCGGTAGCACACGCAACTGCAACCGTTGGTGCCACCAACATGGCGAGTCCCTGCACGATGTGTCGACGGCTTCGGGGATGGGTACTGTCCATGGGAATCTCCGTTGATGTGGTTCGTCGCTGGGTGCGGTTGCCTGGCTTACAGGTTGCCTGGAAGACCGACATACACGACTCCATCGGTCACGCGCGTCGGATAGACGGCGAGATCATCCATGGATGGCGGATCAATGGTGACACCGGTGTCTAGGCAAAACCGCCATCCATGTAGGCCGCAAATCAGGTTGGGCGTGCCGTCCGCACCATTTTCCGCCTCGGACCACTTCAGCGGCCACGCCTGATGCGGGCAGTACGCCTCGAAGGCGTGGACACGCCCGTCGATGACCGCTAGCGCAAGTTCATGTCCACCGCGCACGCGGACCGGCTTGATTTCTCCCGGATGCAGGTCGCGGACACTTGCGCACCGCACATACGTGACATGCACGCCTATCATTGCCCGCGGTTCGGTTCCGGTCAGGGTGGGGTCATCAGGACTATTTCGAGCGAAAAGTCGTCGGAACATTTGCAGTTTTCTGGTAACCCTTGGCGATTGAGATACGATGCCGTGCGGTTGTCTGGCGATCAACCAGAACTATGAGAAGCATACGGATCGCACGCAGCTCTGCGTTCACCACGTGGTGCGACGAAGCGCGGCCCTAGCAGCCGGGACCGATCCACCCTCGAGGACGTTTGACGGAACGTGGAAATCCAACGTCCGGTGCGGATGGTGCCCGAAAGCTCGGCGGTGCTGGCCGACTTGCCTGTCCGGGTACATTCCACAGGGTTGACTGCTGCCACCCGCGATGGCGTGAGGGATGCGCCGGCCGAACCGGGTTGCTACGTCTGGCGTGACCGCGACGGTTCAATCCTCTACACGGGCAAGTCGGTCGCATTGCGGACGCGTCTGGCGAACTATTTCGCACCGGGTCGTGAACGCAAGGCCGGGATCATGGCGAAACGGGCCACGACGGTCGAGTGGTATGTCACCGGATCGGAAGTCGAGGCACTGATCCTCGAAAGTACCCTGATCAAGCGATTCCAACCGCCGTACAACGTGCAGTTGCGCGCGTACCCGCACTACACGTTCTTGCGGTTCACGGACCCCGGCAACGATGGGGTCCCGTACCTGGAACTGACAAAGGGAATCGATCCCGACGGACGGGCGTACTTCGGGCCGTTCTGGGACCGCGCTTCTGCCGAGCAGACGCGCGACTTCGTCAATCGCCTCTTTGCCTTACGACAGTGCGAAGGACGACTGCCGACTGCGCGTGAGGGTCAGTCGTGCTTTCACGCGCAGGTTCACCGGTGCCAGGCACCGTGCATGGACGTGCGGGAACTGGCCCCTGATCGGTACGCGCCATCCCTTGCGGACGCAACGGCGCTGATGCGCGGCGATGCAAGCCAATTGATCGCGCGGCTCGATGCGGAACGGGATCGTGCCTCGACTGACTTGCGCTTTGAACGGGCGTCCGAACTCCACCAGATGGCGTCAGCTTTGCGAACCTTGCACGGCAAGCGACGGCACTTGCGTTCGGCCGCGCATACCCCGAACTTCGTGGTGATTGTCCGAGGGGGTTCGGGTGTGGCAGCACGTCGGCTGTTGCAGGTCCTGGCGTTTTCCGGCGCACGCCTGCAAGGCCAGTTTGCGGTTGATACCGACGCCAAAGGGCGCGATGCAACGGCGCGTCGGGCGACGCTGACCCGGTTTCTTCGCACTCACTATCCGACGGCGCGACCCTTGGATATCGACCTCGCTGAACTCGACCAGATGCATGTCGTCGCATCGTGGCTTGCCCGTCACGGCCGGTCGGCGAAGTATGTTGCACTTCCCGATGGTGCGGTCACCACCGAAACCGCGAGACCGGTGGTTTCCGAGATCCTTGCGGCGATCAGCGCGGCGATTGCGGAGATGCCGCTTGCACCGATACCGTCCTTGCCGTCAGATCTGGCGGCTGCCGCCGGATAGGTGGGAACCTGCCACGGGGTAGCCTTTACTGGGCCCGACTGGGTTCTTTCGGCCGGGCGCCACCTGGCCGAGTGTTCCCTGGCGTAGTGATAGTGTTGGGAAAGACGTACTGTGGTGCGTACGCCGGGTTGCACAGTCGTCGCTTGACGCTTGTGATCTTGCGAGAGAGGATTTCAGGTCAATGGCCAAGCCAATTACCGTGAACGACGGCGATTTTGCCACGTCGGTTCTCGGAGCAGATGCGCCGGTGATTGTGGACTTTTGGGCCCCTTGGTGTGGCCCCTGCCGAGCAATCGCACCGATGGTCGATGACCTTGCGACGGAATATGACGGTCGCGTGACGTTCGCCAAACTCAATGCTGACGACAATCCCCGCACCATGAGCAGTTATGGGGTCATGGGGATTCCCACGCTGATCGCATTCAAGGGTGGGAAGGAAGTTGCCCGTCTTGTCGGTCTTCGTCCAAAGCCCGCATTGAAGCAAATGGTCGAGGGGACCCTCGTCGGCTAGTCCCCGCACACCGATGCCCCTTGCCCGAAGCGAGGGGCAAGGGGACGTGTGGTCCGCTCATTTCGCCACATTGGCTCGTAGGCAAAGCGTTGTGTGGACCATGACCCTCTCCCAGCGGCGTCAGTCGTCGCCGAATCCGCCACCACCGGCTGAAAGTCCACCGTCGAACATCGGGCTGTCCGCACCGGCGTCACCGTCGGCGAGACTCCCGCCGGCTTCAAGTTGCTCGACCATCTCGCCGTAGTCACCCGGCAGGTCATCTCCGAGGTGCTCACCGAGTTTGCGGGCCCATTTTGCGACACTGCGAGGGTCGTTCTCATCGACATCCGAGAACATCGATGGGTCGCTGAGAGCCTCCAATCGCGCCTCGTCACCGCGAAGGACCGCGAATTTCGAAACAAGCTTTTTCATCTGCCCTGCATTCGCGTGGCAGTGAGGACAATCCGGAGTTGTCGCCAAGGCGAATGAACGGAAGAAGTGCGTCGAACGCTTCTGGCACGCTTCGCAACGGTACTCATAGACAGGCATCTTGTCGGCCTCGCCCTTGGCAGTCTGGCATTTGTACCCAAGCCTCAGGATCACGCGACGATTGAAACCGGTGCCTGGGCCGATCCATCACAGGGACCACTGGCGGGAGTGAAGCGGTCTCAGCGAAGCGCAATCAGACCAGATCGGTCAGGGTGGGTAGTGTCTGCAATCGCCCCGAGTATAACCCGGGTCGTGCCGCCTCTCTCTCACTGGCGGGCCAGTTCCTGACCGCCATCCCGAACCCGGTCCGACCAGTGCTCACCCGTCCGGCTCCGACAGGCTACGTGTTTGCCCTCGCATTCTTGTTGGCCGTCGAACAACTGACTGGCGGCGCTGCCATGAGGCTCGACACCGTTTTCCGGCTCGTTTTGGATGTACCGACGTCGGTTGCGCTTGTTGCTCGCATGGTTGTCAGCATCATGGTCCCATGAATCTGCACACGTGTGACGGGACATTCCTCGGGTTGCAAGATCGACGCCTTGATGGAATTCAGGACACTCGCTTGGGGAGCTATGCCGTCGGTTTGGGACTAGCGGTGGACGCAGTCTGCCGTTCAGTTTTGGGTTCGATGGTTGCTGCTGCTTGAAGGAGTGGCACAACGGTGTTTCGGGAATTCCCGAGATATCAGTGTCCGTTCCATTCGGACCCACAGACTTGGCTATCGGCGAATTGGCTTGGGTTCTTGCCTTGTTTCTCGGACGCCCGATCACAGGTCGTCGGGTGGACGGACGGGCGATACTTTCTGGTTCAGCGGTGAGGTTGTCGAGATCGTTGCGTTCGTGGCGCAAAGTGCCACCCCTCTGGTTTGATGTCCGCAGATTTCGATCAAGCACCGTGCGAACTTGTAGGTGATCATGAGCGATGACCGGTTTGGCACCTTTGGGAACGCATCCGTGAGCAATGACGATTCAGTCTTGTTGGGAATTGGGGGCAACCTCGGCGACAGGGTCGCTCATCTTCGCCATGCCCTCTGGCTTCTCGCCCAGGACTGTGAGGACTTGACGATCTCGCCAGTCTATGAAACGCCACCGTGGGGGGACACTGACCAGCCCATGTTCCTGAACTTGGTGGCGCGTGGCACGACTGGCCTCTCGCCCCAACTGCTTCTGGCGCGCGTCAAGGCTATCGAGTTCGAGGTTGGGCGGCGTCCGACCCGACGTTGGGGTCCAAGGGTGATCGACATCGACATCCTTGCCATGGGTCGCACGATCGAGAACGGGCCGGACTTGGCGATCCCACATGCCCTCATGCATGAACGTGGGTTCGTGATGGTGCCGCTGGCGGACCTTGAACCAGAGTGGGTTCATCCCGTTTTGGGAACGTCTGCGTCATTGATCGCCGCCTCCCTTCCCGATGACGCGCGCCTTGGCGTGAAGCGCACACCGATCGAAATTGACTGGGAGGTTGGGCGATGACTGGACCGAAGTCCGCAACGGTCGGACACGCATCTGAGCCGGATGCGCACGGAACGCTACCGGTTCGGGTGCTCATTGTTCGTCACGGCGAGACCCAGTGGAACGCCGACGGTCGCATCCAGGGCCAAACCGATGTTCACCTGAGTGATCGGGGCGAGATGCAGGCGCGTGCGCTCGTCCCGAGGCTAGCTGATGAACTCATCGCTGCGGTCTATGCCAGTGATCTGCAAAGGGCATGGCGTACCGCGGACCTGGCCGTTGAAGGGCGCTTAGTGCCGGTGACACGGGATCCGGCATGGCGCGAACTTGCCTTTGGCGAATGGGAGGGACTCGTCTACGCCGAGGCGGCAGCGAGGGATCCGGAAGTCGCGTCACGTCGCTTGCGCCATCCCGCGCGCACGGCACCTCCGGGTGGGGAGCAGCTTGGTGATCTTCTGGATCGGGTCAGGCCGGCTCTTCAGGCAATACAGTCACGCCATGCCGGCGAGACCGTCCTGATTGCGACGCACGGCGGGGTCGTTCGCGCACTCGGTTGCTTCTTTCTCGGTCTCAACCTTGATGCCGCGTGGCGCCTGACGGCCGGGAATGCCGGTCTGTCGATCGTCTCTTGGTGGCCTGACGGGCCGATCCTTGAATCGTGGAACGACACCTCCCACTTGCGGGGTGCCGACCTAGAGGCGGTTCCTGACACCGGACTGGTGCGTCCGGCGTGAACGCCAATCCTCCGGACGTCTCGGATCCCACGTGTGTGGCGGGACTGGACGGAGGTCCCGATCAGTCGTGGCCACCGCCATATGGCCATGGCCGATCACCAGTTGGCACACGTGTCTCCGGACTTCACGTGGTCATTGGGGGTATCGCAAGCGGCAATAGTGCTGTCGCTGAGGAATTTGCGTCCCGCCTGTCGAACGGGCGTCCAATCATCTATCTCGCGACGTCACCGGCGCTGTCGAAAGATGTTGAGAACGACACGCGCATCGCCTCGCATCGTGCGCGTCGTCCATCGTCGTGGGTGACTGTCGAGGCCTCCCGCGATCTGGCAACAGCAGTCGCCGAGGCACAGATGGCCGGTTTCTCCGATGTCATCCTGCTTGAGGATATTGGGATTCTTGTGTCATCGCACTTGCCGAGGATTGAGATCGGTCCTGGTGGCAGGGAAGTGGTACCCGCAGGAGCTTGCGAGGCAACGGTTGCAGCAGTCCTTGGTGAGGTTGACGCCGTGCGCGGTCTCATTGGTCCCGCCGGTGGGTCCTTGGTGGTCGTGAGCCAGGATCCTGGTGGCGGTGTCGTGCCCGTTTCTGCAGCTGCCCGCCTTTGGATTGATGTGGTTGGGATGGTCAACCAATCCCTCGTGCGCGACGCCGACACTGCCTGGGCGGTGATCGCCGGCCGGCCGGTTGACCTCCACGCGGGTGCAAGGCTCTTCGAGACGTTCGAGATGAGGAGGGGGCACCAAAGTCATGCGTCTTGATGGTGAGGTTGCGGTCATTACCGGTGCGGGGGGGGCGATCGGGGGCGCACAGGCGCGTCTTCTGGCGTTGAGTGGAGCGGCCATTGGGGTCGCTGACGTTGACTTGGCGAAGGCCGAGGCGATGGCCGACGAAATCACGAAAGCGGGTGGTCGCGCGATTGCGTCTGAGCTCGACGTACGTGATCTGGATCAGTGGCAGCGGACCGTGGCGGCGACCGAGGCAGCCTTTGGACCCGTCACGGTGCTCGCAAACAACGCCGGTGCGAATGTGCGGACGACCTTCGACGACCAGTCCGAGGCGATGTGGGACTTGATCGTGGACACCATCCTCAAAGGATCGTTCCTTGGCATCAAGGCCGCCGTGCCATCAATGCGACGCGCGGGCCGTGGTGTGATCATCAACCTTGGGTCAATCGCGTCGGTTCGGCCCGGCGCGATGAGCCCAGGATATGGCGCTGCCAAGATGGGGCTCGTGGGCTTGACGCGATCTGCGGCGCTGTCCTATGCCACCGAGAACATCCGGTGTGTCCTGGTCTCGCCCGGCCACGTCGATACGCCCTTCCTCCGCGCCGACACGCCATACAGTCCGAACGATGCCACCACAAGCCTTGACAATCCGGAAAACTACCGGATGCGCTTGGCTGCGACCCCGATGGGGCGTCTGATGTCCCCTGAGGACATCGCAAGGACGGTCAGGTTTGTCATTTCCCCTGAGGCAGCGGCCATAACCGGATCGATGATTACCGTTGACGGGGGCGCGGCGATGTAGCGCCCCCGTCGAGTGCACGCCCAGTATCAGATGTTGCGAGCGAGGAAGGCGCCGACCTCGCTGAGGAACGAGGCAAACCGGTCGCGTCGGATGCTGTGGCCAGATCCGGGAATGTGCGCAATCTCGAGGGTTGGACAAAGGTGTTCGGCTTCGCCAGCCGCATCGGGGTTTACGATGCCTCCGAGCGACGGGTCGCCAATGACCAACAGGGTCGGGCACTCAACCTTTCCAAGCAGTCCCTGCCAATCGTACACCTCGGGGACGGTGGCAAAGAAGGCATCGCGAACCTGCATCTTGGCTGTCGCCCAGTTGTCAAACTCGACGTCGTCCCAGAGCGGGTTGCGCGCGCGCTCCTGCGCCACGATGCCCTCATGCCCGATAGAGCCCCGTGCGTGCGCTTCCTCTCGCATGCGTGCGCGTCTGGACACAATCTCTTCTTGGGCCCCCACTCCCATCCGGAAGACCGGGTCTTCAAGAAAGGCAGCCCTCGCCACGTCCGGATGGTTCGCGATCAACGCAAGCGTGGTGTCTGCACCCATTGAGTGCCCTCCCACGAGTGGTCGGTCAAGATGCAGTGCCTCAATGAACGCGGCGAGGTCGTTGCCGAGCGTGGATGCGGAGTAATCGCCCTCCGGCGCATCGGACAGGCCATGCCCCCGCGCATCGGGCACGATCACGTCGAACGTATCGGCGAGGGCTGTCGCGAGGCGAACCCAGCATCCGCCGTTGTCGGTGGCACCGTGAGCAAGGACGAGTGGTGGGCCACCACCGCCTGTGCGCAAGTAGTGAATCTTGAGTCCGCCTGCGGTGATTTCATGGGAAGTCCACATTGGTTCGATCCTTGGGTAGTTGGACTGGCCGGACTTGATGCGGGATACGCTGATCGGAGGTCCGGCGCTATGGGTTCGTTGATCGTACCTCCAACCGGACGCGGGACAACCTTGAGCGTGGCGTTCGATGGATCCGTTTCACGACGGACACTCGGGATTGTCCTATCGGTCAAATGCGCTACAACAAGGTGGTGACGAAGCCATCCCCATTTGACGCACTGACCGTGCGTATCCTGCCGGTCGACCACCCTGATGCCCAGGCGTTGTCGGATGCCCAGCAGCGTGAACTTGGATCGATCTTTGGCTTTGATGATCTGAACCGGCTCGACCCGGTGCCGTTCACCCATCCCGATGGTGCCTTTGTAGTGGTGTACGACGGAGCTGACCTCGTCGCGTGCGGAGGCGTCTCGGCGCTATTGGCGCTTCCCGGACATGCCGAAATTAAGCGCATGTACACCGTCCCGGACCGCAGACGCCAAGGGATCTCCCGATGGCTGGTCACCGTGCTTGAAGATCATGCCCGGACTCTTGGATACAGGCGCATCGGGCTTGAGACCGGGAACACCATGACCTGGGCAATTGCCCTGTATGCGGGGATGGGGTATCTGCCAATCCCCACCTACCCGCCGTACATCGGAAACGGGTATAGCGTCTGCTTCGCAAAGGATCTACAGCAAACGGTGAACGGTCCGTGGATCTCTTAGAATTTCGCAGGTGAGCCGAACACATTGGTACCTTGGCAGGGATCACATTTCGGTCCCCAAGGGCGGGAACCGGAACCGGAGAACGTCTGTCCGTGACGAAGTCCCGTGTTGCACCACGCCATGAACCGAGCCCTTCGCGTCCGCTAGCCGTCACGCTTCGATTGGTCCGGGTCGACACGCCGGACGCGCGCACACTCCAGGAAGCTCAGCAGACGGAACTGGGTGAGCTGTTCGGGTTTCGAGGTTTCGCACTCGCCGACCCACCCCAGTTCAGGTCGCCTCGCGGCGCATTCCTCGTTGCCTATGACGACGGTGCTCCAGTCGCGTGCGGTGGCATCTGCCCACTTGGCGCACTACCCGGAACTGCCGAGGTGAAGCGGATGTACACGGTTCCGTCATATCGCCGACGCGGTATCGGGGTGAGGATCCTTCGCGCGCTTGAAGTCGAGGCAAGGGCTTTTGGCTACCAGGCGACCGCTCTCGAGACTGGAACCGTCATGGATTGGGCTATTGCCCTGTACGCAGGTGAGGGATATTCGAAAATTCCCCTCTTTCCACCCTATCTCTCCAATATCCATAGCAGTTGCCTTGGCAAGGTCTTGCGAGCGCCGTGACGCGTTGGCGATAGGATGCGGTATCTCACGAGACAATGAACGAATCTGAAGTCATCCTTGCCACCCATGCACACGTGAAAGCGCGTGGCATTGCTGAGGCGGTGACAAAGGGCCCGTACACCGACGCGCACGGCTCGCTGACCGGCTTCCCGCAACTCAAGCCGTTCCAACGGTTCTCAGTCGAACTTGAGGATGTGGCCGTCCATCCGGACATTGTCGGCAGGCTTGACGATGGTTCGCATTTCGCCATTGAAGCCAAGGGGACGGCTGACCTCCTGAATGGTGTGGCGCAGGCCGAGCGGTATGGACGTGCGTTCCACCGTGTCTTTCTGGCAGCTGATGGTCGCGCGTGCGGGGAGGCGGTCCTTGCTGACGCCCGACGCTAGGCCGTCGGTGTGATCGCTGTGGACACCACCGAAACCAGGTCGCCGGTTGTGCGCATCGTGCATCTTCCGCCCGCCCGTCAGCCGCTCTGGTTGCCCTTCGAGTCGATCCGTGCCCAGTTCGGCAGTGTCGAATGGGCGGCTCACCGGACCTTGCACTACAACCTAGCCACGCATGCGATGGCGTGGTGCGTCGCACTCGGCACCGATGGCGTCGTACCGCTCTCCGAGTTGCCAGACCGCATCGCGGGCTACCCAATGCCCGAAGGGTGGCGCCACTCGCTCGACGACGCCACGAGGCTCGGCTTGGTTGGAAGAGCGCGCGACGAGGTCACACTGACGGCGACCGGGCTGACCCTGAGGGAACTCATCCCACAGGAGCTGGAGGATTTGGGGTCGGGTGCACCTGATGGTCAAGAGGCCGGGCATGACCTTGGCTCTTGTGTCGCCAAGGGCTTCGGCGGCTCTTCGCCTCCTGCTTCTGCATGACCCGATGGTTCGTCACCTGGTCCAGGGGCTAGGGTCGTTGCCGGGCTGGACTGGGACATTCCCCCAACTCGCCCGTTCATGCGATGCGATTGACCCAGCTCGGACCTCACCCGTCTTCTTGTTGTCCGACGGGGCGGCTCGGATCGCTGACCGACGAGGACGCATCCAGTGGCATCTTGCCAGACCGTCCGAGCGGCGAACCTCAACCTACATGCAGTGGAAGCGCTACTTGCGTCACGCGGGGATCATCGCGAACACCGGGCTTGGGGGTGCCACAAGCCGTGCGTACCGTCCCGACCGCGACCTCTGGACGTTGGCGTGAAGACGCCCCCGCTTGATTTCCAAACCCCGCGCCATTGTTGCAACGCGGGCGTGTCGTGCGGGACCTGCGCACCCTGCGCATCAGTGACGGGTCCAACCGCACTATCCCGGCTGTCCGGTCGGTAGAGTGTGCCGTACCGTCGGTGACTGGCCGGGATCATGTCACCCGGCATCGGCGGTAGGACATTCCGTCGAAGAAACTGGATCGCTCATGGGTTTGCTCGAGTTTGGCGTCCTGCTCTTCCTTGGGGCGCTTTGGAGTACCGCCTTCCTCTTCCTGCGCCTTGGAACACCGGAGTTCGGCCCCGCCGCGTTAGTGGGCGTCCGCATCACCGTCGCATCCGTGATCGTCGTGGGTTATGTCTGGGGAACTGGACAGACCCTGCCGGATCGCCGGGATTGGCGCAAGTGGCTGCTGGTCGGCGTTGTCAATACGGCCCTGCCCTTCTTCCTGTTCTCCTTTTCTGAGCTGCGGATCACGTCTTCGCTGGCGTCCGTCATGAACTCCACGACACCGTTCTTTGGCGCCATTCTCTCGGCAACGTGGCTCCGCCAGACGCTGTCGTGGCAGAAGATTGGCGGCTTGGTCGCAGGGTTTGGGGGCGTA